>NZ_JAUSNF010000046.1 GCF_030646255.1 Candidatus Burarchaeum sp. | reverse complement strand
AGATCTCTCCGCCCCTGGTCAAATCCACCGAATGCGCACCATCCGGGCATCCCGCAGCCTGCACACCCCACGCCGGGCCGCTTCCCGCCATCAGCACAGGCTTGTCGCCTAGCCCGTAACCCTCAATCGCCTGATCCTCTGCCGCAGTCAACGTCTTATACTCCGTAAATATCACAATGTCATAATTGGAAAGAGGAAGCGCAGAATAGTCCGCACCGCTGATGTACGTTATATTATACTCCGGAAGCACCGCATCCATACTGCCTGCGGCTCCCAGGACAAGGACCTTGTAAGGCAGCTTGGTCGGCGGAGCGCTAAGCAGCCAATCCACTGCGGACCTGAACAAGCGCGATGAATTATATGACGCGTCCGGCCTGGTCTCCGACTGGTAATATGCCTTCCCATAGTAAAATGCGAACACGGAGCCGTCATACCACTTCGCCACTACGTGCGCACCCGGCTTCAGCCCAGATACCGTGCCAGAGTGCGTGCCGGCGTTCGTGTGAACCACTGAATTATTTGCCAGCCCTGAGCCAAACGCGTTCTCCTCCACCATAGTCGCCTTCAATCCGCTATTCCCGTACGAAGTAGCGCCCAGCCATGAAGAAACATTAACGCCGCTGCCAAGGAAGTAGAGGGGCACTCCAGCGGTCGTTATCACCGGCCTGTCCGAGTCAACATACGCCTTGATTGCCGCTCCTTCAGCAGCTGTGAGGTGATGATACTCGTTGAATATCACAAGGTCATAGCTGCCAAGCGGAAGGGTCGAATAATCCGCGCCGTTCGCTACGTATGTGACATCATGGCCTGCCAGTATGTCAGTGAGATTGAAGCTGGTGGTGCCTATCACCAGTATCTTGCTGTCCGCGAAACTTACGCCCGCAAGAATCAGCAGGCCCAGCAGCATCATTGCAACTTTCCCCATTTTCCCACCCCGCATTCCATTTTCTTCCATTCCAACCGTAAAAACTCCAAATAATTCAAATCCAATCCTGATTTGATTTTACCTCGTTCCGCCCCGCGGCGGGCGCACAAAATGCAGCGTGCGCGCCGCATCCCTCTGCCTGTTCTGTATCTTGTAAAACAGATTCTCCGGCAGGCTCACGACGCTGCCTGCAATGAGCGCGGTCATGCAGTACGGCTCCATCCTGCCTTTTGCGCAATACTGCTCGGTGAGCGTAAGCTTGCCGCTCAGGACCCGCACAACCTCATTCCTGTTTCTTGCAGAAAAAGACATCTCGCTGCCGGAAGGCCACTCCCGGAACATGCATTCCATAAGTTCGTTCCTTGCAATAATCTTCCTGGGACTCGCAGAATCCGCTCCGCCCAAGTAACGCTCCACGCTCGCCTCGCTTATGTCGAGCTCCCTCACCCGCTGCTCGAGCCCGAGCCTGTCAAGGCTCCTTCCCTGCCCCAGCAGGTCCACAACTTCTTCCAGCAGGCTTGCCTGCAGCACCATTCCCATATCACCAGCTGTCTTTTCCCGCCTTTTTATATAATATTTGCTCGAAAATAGCCGACGATGTGCCCATTTTCTCCACCTTTTGACAAAAAAAGCTGACGGAATGACGGAATTAAAACAAAAAGAATAAACGAAAAATCATTTTAGCGAAAAAATCACGGTCGACTACCTAAAAATCATACCTTCTGAAATCCGTGCAATGTAATTTGCTTTCCATATAATTTCTGCGACTTGCCGTGCCCTCTCGCGTTGCTCAGGATGTATGACTTTGCTTGCCATATGTGCTAGATACTGTGCCCTAAAACCACTGAACTGCTCCAGTATATCAAGCAGAACTGCTGAGCGTTTCGAATTTTCGTTCCATTCACCTGTCTCGAGTAGTTTCTCTATGCCATTCATACAGGCTTGCTCATATGAAACGATACCAGTCAAAAAGCGGTTGTAAGCAGGACAGTTTCGCTCCATGCTTGCAAGTTCATAAATCGCCTTCTGAATTTCCTGGGTTGTAAGCTGCAAACGCGCCCGGAAAGAAAGAAAATCCGTCAAAGGATTTTTTACAATCCATGAACCTTCTGTTTTGTTGTTTTTTATGGCCCGCCTAATGCTTACGTTCAATGTTTTACTTGCATCCATAAACTACGCCCCCCTAGTATTCAAAAAATATTCAATCAGCTCCAATCCGCGCCTAAGCTTTTCAAATGAAGTTGCAAACGTAAAGCGCATCCATGCGCCATCAGGTGAATCAGGTACTCCAAAACATATGCCAGGTGTAATAATTACTCCGGTCGTCATCAATATTTTTTCAAATAAGTCATGACTCCCCCCTTCATGAGCAAACTGTACAAATAGGTTGAAGTTGGCTTCGGGAGCAATCACTTTTCGTACGCCCATCATATTATGTAATCGTTTTATGGTGTAATTTCTTGCGTCCAGAAGCTTCTGTTCATTTTTTTCTATTTCCTGCTTATATGTGATGGCATCTTTTTCAAGTGTTGTAGGCGCACAGGTTTCTACCTCATAATGCAGTCTTGCGTCCTCGATAAGAAAGTCGTTAGCAAGTTTTGGCGGGTTTCCATCTGAGAACGGTACCTGATCTTCAATATCTCGTATAAGCTCTTTATTTGCCAAAACATAGCCTATACGGACGCCTGCAAGATTTCTTTCTTTTGAAGGCCCCCTCAACCGCACAACAAATTCGGAATTAATATTTATCGGATAGTTGGCTTTTCTACTGCCTTCGTCAAAAATATAATTGTCGCCTATTTCATCTATCAGGAGATAGATCCTCTTTTCATTACAAACTTCAATTATTTTTTCTAATTCTCTGCGGGGTATGTACTTACCTGTAGGATTATTTGGGTTCGTAAGCATCATTATGCGAGTTTTCTCAGTTATACCTCGTACTACTTCTGAAGCGGTTATTGAAAAGTCTTCAGTTTCTTGAGCCAGTGTAGTTTTAAACGATGTGAGCCCTGCGTCATGAAGCCGTAGTGCGATGCCGCTAAGAGACGGATAATTTGGCAATATTACCAAAATTTCATCAAGCCCATGAGTAAACTCGTTGGTTCTATTATATGTGACGAGTACATCTAGAAGCAGTGAAGTTCCCCTCATTACCCCATTTACCATGCTTATGTTATCCGTATCATATTTTCGGTCTACAAATAAATTTTCATACTTTATGATGGCCTCAAGAAGCTGCGGTTCTCCCCTTGCTCTCGAATACCCTGCATATAGATGTTTCTCAACCGCGTTTCCAAATAACCTAGTAAGCAATGGAGAGTTTCTGAATTCTACTGGATCTGCAACTCCATCCGCAAAGGAAATCGGTGGATTTTGGATTTCTTTATGTTTTTCATATTCCTCGAAATACAAATTCATGCGCGTAAAAAATCGCGTATAGCTGATGTCCGGCCTGTCAAGTGCGCGGTAATGCGTTTCTGGAGTAGTTCTATTTGCAAAAGTTTTTACATTCTGCGCTTCGCGTTGCTCCGCCGCCCGTTCCTTTAACTTATGCACGCTTGCCATTCTATCTCTCCCTTTTTCTCGAAATGCAAAGTATGCCATACTCCTGCGTTATCGAACCGAGTTCATGCAATTCTCCTGCAAGTTCTCTGACTGGCTCGAATAGGCGATCCGCATAGAGCATAAACATCGCTATTCGTTCACATTGCTCCGTTGTTAACGTGCCAGTTTCAAGTGGCATGCGTGCTATTTGCCAGTCGCCTCCAAAAACACGCAAGGCATCTTCAAATATATTTTTTTTGTAATCCGAATCTTCATGGACGCTGGACCAGTATTTCTTCTGCAAATCAACAAACTGGCTATTTCCTGTTGCAAGCACTAATATGAAAACGCCTCCATCTATTAGTTTTGCCATAATTCTCTCTGCAAAATTTCGGTCGAGCGTGGCTCCATAAAGACTGTTTACTGCCAGTATCGCATCAAAACTCCGATCTGGAATAGTTGGAAGATACGAATTCACATCTTCAGCTATGAATTCAACTGCAGCTGGCGCCCGCATTCGCGCCTTTTCAATGGCAAGGGCACTCTGATCCAATAGATGAAAATTCGCAGATATGCGTTCCATCAGCAAAGCAGGAATATGGCCATCTCCGCAGCCTACATCTAATATTTCCTTTGCATTTTTAGGCAACCGCTCCAATAGGATGGCAGTAAGCCCTTCATATTCGGGCCTAGATGCTCGCCTAAATTCCAGAAAGTTATCAAAATGTCTGCCGTAAAATCCGTTCACTCGCGGTTCTCGTATTCCGTCATTTTTTGTTACTTGTTTTAGTTCCATTTATGTCACCTCTACGACGTTTCCCTCTGTGAACCTTCGACAAATGGCACGGATCGATCGCTATTCGAAACATGCGTGTTCTTTAGGGGGTCTATCAGGAGCCTTCCTATCTGTCCTGCAATATCCTCGACATGGCGCCTGATTTCCGTATATAGTCTCTGCTGGTCTTCAATTCCAAGTTCGCCCAGCGCAGGCATGCTTAGTCGAAGCCCGTTTTTCCAGAGAATTGATTTTTCTGTGCATGACTCTCCAAATTTGATTTTTTCTAGCTCCGCGACATATGTAAGGTGCCTGAGCAACGCGCACATCGTATTGGATGCAAAAGACAAGGAAAATTGTTTCTGCCTGCCCTCCATGACCTGATAGAATAGCGGAGAATTAGGCGGTGCCATAAGTAATTTTTGAACTATTTTTTCATACGTATCTTCAAAAGAAATTCTAAAGTCTTCATCTTCTTCCCTGAGAATATATGGTGCAACTGGTCGCGGGCGTTTATCTGTACTTGTCAAACTCACCGGCTGCCGCAGTTGAATTATGTTGAAAAATCTGCCGATGTGAATGTCATATTCTGCTTCTGCAACAGGTCCGATTTTGGCTCCGGCATCGTATCTTTCTTGAAGGTACACTGCTTCTGCTATTTCCAGTGGAATATACAGTGCCGGTGCCAGTTCATTTTCGTGCGCCCGCAGGATTTCTTTCGGAATTGCACCCAAATATGCAGTAGGAATTTCACCAAGCGCCATTTTTTTCCCTGAATATTTCCGATCCAGCACTAGACTTTGCTTGTTTTTCATCAGACCTGCAAATATCCGCCAATGCAACGGGTCATTCCATATGTCTGAGAGGAGTAGAACAGTTCCTTTCACCCTGAGATATTCAAATATTTTCTCAACGAGTGCTTTTCTTTCTACATCTAGTTTGTGAAGGCTCTTTGCAATCTCATGAATATCCGTAGTTCCAGACTCTTTTCCTCCTTTGACTCTGTCTGCATTTATTATGCCCCTGTTTCCCGCTACGACAACTATTAGTTCCTGTCCTCCGAATTCCTGCTGCAGCTTCTTTACCACGAGTATGGAATCGATCAGGTCTATGGATGCTTTTTTTGAAACATTCATGCTGTAATGCACGGCCTGTTCGGCATCCAGCCTATGCCTCATACATATGGCCTCCACCAACGGCGCATTTTGCAACCGTTTTTGAATATCCTCTTCTCTGCTGCCAGGTGCCATGGCCGTACGACATATTCTTCTTATATTGGCAGGTATTGCAATGCCGTACCCACTGGAGTTTGCAAATTCGGAATTTTTTGATGCTAGTTTCGCTTCCATTTACATCTCCTCTAAGGATTAAGGTGCTGCGACGATCTGGCAAAGGGCACGGTCAGGGCGATATGCGGCATACCGCACGCGTATTTCAGAAGGCGTTCTACGCCCATTCCAAAGCCGCTCTGGTAGAAGTCGAACTCGCGATGCAGCTCAAAATACCACTCATATTGGGCCCTTGCCATTTTCATAGGTGATCTCATGAACTGCGCAACAAGCAAATCCGAATTCTTTTCTGTTTCCGTTATTCCAGCAGCCTCGCCACATCCATCCAAATACAAATCCGCGGATACGGCGGTCTTGCCGTTTCTCCTGGTGCTGAAGAACTTGATTTCTTCCGGATGATCCGTAATGTAGACTCCCTTTCCTACAGCCGCCATTATCTTTTTCTCATCTTCAGGGGAAAAATCAGCCCCTTGCATGCCCGAAATCTTCGCTGCCTGGGCATATGTTATTCGCTCAAATGGCTTCAGCAGAGCCTCAAGGTTGGCAAACCCGAAATATTCGAGCGCAGGCGGCGCCCTTTCAATTATCCTGCTCGCCACGGTCTTGAGCATCCTCTCTATGAAGTTGAGCGCATGCTCAAGGTTCACATCCTTCCGCAGGCTCTCAATCAGCGTGCTTTCGGAGAGGTGGTTGTTCGTGTCAAAAAAGTGCTCCTTTCTGAATGATTCGTTTATGCTGTACACTGCCTCGAAATGCGGCAAGAAACATTCCTGGTGGAGCTGGCAGGCTTGGACGAGAAATGCCTCCTGGCCGTAGTAGTCGAAGTGGAAAATTCTGTCATGGCTCTCGCAGGCGCCAGTCTTTGCGACTATGTGCGGAACTGCATGCTCTACAATTCCCTCGTCTTTGAAGAACGCCCTTACTTCCGAAAGCAATTCGTGCCTAGCATGTATCGCGTTTATCAATATCGGAGACCGGTTAATATCCAAATGCCGGGTTGCAAGATTCCTCGCAAGCTGCATCGCGGTTTCTTTTTCCTTCGGGTTCTCAAATCTCATTTGTTTCTGCATGTTATCCACCTCCGCAATTACTTCAGCAGCATTCCTCTCCCGTGCAATGCCGCTAGCGTCTCCACCGCCGCCCACCCGCACATCAGCTCGTTGTTGTACGAGAGCCGCATGCTCAGCGTGGCCTTGTCGCTGGGCGTGGCATCGGGCTCCCAGCGTATCTCGCCTATCTTGATGCCGCGCGCGTGCCGCCTGCCAATCTGCCCGCAGAACTTGACGTCAGCCGGAGAACCGAAATCAGGGTCAGTGCTTGCGACAACCAGCTGCGGGATCAGATTCGTGGCCTTCTCCTGGCCGTACCTGTTCAGCCTGGCAGCAATCTTGCGCTCGTGCGGCAGGGGTGAGTAGGCATCCAGCTTGGTATCAATCGACAGGACCGTATGCTGGGCAGAAAGAAGCGGCACGCGGTAGCAGCCGCACACAACGCCGAGCTCCTCCCCGAGGACCTTCTTCAGCTCGCTCCTTACGCCCTCCCTCGCGCCCCTCACGTGCTTCACGTTGTCAAAAACATTCTGTGCCCGAGCCCCATTGTTCCCTCCCCCGTCTATCGAGTGGTTGGTGTAGATGCTGACCCGCTCGGCAGGTATCTCCGCAGACAACCCGTGGAGTGCATAGGCTGCGCCCAAAACTGTGCAATTAGGAAGCGCCACCAGGCCGCCTCCCGGGCCCGCCTTTCTCTGCGCCTCGAGCAGCCTCATAACTTCATCAAAATCGCTTACAAATGGGACAGCGAGCGGCACGTCCTTCCTCATCTTCGTGCTTGCATTGAATGTCAGGACCGTAGCCGTGCTTGCAAGGCTTTTCTCGAACCTGGCGGCCAGCTCATCCGGCACTGCCAACAGGTATGCATCGCACTCCTTGCCCGTCACATTTTCAAGAGGCGTGAGCGGCATCTCCATTATCTCCTTCAACCTCTTGTCCTGCAGATGCACGTAGTTGGGATGGATTCCGCCCTCGCGCTCAACGTTCCGCAGCGCCTGCCTGTAAGTTGGCGGAGCAAGCGTGGATTCAAGCGCGCATTCACAGGAATCCGCCACCAGCCCAATCTCGATGCCGGGCATCTCGCCTGCCAGCGCGACTGCATGCCTTCCGCCTATGCCGCAGGCGCCAATGACGCCTAGGCGTAATTTATTTTGCATATCCTGCCTCCACTAGTGCCGCTTTGCATAATCTTCATCCCTCATGAGCTCAGCGTCCGGGCAAGGTTGTCCGCTATCATGTCCGCATCGCGCTTTGTAATCGCCATCGGGAGCAAGAGGCGCAGCACCTCATTAACTCCGCCGCTTCCTCCGGCCACGGTCACCATCACGCCCTGCGTCTCATCTTCAATAGCTTTCTTTGCATACTCGAATCCCCTGTCTTTGACCTTGTCGGCAAGCTCCACCCCACCCATCGTTCCTCTCCCGCGGACATCCTTTACCATTCCGCCGTTTCCAATGCGTTCCCTGAGCGCCTCAACCAGGTAATTTCCGACATTTTTGGAATTTTCGAGCAGGCCGTCCCGCTCTATGATATGCATGGTCGTCATCACAAGCTCGCAAGCAAGTGGATTGCCCGTGTATGTATTGCCGTGCTTGTGGGCATAGAACATGATTTCTCCCTTTGCATAAATGACCGTTGCTGGCGAGATCCCTCCGGACGTTATCTTTCCCGTCACTATGATGTCCGGCGTCGCGCCCAATGCAATGCTCGCAAACCAGTCGCCTGTCCTTGCAAACGTCTGCACCTCGTCCGCAATCATCACCGCATCTTCCTTGTCGCAGAGTTCGCGCATTTTTTTCAGGAATCCTTCCGGGGCAATGTTGACCCCAGGTTCACCCTGGATCGGCTCGAAGTGCACGGACAAAATCCTGCCCTCCCTCTCCTCAAAAACGCGCCCGAGTTCTTTACTGTCCCCAAACTTGACGAACAAGACCTCCTTATCTATCCTGGGGAATCCCTGTCTTGCAAAATCGCCTTCAATCAGGTTTAGTGCATAGCCTGTCCGCCCATGAAATCCATTGTGCATCGATATTACCGTATTTTTCTTGTCCAACTTATGCGTCACTTCCCTATGGTACTCGCACGCCAGCTTGAGCGCCGCATCATTGCTCTCGCTGCCCGAGTTCAGCATGTAAATCTTATAGTTCGGGAGGAGCTCGGTGAAAAGGCCCCATTCTTCGTGGAACAGATACTGGCATAATGCGCTTCTTGATGCATTAAAGACATTCGCAGAACATAGCGATCCTCTTAAAATCTGCGCATCTACCGCATCTTTTATGTCTTCCATTGCGTGCGCAGTTGCGGCCCGCACACCATAGAAGCAGAAGGCATCATAGACTTTGAGTACTTCGCCCTTTCTCTTTCCTTCTATGGGCACAAGATACAGGTATTTTCCTTCACTGGCGGCAGCAATGTATGGGAACTTGTCCTTTACATACGTGTCCATGTATCTCTCAGATTCGTACTTGACGACCCTGTCAACCTCCTCCGGATAAAAACGGATCCTATTTTGGTGCATATAGCCCAGCTCCCCCGTAGTTGCGGATCTTATGCTCCTGGGCCTATCCACCAACTCAGAATCTCCCTGCATGAACCGGTTTTCAAAACGCCTCTCGCGCCGCATCTGCGCGTTTGCCTTGGCATCATTTTTATTTCCAGGGGCTTCCAAGCCCGGTCGAACAACTTTGTTTAACATGTTTCCACTTGTTATCGGACTCCAATATATTTTTTGCTCAAAAAATGGCATCACATAGTCTAATTTCTTCGCCTTAGCACCATAAAAACAGTCATTTAGTCCATTTTCACAGCCCGCTTCAGTCGTCAAAATGTCGGAAAACCAGGCAGGTTTATAATATTTCTCAGCCAAAAACCACATATGGCCGAAAAAACAGCGGATAAGCTGGACGAGAAGGACGAGCGCATCCTGGACGAGCTCAGGAAGGACTCCCGCCAGTCCACAGCCGACATCTCGCGCAGGACAGATATACCGCGCGTCACGGTGCACGAGCGCATAAGGAAGCTGAAGGAAAAGGGCGTGATAAAGAGCTTCACGATTGCCTCAGATTATGCCAAACTCGGCATGCCCACCTCTGCCTACCTCCTCATAGGCTACCAGCCCCACCAGGGCATAACCGAGTGGGAGCTGGCGGAGAAGCTGGTAAAGACCCCCTATGTCTACGAAGTAAACATAATCTCAGGCGACTACGACATGCTCGTGAAGGTTCGTGGCGCGTCAATAGAGGACATAGGCAGGCTGGTCGTGCAGAAGGTGCGGGAGATGAAGGGCGTGGGAAAGGCCACCACGATGGCATGCTATCACACGTTCGGGGAGAAAATATAGCTATTTATTTCAATTTTTGTTTTAATGACAGCTCATCAGCCATCATATCTAGTGCCCGTGCATCGCTCTCATCAAGCGTTTCCAATTGCAGTCGTTCAGAATGTTTCCACCGAATTATCTTTCGCATGCGTTTCAATTCCGTTTTTAAGGCCTTTTTATTCTCTCCTTCGAATTTATTTTCAAAATATGTGAGTAGTACTACCACCTTCTGCTCGTTTTCTGTCAAACTAGCAGATGGCATATCTATTTCTTCGTGCAAATCCACAAGCATTCGACATTTTCTTACAATGGCCCAGGGATCCTTCTCATGTTTTTTGATGTGCCTGATAAAACTATTCAAAAAGTCTTGCTGATATTTCTGACCATTTTCGCAACTTTTCAAACTATAAAATATTTCTTTCAAAAGTCTCTTTCTAAATAGCGCCGGAGATGAATAAAACATTTCCTCCTTTTTTCCATTAATTATGATATTTCTAAATTTTTCATGAATATTAAGTAGAGAATATTGTTCAAAATGTCCACAGCATAATAGTTCCAATAAGATCAGCGTAGCTGAATCATTTTTTTCATGTTTTTTCTTTAATTCCAGTAATGAGTCTATTAACTCACAAATCGTTGTGCTAGAAATACCTGAACATATTTGGTGAAGTCGTTCTGATTTTATGATTTCAGACTCTGACGGTGAACCGTACTCTGATTCTGCCTCATAGAATGTGTCATGAAGTGCCGTTAGTATCATCTTTTTATTTCTCTGTTTTTCTGAGCGTAATGTTTTTGCAAATGCGTGAATAACTCCATTTGGATCTGCCGTCATCTCGCTTAACAAACGAAGGGCGGCTTTTTTTTCATTACGCGTTATTTTAGGGTCCTCTATTTTACGAACTAAAACATCTGATGCTTCTTTTCCAAAAAAATCTAATGATTTGACTAATCGAAGTAAATTTATCAAACCAAATCCGCCACGAGGCTTATCTAAGAAGAAATACTCATAAAGCTCTAGATTCTTAAAAATAATTGCATCATAATCTAAACTGCTCCAATGATCATGATGTATTTGTTGTCCGTTTACTATTATATCAAATATGCGCATAACGTTATAGTTGACAAGCTGCTGCGTTCTTATTTCTCCCGCCCAATTTTCTTTAGTCATAATCCTTTTGACTTCCTTCACCCTATTTTTTCCACTCATTCCTTCCGTCATCGCCAGCGCATGCCTGAACTTAGCAATTGCTGCCCCTTCCGCCATATCTCCAGAATAAATCGCATCCGGTGGGCTCGCTCCTTTTACGCACTGCACCAATCCCTGCTCACAGCGGCTAGTGATCAGTGTCGGAATTCCCATTTCTGCCCACCGCCTGACAATTTCATGTAAGTTCTGTCTTCCTGCCTCACCTGGCAGCTCGCCTTTTCCAAATCCGCGAATAACAACTCCTTTGTAATCCTTTGGAATCGCTTCAAGCATATTCGGGCCCAAGTTCATTGCCTGATGCGCATCCATGACGTGAATATCCGTACATACTGCTTCAATGCATCTATTTGGAGTGCCTTCTGCTCTATATGGTCTAATGCCGGTGAGCCCAATACTTCCATCTGCATTAATCTCTCCAACTAGTGGATAATTCTTACTTATGAATCCACTAGGTGCATATGGATCCTTCTTGTGCGCCCGCGTTCCCAATATTACATCCCCTCCAAACACAACATAAACGCCGGGCCAGAGCACCTGCGCAGCCAGCATCGAATCCTGAATATTCTTGAATGCATCGCTTCCCGGTTCTTCAGCAGGTGTCTGCGAACCTGTAACAACAATCGGCACATCCAAGTCCCTTAGCATATATGCCAAATGAGGTGCAGTTTCCTCCATCGTATTGGTGCCATGAGTTATCACTATGGCATCAAATCGAGTTTCCACAGGCCCTTCCGTCACTGCCTTCCTTATCTGCTGTGCCAATGGAATGCAATGAATCTCCGGATCAAAATTAGAGCTATCCACGCTTACTGCTTTGCCAGTCGTATCAGTCAAATTGCGCCCTTCAACAGTCATCCTGTCTTTTTCTTCCTCTGCATGCTTGCTAACAAATTCATCCAGCACACCTGCCGAGCTGCCTTTTGTAACTCCTACCGCCCCTGCAATAGTCCCTCCAGTCTTAATCCAAAGAATCCGCTTTTGCGTCTGCTCTTGCATCTTATCGATCTTCGGCTCCTGCCTCTCCATCCTCCCGCTGCCCCCGTCTTTAGGACTCAAGAATATCTGCGATGTTCTATTGAGTATTTGCATTCGTGTACCTCACTGCTCTCGTCTAAATAATTCGTTTATGTAGTTGTATGCCTGCACCAGTCTGGCCGTCACAGGGTCATCTGGTTTTTTCGTAGCATCTATAAGTGACGTTAATGCAGCCCGGAACAGCACTAAGTTGTTTTCTGAACCGCTGCCCGCATATGGCTCCGGCGACATCCAAAACACATTACCATAGCGATATGCATATGTCTTGCCGTTATCCCACGTTGCTATTATTTCCGCCCCTGGAAGCAGGCTCCCCTTAGGTATGGCGCCATTATTTTCAGGAGCTTCACTCGCCATTTTATCTCCTTTCCTGAGCTCGGATCCAAATGGTCTGTCCTCGACTATGAACGCATCCATTTTCGTATGTTCCTCTCTCGAATTATTGCCATATTTTGTTGCCCCGATCCAAGGCATGCTGGTAAGATCTGCCTCATCATTTTCATCGCGCACGACCTTCGTAATCTCTCCTTCCTCTGGTCCTGCGGCAAAAAATCCAGGGACGCCCGATATTAAGACTACTGGTCTGTTAAAAGAAATATAGTTTGCAATCATTTTTTCTTCTTCTGCACTTAGTTTACGATATTCCCCAAAAACCATGGCATCGTACTTGCTAAAATTAATATCCGTATATGGGATGCCCAGCTTATAGTCTGCCCGACAGTGGGCTGGTAGCGCATCCTCATATTTTGCCCGTTCGCCCCAAATGAGTAGATGGTCAGTAGCCGCATCTGCAGCATAAGTCCAAGTGCCTACTATAAGCGTACCTAGCACCATAACGGTACAAGCGTATTTACCGATTTTTGTATTAAACGCGTCAAGCAACCCATCCTGCCAGTCCGGAGTTTTTTTGGCATATAGTGTTTCACCAGCAATGTCCGTTTCCATGTATTCTTTTATTTTCAAAAACTTGTCTTCTCCCGTGCAATTATCATATATTTCAACGGCCATTTTGAATTTCACTATCGCTGTCTCATTCGACATTGCTCCCCGGTATGTAGTGTTCTTTTCTTTGGCCACCATCTGGTCCTTTCCTTCCACGCGTCCTCCTTCACAGTCGCTGTTCATAAGAACAGGTATTCCTAGTTGTTCTAGCGCTTTTATCAACTCAAGCCACTTCTTTGCGACTGCGCCTTGTCCAACTCCTTGTATTATGACACCTTTTGATTTCTTGCTTTCTTCTTTTTCCATCTCAGTCGGATCAACGCCTTGTGAAAAACTGAGCTTTTTGATGTTTTTGGTATAGCCCATGTGCGTTCCTGGTGCTTGGAATCTATCATCTAACCGTAGCCCAGGGCGCTTTTTAATCCTGAAGTTTCCATCGTATGTTATCCTTGCTATGTCCGGATAATTTATGCTCTCAAATGCATTATCGCCATGTGCATTATTTTTGTGCGCCTTACACCCAAGAATTACTTTTCCCTTGAATGTTACATAAACTCCTGCTTTCATATGCTTTGCTGCAATGAACGCATCTCTGAAGTTTCTTTCACCATCCCATTTTTTATTCTCCTGCTTTTGTTGGGCAGAACCGGTCAGCACTATTGGTACGGGAAAATACGCAGGCATGCCATTTTTTGTTTCTGCTGGCTTGCTTAGCATAAATGAGAGGCGTGCAGCGGTCTCTGCCATTGTGTTGGTTCCATGGGTTATTACTATGCCATCAACATAGTTACCGTCGTCATCTCTGCAGCGCTTACGAATAGTTTCAATTAGCTTTTCGAAGTCCGCTTGTGTGATTTCCGTGCTGTCCACTGGTTTAAAATTTTCTATTTTTCCTTCAATGATTTCAACTTTCACCGTCTTTTTAATCCGTTCAAGCAAGTCTTCTGCACCCGATCCCGGTGCATCGATGATATTTCCTCCCTTTTCGGTTTGTTGATTAAACGTTCCTCCAAAATCAATGTAAACTATCCGCTTCCGTGCTCTCCCATGGTTTCTATCCGTCATCGGCCCCTTGTTTTCCAGTGCTCCGCCTCCCCTGTCAGTAGCGCTCCAGCAAACAGGCGGACTTCCGCGTAGCGTAATCACTTTCATACCTCCCAAGAATGAGGATATACTATGCCTGAAGTGGTATTTAAACCCACGACATGCGCATACCGCCATAGTATGCCCCTGCTCCCTGCCATTCCCGCAGCATCAACCCAGCGTCCGCGCCAGTGCCTCGACCACGAAGTCCGCCTCCTTCTTCGTTATGGCAAGCGAAGGAAGCAGGCGCAGGACATCGTTTGCCCCCCCTATGCCTCCAACCACGCTGATCAGGAGCCCTTCCTCCACTGCCTTCTGGGCGTACTCAAAGCCCTTCTCCTTCACAGAATCAGCCAGTTCAATGCCAATCAGGCAGCCCCTTCCGCGCACTGCCTTCACCTGTGGCAAGCTGCCAAGCCTTTCGCGAAGCTTCTTCAGCAGGTATTTCCCAACCTTTTCAGAGTTCTCAAGCAGCCCGTCGCGCTCGATTATCTCCAGCGTTTTCATCGCAATTTCGCACCCCAGCGGGTTGCCCGTATACGTGTTGCTGTGCCTGTTCGGCCCGAATTTGATGTCCTCTCTCGCATAAATGATCGTGACTGGCAAGGTAGCGCCTGAGATTATCTTGCCGGTCACTATGATGTCCGGCGTCGCCCCCAATGCAATGCTCGCAAACCAGTTGCCTGTCCTTGCAAAGGTCTGGACCTCGTCCGTAATCATTACGGCGTCTTCCTTGTCGCACAATTCCCTCATCTTCTTGAGGAAGCCCGAAGGCGCAGGGATGATGCCTGCCTCTGCCTGTATGGGCTCGAAGCAGACAGCCAGGATCCGGCCTTCCCTCTCCTTAAACACGCGCCCGAGCTCTTTGCTGTCCCCGAACTTGACGAACACGATTTCCTTGTCTATTTTCGGGAATCCGCCGATTGCAAAATCAATGTCGCTCATGTTTATCGCATAGCCCGTCCTTCCATAGTAGCCGTTGTGCATTGCTATTATCGTATCCTTTTCCTCTGCCTTGCCCCTGCCGGCCTGGTACTCTACGGCTAGTTTGAGCGCCGCATCATTGCTCTCGCTGCCCGAATTCAGCATGTAGATTCTATAGTTCGGCAGGAGCTTTGTGAAAAGGCCCCATTCTTCGTCGAACAGGTAGCTGCACAGCGCAGCCCTCGGCTCGGCATAGAGGTTGGCTGATGCAAGGGCTCCCTTCTGCATGCGCTCCAGGGCAGTTTCGATAATTTCCTCGTTTGCATGCCCCACTGCAGAACCCACTGCGTAGAAGTTGAATGCGTCATAGACCTTGAGCACCTCGCCCTTTTTCTCCCCTTCAATGGGCACGAGATAAACATGCTTTCCGCTGGCTCCAGCCACTATATAGGGTAACCTGTCCACGCCATAGGTGTCCATGAACGTTTCCTTTTCGGCCCGCACTATGCCGTCCACTTCCACAGCATCAAATCTGGCGCCGCTGCGCGCCATATATTCCAAATCAGAAATCCTGGCCGAGCTTATGCTGTTCTTCTCGCCTGCAAGCGCGCGGTCTTCCAGGAGCCTGAGGCGGGCTTCCTGCCCCCCTGTACGGACGTTCTCCGCCGGGACAGCTTTACCTCCCTCTAGCCTGATTTTGTTGTTCACGCTTCATATCGTCCCGAACTGGTATATATTTTTCGCTGGGAAATGCCCGACTAACTGTCTAAAATAAGGGGTATTTTTGAGAAAAAGCCGACATATAGACAACTTCCGCTGCCCACTATCTACTTTTTCCGCACAGGACGTCTGCCAAATCAACCCTTTGCAACTCCCATCGGCACGAGCCTTGCGACTGCGCGCGAAAGGCCGGCAGCCTGCACGCTTCCAACAACATCATCAACATTCTTGTACGCGCCCGGTGCTTCCTCTGAAACCAAAGTTCCCTCGCCGCCGCGCAGCACAATGCCCTTGTCAGCCATGCTCTTCCTCACATCTGCACTCGGGAAGCTGTGGATTGCAGCCGTGCGGCTCATCACGCGGCCGCTGCCATGGCACGTCGAGCCAAAGCTCTGCAGCTCGGCCTCCTTAGTACCCACGAGTACGTAGGATGCAGTGCCCATGCTTCCAGGTATCAAAACAGGCTGGCCAACCTCTCGGTAGGCTGGCGGAATCTCCTGCCTTCCAGGCCCGAATGCCCGCGTAGCGCCCTTCCTGTGCACGCACACCTTCTTCCTGTGCCCGTCCACCTCATGCTCCTCGAACTTCGCTATATTATGGCAAACATCGTAAACAAGCTTCATGCCCATCGCATCCGCGCTCTTGCCAAACACCTGCTCAAAAGTCTCGCGCACCCACTGCGTCATGACCTGCCTGTTGCAGAGCGCGTAATTCACTGCGCACCTCATTGCGCCCAAATACCTCTCAGCTTCATTGGTATTGAGCGGCACGCACACAAGTTCTCGATCTGGTAGATTTATGTTATACTTCTTAACAGCAGGCATCATCTCGCGCAAATAATCATCGCAAACCTGGTGGCCGAAGCCGCGCGAGCCGCAGTGCAGCATCACAACAGCCTGACCTTCAAAGAGCCCAAAAGCCTTAGCAGTTTTCTCCTCAAGCACGCGCTCAACGCGCTGCACCTCTATGAAGTGATTGCCCGCTCCGAGCGTGCCAAACTGCGGCGCACCCCTTTTCATAGCCATATCGCTCACAAACTCAGGCCTTGCGCCATCCATCCTTCCATACTCCTCAGAGTGCTGCAAATCTTCCTTCCATCCATAGCCTTTAGAAACAGCCCACTCTGCACCCTCTACTAGCGCCTTCTGCAGCTCGCTGCGCTCAAGCCTCAATTTACCCTTGCTGCCCACGCCGCTCGGCACGTTTTTGAACAGCGCATCTATGAGCTCGTTCATCCTCGGTTTAATCTCGTCAGCCGTCATGTCTGTGCGAATGAGCCGTACCCCGCAATTTATGTCATAGCCTACTCCGCCCGGCGAAACTACGCCAGTTTCCATATCAAAAGCTGCTACCCCTCCAATCGGGAAGCCATAGCCCTCGTGCGCATCGGGCATTACATAAGAAGCATTGATGATGCCGGGCATGGTGGCAACATTCATGAGCTGGCCCATGGTCCTGTCAGTCTTAATTTTCTCAATTAGTTTATCGTTGGCATAGATGACAGAGGGCACCCTCATCGCGCCCTGCTTGTCTATCTGCCACTTTGCCTCTCCAATCTTCCTAGTCTCGAATGCCATGGAATCAACTCGCACCTTATGCCCTTACTTCTCCGAGAAGAATAATAACCTTAACGCCCTACGGTCAGCCAGCCTTTCCAACACGTTCTCTATGATAGAACAATCGTTCTTGTAAAGTTAACGTTTTTTCTCCTGCCGCCCTATCTTCCCCAAAAAGTATTCATGCACCCTCGCATCTTCGCTCAATTCAGGATGAAAAGCGGTTGCCAGAAAATTGCCCTGCTCTGCCGCCACTATTTTCCCGTCAAAGCGCGCCAAAACCTTGCAATCGCCCCACACTTTCGCAATTGCAGGCGCGCGTATGAAAACTGCCGGGAACTTCTTAATCCCACCCACATCCAGCTCAGCCTCGAAGCTCTCCTTCTGCCTTCCGAACGCATTCCGCCCGACCTCAAAATCCATCAGCTCAAGAAGCTTCTGCCCAGTTTTCTTCACCTGTTCATCTCCCTTCTTGGCCAATAGCACAAGGCCGGCGCACGTGCCCCAGACGGGCATGCCCTCGCCCGCCCTTTTCTTCACTTCCTCCGCAATTCCAGAAGCCCACATCAGTTTCGCTATAGTCGTAGATTCTCCGCCCGGTATGATTAGCGCATCAACCGCTTCGACATCCTTCACATGCTTCACGCGCACAGCCTCGACTTCCTCCGTGCTTCCGCCCCGTCCCACATTCCGCGCAGCTGTTGCTCCGCACTTCTTCAGCATCGCCAGATGCTCCTCCACATCGCCCTGCAGGGCGAGAACGCCGATGCGCATGGTTTTCATCCCATCAGACTCTACGAAACCTTCTTTATAATCGGATAAGCCAGCACTACGAAGACGGCAGCAGCCACATAGGAAATCACAGTGCCCCACACCAGTCCATAAACCGGATACGTGAAGATGACGGCAAACGCATAAACTACTATGTTGACTGAACCAAGAAGCATCACCTTGCCCGTAGCCTGCGCGAACTCCGGGCCCTGCGCGCGGTTCAGCAGATACATGGTGGAAAGCATAACAACGGGAAAGACCGAGAATATCCCGCCCCAGACAGGCCCGAACAAGGCCGCACCGATGGTGACTGCTACAATGAGGCCGCCTGCCAGGAAGCCCCGGATGGCGAGTTCAGAGGCCGAATAGGCCGGCTTTTTCTTTTTCATGGACGGTATGCGCATGCCGTATTCCAAATATGCGAACAATGCCAGAACAACGGCAAAATATGCCAGCGTAGTCCAGAAAAGGTCGAAATATTTCACCTTCCCGATTGCATATGCCATCACGAACCATATGGCTAGGGCGGGCAGGGCTGCAAGCTTGTCGTATTTCTTCACGAGCACTACGTAAGAGAAGAGGAAGATGGAATCCATTATCATGCCAATCGGCACGGTGCCCGCTGCTTCTGCGGCGAATTCCGCACTCTGCGTCATGCCTATGAAAAACAGACCTACGAGTATGTTTGAAGGCAGGTTTCCCACAAGCCCGCCGATTTTCGAGCCAAAGCGCTCAGAAATCACGGTGGCAAGTGTGATCCAAATGCCGCCTACCAAAAAACCTAGCAAGAGCTTCACTGAAAACGGGTCCAACATGGTCTTGCCCTAAAGAGCGTTATCTTCCCCTTTCCTGCATCCTTTCATGCCCTGCCAGCGTGCGCACATCCTTGCCCTTCATCGCATCGCCCAGCCCTTCGCAGGCCTTTGCGACAACGCGCGGGTCATCGTAATGGCGCGTGGCCTCGACAATCGCGCGCGCAAATTTCTCCGGGTTCTTGGACTTGAAAATGCCACTTCCTACGAACACTCCGTCAGCACCGAGCTGCATCATTAGCGAAGCATCCGCGGGCGTTGCAATGCCGCCGGCTGCGAAATTAACCACAGGCAGCCTGCCAAGCTCAGCAACCTTCTGCACGAGCGCGAGCGGCACGCGGTATATCTTGGCCCTCTCGGCCATCATCGCATCATTTCTCTTCAGCCTCATCAGTTCGTTTATCTGCTTGTTGATGAGCTTCATGTGCCGCACTGCTTCCACGATGTTGCCCGTGCCAGCCTCGCCTTTAGTCCTAATCATGGCAGCCCCTTCGTCAATCCTGCGCAAAGCCTCGCCCAAATCGCGCGCCCCGCACACAAACGGAACCTTGAACTTACGCTTGTCAACATGGCTCTCCTCGTCAGCAGGCGTGAGCACCTCGCTCTCGTCAATCATGTCCACGCCGAGCGACTCCAGAACCTGCGCCTCTGCAAAATGTCCGATTCTGCACTTGGCCATTACCGGGATAGTGACCGCCCTCATAATCTCCTTCACGGCCTTCGGGTCGGGCATGCGCGCGACCCCGCCCACAGCTCGTATATCTGCAGGCACCATGTGCAAGGCCATCACGGCAACAGCGCCCGCCTTCTCCGCGAGGCGCGCCTGCTTTCCAGTAGTCACGTCCATTATCACGCCGTGCTTCACCATGCGCGCAAAGCCTTCCTTTACTGCCTGCGTGCCGGTCTTCACATTAGTCATCGTATCACGACCTGCCTTCTCGGGGAAAGCTTAAATTCCTTGGTGCTTCATCCAAGCTGCCTTCTTTCTAAGCAAAAAAGATGGTTCCTTCCTTCCCTAAACTCGCCCTCCAGGCCGAATCCCGCCTTTTTTGCAATTTCAAGAAAGTCCCTGCGGCTCATTTTTGCCGAAACGCCGAGAAGAATGCCGTCCATCTCGGCAGGCTCCAGCCCATGTGCAGAACAAAAACGCTCCTTGGCGTTCTCGTCTGAGAAGCTGAATTTTCCCTCTATTCTCCGCAAGCGCTTATTGAAGCCGATGCCCACCTTGCCATCTTCGTGCTTTACGCCCAGCCTTTCAAGAGGCGTGAATATGAACTCAAAATCCGCCTCGTTGCTGTAGGCCGCCTTCAGGGAGGCAAGTTCAGTTGCCGATCTTTTATCCAGCAATTCCATTCCAACCAATATGCGCGCGCCTTCTACTGCCGCCACGCGCTCAAGGAAGGCCGGTATATCGTCCAGGTTGGCAAGCGTGTTGCCTAGGATCACGAATACCGTGCCAGGCGCACATTTGGAAAAATCAAACATCTCGAAATCGCATATTTGCGCATCGGCTTGCTTATCCAGGCCCCTGACGGCGAAAGACAGCATTTCAGGGCTTATGTCCAGGAGGCGCGAACTTCTGGCGCTGCTGACGAGCGGGGCGAGCTTGCAGCCGCTTCCCACGCCCAAGACCACCGCGTCACGGCCGTTGATGAAGTGCTGGAGGCGCCCGGAATTTCGGTCTATGATTTTCTGCTCATTGCGGCCCGTTGTGTACTGCGCGCTTTCCAAAAGCTGCATGAAACGGCCTGCGCCAGCGCCCAGATAGGCGAATTTCAGCAAGCTCTGTCCCTTGGCGATATGGTTGATGACGGTTTCCTCATCAACGTATTCATCGAGCCTCGGAGCGCGTACAGGGCAGAACCCGCCATCCAAGAACCTGTCCATGAACCTTTCCTTTGACGGCCTGCTATGGGCAAAAGCCAGGGCAGGGTCAAGGCCGAAATCCCTGATGTTTTTGAGCAAACCGGCAGTTTTGCCAGCGTGCGCGTCCAGCAGTATGTTGCCGTCGAAGTTCATGTCAATGCCGAATGCAAAAAACCCGCAGATTGGCGTTCCCCTCTGCGGGTGGCGGATTACGACGATGTGCCGTTCAGTTAGCGCATCAGGGGATGATGGGGGCCGCATTCCATTCTCCTTAGCGGAACCTACGCCCGCCACTGGCGAGACGCTGAGAAGCGCGGTTTCCGGATCGAAAATCCTTCGGATTGCCTCAACCTCAGGAAGGCCGTCCGAGCTGCTTAGCGTGGCATGGACGAATAAACGGAAGAGTTCAAGGGTTTCACCTGCGAAAGCTTCGACTGTTTTTGTGCCTCGGAATATTTCCTGGGCAGTACGGAAGTTATGCATCACTTTTTCAAGCATCGCCCCCGCGGTTCCAGTCCTTTTGGCATACTCTTTCGGATCGACAGTATCTATGCTGAAAGCCAGCGTAACTCCCTTCTCTTTCAAGAAGACAAGTGTTTTTTCATCGGCAAGGCTGCCGTTGGTAGCCATAAGCGTAGTCATCCCCAGCTGGTGGGCGATATCGACTGCCTGCAATGTGTGGGCGCCCATTAAGGGTTCGCCGGCGCCAGTTATGGAAAATACCCTTGCGCCCGCGCCCTCTGCCTTCACAAGAATCGTTTCAATTTCCGCCATTTCAAGCCTTGGATTGGTTTCGACAAGCGGCTCCCGCTCCATAAAGCACTTCCGGCACGCAAAGTTGCACTTGGGCTCCATGTGGATGGATACGAATGTCGGGCCATTTGCATTCAGCCCGCTCTCAGCCAGTATATGGGGCGGAAAACCCCTAAGGAGTTTGCGCGGCGTTTCCGTGTTTGCCGCTCTCATCCCATGTCCAAACTAAATCCCTTTCCTTCATCTCCATTTCAACACCTCATTTTTATTTATCACATTTTCTTGCGTTTACCCATATATTCCAAACGGCCCTTCAATCACGTGCGACCGAAGTTTCTGCTTCTGCTGCTTCGGCTTCGCCTCCACAATAATGCCGGGCCTCCTGTTCCTGTGCAGCTCCGGCATCCTCAGCAGCTTTTCCGTGTGTGCTTCCAACTCTGCAGGCGTCGGCGTTTCCTCCGCCCTGAACCTCGCGATGCGCTTCGCAATCTCCTGCCCGCGCTCGCGGTCCTGCGCCTTCCTCCTCGCAGCCAGGTACTCTACAGTTATTTTCCCCGCAGTTTCCTTCATCACTGCATCAACTTCCCGCACAGTTAGCGGGTCCTTCCTGAGCATGTTCGTGACAGGGTCGTCCTTGTATACTGTCATTACCAGATCACCTATCCCTGATCCTCCGCCAGTAACGCGGAAGTAGTTCATTCCTTCCATGGATGCAGAATCCAAGTGCGCATCCCTGAAGAACTGCCCGATTCTTCCCGTCATCTCCAGCAGGTGCCTCCCGAATGCGATTCTTGCCGGCACACCAGCTGCCTCTCTTCCTGCCTTACCTCTGCCAAAATACACCCCTTCCCATTCTGTCCATTTCAAACACCTCCAAGTGTTTCGTATCTGCATAATCTCAGCACATCAGCTTTCCCTGCAGTATCTCCTCTATCGACGGTCTCTGGTCCTTCTCAAAAAACGCCTCAATCTTAATGCCCTGCCGTTCCAGAAACTTCTCAAGCACGGCCGCCTCGCGCGGATGCTCGCGCCTGAACTTCGCTAGAACCAGGCTGCCCTTCTCAGTTCCTTGCTCGCCAAACCAAACCCCTTCCCTTTAGTTCCATTTCAAACACCCCGTGCTTTCGCACTCCTCCTTTGTAGCCCAATACGCGACATGCTACATATTTAAACATTGCTGCACAGAATTATACATATGCACAAGGAACTCGAGAAATTCTTCGAAGGCCAGCGCGCCAGGCGCATAGTGGCAGAGGCCATGCTGCGCTACGGCCTGCGGGTGGACAAGGACGGCAAGATATACTGCAACGCGATAGAGATAGCGCCGGCAAAGATGGCCCGTGCGTTAGGCGTCGACAGGCGGGTAGTAATCGAGACTGCTGAAGAAATAGCCGATGACGACTTCCTGTTCGACATCTTCTCAACCCTTGAGCCGCGCTCGAACTTCGCGCACTCGGCCAAGGCGCTGGGCTTTGACGTAATCGAGATTCACGCGGACCCGAAGGCCGTGGGCATAGTCTCATCCATAACAGACATTCTTGCAAGGCACAAGCTCGCCATAAGGCAGATAATCGCCGACGACGCCGACCTCTTCCCGAACCCGGTGCTCACGATAATCGTGGACGGCAAGCTAAGCGGGAAAATAATAGAAAAAATAAGGAAGCTGAGGCACGCAGAGAAGATTATTCTCCGGTAACCCCAGCTTACAGAGCCTGAGTTTACTCCGCACCATCAACGCTTAACGCCGGGGCGGCCTTCTCTTCGAGAAGCAATCTCTGCAGTAAACTGGCCTTCCATCTGTCGGCTGGAAAGGCACTTCGCACTCTGCTCCGCATTCAGAGCAAACGGCTTTGTGCATAGGCCTGTCGCCTCCGAAACCGCCGCCACCGCCTCCTCTTCCACCTCTATCTCCATATCCCATTTTCTCACTCCGGCCCGGCTTAAACCGCGGCTGCTATTTCTTCTAACAGTTTCTTAGGGTCCTTTGCCATCACGTAGGCGCTGGCCAAAAGAACTCCGTTAGCACCCAATTGGACTGCCTTTTTCACGTCGGCTGCAGTGCTCACGCCTGCTCCGCACAAAACAGGGACGCCGGCGGCGCTCTTCCGCGCGAGCTCGACAGCCCCTGTCACTACTTCTGGTTTAGCAGTAGAAACACTTATACCCTTTCCTATCAGCTCGGGCGGCTCAATGGCCACAAAAGTCGGCTTAAGCCGGGCCAGCTCGGCGGTTTCAGTTGCATCCTGGGCGCACACCATGGACTCGAGCCCAGCCCCGCGCAGCCTTTCCACAGTCGTGCCAATCACATCCCGCGCCAGCCTCCTCTCGGAGTGGTTCACAAGCGAGCCCTTTACGCCCGCATGCTTCAGGCTTTCAACAGTAATCCAGCCGGTCGTCTGCCCCTGCGCAATGGCATCGACGTGCTGCGCGTAAACATCCTCGCACACCTTGGCAGCCTCGCGCAAGTCGACAGTCTGCGGCGCGACAATTATGCGCACGCCGCTCAGCATCGACACCCCTGCCGCAATCTCGCACAGCGCCAGCCCGCGCTCGCCAAGTGATTCCTTGTAGGTCTTGAAATTGAGCGCAATTAGCGGCTTCATTAAGCAGTATTATGGCAAAGCAGATTAAAATACTTTCATTCAGCTTTCGTACGTGAAGGCAATGAAACACGTACTCTTCGTCTGCACGGGAAACTCCTGCCGGAGCCAGATAGCCGAGGCTTTTCTCAATGCGCTGGCCCGAGGCAAGGCGGAAGCGCAAAGCGCAGGCAGCAAGCCGGCGGCCGAGATAGATGAGGGCGCCAGGCAGGTTATGCGCGAAGTGGGCATCGAGCTTCCGAACACAAAACCAAAGCTGCTTACAAAAGAGCTCATCGACTGGGCAGACACCATACTTACAATGGGCTGCGAGGATGCGTGCCCGCTTACGGGCAAGCCCATGACTGACTGGGGCATTAAAAACCCTGTGGGAAAGCCGGTTGAGGAATACCAGCGCGTGAGGGACGAGATAAAGAAAAATGTTCTGGAGCTTCTTTCAGCATAAGTTTAAAATGTCGGCAGCGAAGATACTAGGCGGTGATCTCCCATGTTCGGATTCGGCGCAGGCAGCATTGACGTAAAGCTCAACAATTTCAACTACAAGCCAGGGGACACTATTGAAGGCACCGTGGTGCTCAATCTCAAAGGGCCTATGAAGGCGCGCGGCCTCTTCATTGCGCTCACAGCCCTCAGGCGCGAAAGATCAGGCAAACACACGTCAGACAGAACAGTTTTCGAGCTCAAAAACACGCTCGACGGTGAAAAGGAATATGCCGCAAGCCCGGAGCCCATAGCATATCCCTTCAAAATAGTCGTGCCCCAGCAGATTCCGAACCAGGGCCAGATTCCTCAGATTCCCGGCGAGGTCGGCGGCGCGGTAACCGACCTTCTGAAGTTCTTTGTAAGCAGCCAGCAGGTCAAGTGGTATTTGATAGCAAAGCTTGACGTGCCTATGGCATCGGACGTGAGCAAGCAGGTGCAGATAAACATCGCGTAATCCTGCCCGGGCACAATTCTTTTTAAACCTCTTTCGCCCCCAATTAGAGCAGACGCCAGGGTGGCAGAACCCGGTTATTGCGCCAGTCTCGAAAGAAGGGGGCGCTCAAGTATTCAAACAGCCCCCTCTCTACACCCCCGAGATAACTGGTTCCCGCAAGGGATTCCGAGTTCAGGCCCTTCTTTCTTTTCAAAAAAGAAAGAAGCCCCTGGGGAATAAAGAAAATGAAACTCCCCGGGCTTTGAAAACAAGAATGGATGGCCGCTCAAAAATCTCGGCCCTGGCTTTTATTTTTCTCGTTTATGCATCCTACGTGCCGGGATAGCGCGCGAAATAAATCCCGTTTCCGAACATCGGGCGCGCCAGGACATCCTCGAGAGGCGTGCGCATCAGGCCGATGTAATCCTCGTAAACATACCACTTGTCCTCCCTCTTGTCCCATATGGTCACCATGACGTGGTTTGAATGCCGGCTTGACGCGCCCGCAATACCATATGAGAACATCATACCTCCGTCAGTGGGCTCGCCATAGACGGGCCGCCCATATCCCTCGCTTAGCTGCTCGTTGCGCTGGCTCGGGTTGTTCCGGAGGATTTTGTCATCCAGCAGCGCCCGGACAGCGTCAACCTGTGGTATGCCCAAATCAGGATAGCGCTTCTGCAGGAATCTGGAAACGTATACTGCGCAGCCAGACTCAAGGCCGCCATAGCTGTCCTTTCCCAAGCCGGCTGTCTTTCCGCTGTCTATCATGTCCCGGATCTCGCCGTGAATCTTATCCGCAATGTCCAGAGAACTCCTCAAATACCCGCCCCTGCTTACGGGCTCCCACAAACGCCTCGTTACGTCCGTATGTATTGCCTCAGTTTCGCCCGGAGCCTGCTGCACCAGTATGAGATATTTCCTCACGGCCTGCTGCATTTCGTAATCAAATGCCCCGTTGGCTGCAAGCGGGCTCCCGTTGCTGGCCGTGATTCCCGCCTCATTCAGGATTTCTTGCAATTTCTTCACTGCGGACTCGGTCCTCCTGCCAAAGTCGCCGTCCACCACCAGCGCCTTCCCGTCATAATCCGTAATGCCCAGGTCATTCAGCATCCTCTGCAAGCTCCCCGCATCCTCGCTGCGCATGCCGACTTCAAGCGTTGCGGCCGGCACGGCCACGTCTGTTGCCACCCTTGTGGGAATCAGTCCCGAAAGCGGCGGATTCCGTTTGGCATAAGCGCCCAACACCTCATAGCCCAAATTCATGAGCGGCGTATTGAGGAGGTTTCCATCCAGGCCTTCAAGCTCCTTGTGGCCGTCCTTGAAATACCATACCGCCATCAACCTGCCGCCTTCCTCAACCTCGGCCCGCGTCACGTTCTTGCCCTTGCTGAAGTCAAAAATCGCAGTCCCGGCGTGGAGGCCGACAAACCTGTCAACCAGCGTCCCGTTCCTGTCAAGTACATCCACGACGACTATGTGGGCCGTCGATGGGTCGGATAGGCGGTTCTTCATGCTGACGGCCTCCGCAGCGTAGTCCGCAAGAGTACCGCCAGCCTGCATCGGAGCCCGCACCTGCATTTCTGCCATGCTTCTTTCTTGCGCACCCGCCCTATATATATTTATGTCTGCAGACAAAAGGAAATGTGAACCTCAGGAAACCTACTGTTTCCTGGGCCCCAGTAGCTCAGTGGTAGAGCGATCGCCTCGTAAGGCTTTTTCTTTTGGGAAAAGAAAAACCCTGGAAAAAGAAAACGCCGATGGAGAAAAATCCTTGCGCCGGAGTTCTGAAAAGAGCCGCGCAGGGGTTCTTTTAAGCGATAGGTCGCGAGTTCAAATCTCG
>NZ_JAUSNF010000028.1 GCF_030646255.1 Candidatus Burarchaeum sp. | reverse complement strand
TTACTGCTGGACGGTTCTGTCGCGCCGCAAATAGCGGACAAGCCCACGGGCACAAGCCCTCTGCGCGAGCTTTACGACGAGGTTATTGCAAAGTACCGGATGCTTTACGAGCTGGCCTCGCTGAATAAGTGTGCACTTGTGGGCGTGATAAAGGACAGCCGCGGCAAGCGGTTTTTGGAAATAGCGGGCAAGGGCAATCCGGCAATGGAGCGGCTGTCGAACACTGCGGACACGCCCTTCCTGAACCATCTTCTGCGGCCGCGCGAGCGCACGTTTGTGTTCAACTATGTGGCAAAGCCTGAGAATGACCCGGTGATAAAGGATTTGGGCGAGTGGGGCGGCAAGGTTCTTGCATTCTATTTGAAATCTAGTGAGGAGGACAGGCCCTTGCGCGTTGAATTCATAGAAGGCACTGCGGACCACGATGAAGTTGCGGGCGTTGTTGCATGGCTGTGCGGCATAAACAGCCGCTATGCCTACCCAGCCGTGCTGATTGAGGCAGACATGCGCGCTGCCATGGACAAGCGCGAGATGGACAGGGCTTATAGGAGCTTGTTTTTGAAGGCCGGCGGCGCGCAGAGCATGCTGAAGCTGAGGAGAGATGAAAGGCCGTTTAGATAAACAAAGTCACCCGCTCCCCAGCCTCCCAGCGCTTATTAACCTGAACCGCAAAATTGAAGCATGGCAGAAGCAAAAATATCTGGCAAGGCGGCTGAAATCGGGACCGTAATATCTACGTTCGACGGCCCTTCAACTGAAAGATTCTCATTTGTGCTGAGCTCGCCCCATGTGCGGCGCGGGCAGTTTGTATGCTGCGAGAACGAGCAGGGCATGCTCATAGGCCATATTGTTGACATTACGCGGGCTAACAGGTACTTCGAAAGGGCGGAGAGCGTGGCAGAGTACGAGAAGACTGCACCTATAAGCGCGAACTTCCCTGTAACTGACTGGGAGTACACTGTGGCAAATGCGCGCGCGCTCGGAGTGTTCAAGGACTCGCACATTCTCAGGAGCACATTCCCCGCATCCCCGGGCTCCACGGTTTCCGCTGTTGATTCGGGCGTGCTCAAAGACTTCTTAGGTTTTGTTGATGGAGGGCTGCAGATAGGCGAGATTGAGAATCACAAGCTGCCCGCGACCATTGACATGACTAGACTCTTGCAGAAGCACCTCGCAATTCTCGCAATGAGCGGCGCGGGCAAGAGCTACTTTGCAAGCGTGCTGCTAGAGGAGCTGCTCGACCGGAAGCCTGAGAAGGGCAGGCTCGCAGCCATAATGATTGACCCGCACGGTGAGTATCTGGGCTTCAAGTACGGCGAGTATGCGGACAGGACAAAGGTTTTCGATGGGCGGAAGGTGCGCATCGCATTCCACAAGGTTACGCCGGGCAATCTGTTCGAGTTCATGACCGAACTTTCCGCAACGCAGAAGCGCGAGGTCGAAAAGGAGCTCTATGCGCTTCGCGCCGAGAGCAAGGAAAAACAAACGGGCTATGGGCTTGATGACCTGATTGCAAGAATCGAAGAGTCTGAGATAAAGGAAAACATAAAGGGGCCTCTGCTGGCGTGGCTCTCGCAGCTCCGCAAGGCGCGGCTGTTCGGCGAGGCCGACTTCCCGAGCATGAAGGAGCTGGCGCGGCCGGGCGGGCTGAGCATACTTGATTTGAGCGAGATGGATTCGCAGAAGAAGAAGCAGATGCTCGTGAGCTACTTCTCGCGCAGGCTGCTGAAGATGCGGAAGAAGGGAAAGATTCCGCCATTCGCGCTGTTCATAGAGGAGGCGCACAACTTTGCGCCAGAAAAGGCGGAGAAGGGCGCGGCCATTTCAAGGGGCATCATTACGACGATTGCGCGCGAAGGAAGGAAGTTCGGCGCATCTTTGTGCCTCATATCGCAGAGGCCAGTGCACCTCTCAACCACCGCGCTATCGCAGTGCAACTCCAACGTAATACTGCGCGTGACAAACCCGTTTGACGTGAAGCACATAGGCGAGAGCTGCGAAGGGATTGACGAGGGCATGCTGGGCGCAATTACTACTTTGCGCGTGGGCGAGGGCCTGCTTGTGGGCGAGGCGGTCAATCACCCGGTGTTCGTGAAGATTAGGAGGAAGAAATCGCGCAACTCGCCGAAGGGCGAGAACCTCGAGGCCATGGCGCGAAGGTACGAGATGGGCGAGGAGAAGAAGAAGGAGGACGTGGAAGCGTTCATCTGAATTGCGGGCAGGCGCGCGCTGAGGCGTTCATCTAATAGATTTTTATATAGCCCACCTGATAGCTACCCATGTCCGATTCCCCGAAGACCGAGAAGAACGAGTGGCGCAAGGACTATTTGCTCGACAGATGGGTAATCATAACCGCTAATAGAGGCAAGAGGCCGCAGGAGTTTGTGCGAAAGCGCGAGGAAAAACCTTCCGAAGCAGGCACGTGCTATTTCTGCCCGGGCAATGAGCACATGACTCCGCCCGAGATTAGCCGGGTTGGCGATGGAAAGGGAAGCTGGCAGATTCGCTGTTTTCCGAACAAGTTCAACGCGGTTGACCTAAGCTTCCCGAAGGCCTATGGCACTCACGAAGTGATAGTGGAGACACCGGTGCACGGGCAGAGGCTTTCGGAGCTGAGCGTCGGGCATCTTGTAAAAGTGCTCGGAATGTATGCCGAAAGGGAGCGCAAGCTTTCGGAGAACAAGAAGCTGAAGTATGTGCTAATATTCAAGAATGAAGGGCCTGCCGCGGGCGCGTCGCTCGCGCACAGCCACACGCAGCTGGTTTCGATGGACAGGGTGCCGATGCTGGTGCAGGAGGAAATGAAGGCGGCAAAAAAAGCAGGCGGCGGGTGCCCATACTGCAAGATTTGGAAGAAGGAGAAGCAGAAGAAGGTGCGCGTTATTTACGAGAACGGGCACGCCATCGTATTCGCGCCTTATGCGCCGCGCTTCAGCTTCGAGAGCTGGCTTTTCGTGAAGCCGCACCGCGGGAGCTTGGGCGGGATGAGCGGCAAGGAGCTGCACGCAGTGGCAGATGCGCTGAAGCAAGTGCTCGCGAGGATGGACAGGCTTCTCGGCAACCCGGATTACAATTACTACCTGCACACCGCGCCCCTGAGGAAGAAGGACGGCGATTTGCACTTCCACATTGAAATCTGCCCGAGGCTCGGCATCTGGGCGGGCTTTGAGTTCGGCGCGAACTCGTTCCTCAACTCGATGGCGCCAGAACGGGCTGCAAAGGCGCTGAGGGAAGCATAAGTACGCTGCTGGACTGCGCAACGCAGGAAGTACAAGCCCAGGCGCGCGCCGAACTATTAGATAAAAGTTAAATAGGCGCACGAGATATAACCGCGGTGGTCGAATGAAATTACTGTTTGCGGCAGTGCTGATGTTGCTTGTTTCAGTTGCTTTTGCCCAGAATGCCGTGCCCATCACGGGCACGCTCGACCTCACGTTCGTGGACGCGAACGGCCATCCGGTCCCGGGTGCGCTCGTGGATTATACTTACACAGTGTCAGGCACTGGCTACACGTCAGACACGCAGGTAACGGGCACCGCGACTACGGATGCAAACGGGCATTTCTCGGCCGTGATTACGGCGGATGCGCGGCCGATACAGGCGCCGCTCGTCATAAATCTCACATACCAGGGCGTGCAGGTCTTCAGCTACAACAAGGATACGTGGCTCGCCCTGTTTGACAGGCCCAAGGTGCTCACAGTGCCCATAGGCGCACTCGAGGTCTCGGTGAAGGACCAGAAGGGCGCACCCATTGAGGGCGTGGAGCTCTTCTTCACGTTCGGGGAGTCTACGGCATCGGCGCTCACGGACAGCACGGGCGTGTTCAATTTCGCAGGCGCAGTGTCAGGGACTGAATACATGGTAACCGCGAAATACGGGACGACTGCTGAGAACAAGGTCGCAACCCCGCCTGCGCGCGTCGAGTTCACGATGCCTGCATACAATATAATCGTAAAGGCAGTTGACGACAACGGGCTTCCGATACAGGCCGGCTTGACCGTGAACGTGAGCTCGCTGGGAAAGAAGTTCACGGGCAACGGCGAGATTTCGCTCACGCAGGTTCCGCCGGGAGAGATAGAAGTGACCGCGAAATACGGCCGCGCGAGCCAGCAGATTTCGGTGCTGGTAAAGGGCGACGGCACCCAGAATGTTGTGTTCGACCTGAATGCGCCCACAATATCAAATGAGAGGACTGAACCTGCCGAGCCGGGCGCGCAGGAGGTGCAGGTAGTTGCGACAGTGGCTGACGGGCAGGGCGTGGGCATAGCAAACGTTGTGCTTGCATACTCAGTTGACAAGGAAGGCGAGCAGCTCGTCGCAATGATTCCCACGGGCGCAGCATATTCCGCATCAATTCCGAGGCAGGCCGCGGGCAGCCTTGTTGAATACTATGTGGCTGCGACTGACAAGAACGGCAACAGGATTGAAGGGCTGAGAAAGAGCTACGTTGTGTCAACTGGCACTGGTGGAAATGGAGGGAGCAACCAAACAACCAACGGAACTGGAGGGAGCTCGGGCGGGCAGAATATTATGAGCGGCAATAACCTCCTGCTGGCCGGCGGCGCGGTTGTGCTGGTTGTATTTGTCGCCGCAATGATTTTGTTCATGAGGAAAAAGAAGCAGGAAACGGCCTAGGAAATATGCGGAAGTGGAATGCGCGGAATGCAAATGGGCGGGCCGATTCAGGATAAAGCTTCAGCACTCGTCGGCTCGTTCTGCCTCTTGTTGCGGTCGAGCAGGTAGAGCCTGCCGCTCGCAGCCTCCCGAAGGCCGTCCTCATGCGTTATCACGAATACCTGGTCGACTATCTGCGGAATTGTGTCGCGCAGGGCAGTGGCAAGCGCGCCTATGGCTTCTCGGTCGAGGTTGTGCGTGGGCTCGTCGAGTATGAGCCAGTTCAGGTTTGAAGCGAGCACGCGCGCGAACGCGATGCGGAGCGCCAGGCAGGCGCACGCCCGCTCGCCGCCGCTCGCCACGCCTTCGGCAAGCACCCACTTATCGCCATCCCCCAGCTCGAGCTCATAACCCGCCTCGCTTGCCGAGAGCCGCACCTGCGCATAGTCACCGTACGGATAGATGGAAGCCCAGACTGAGTTCATGGCCGAGTTGATGGACTCTATTAGCTCTGCGCGCAGCGCGCCTTGCACATCCACTATGGCATTGCTGAAGATTTCAAGCTCCTCGACGGTTTTCTCCCACTTCTCAATGTTCTTGGACTGCTTCTCGATTTCAGCCAGCCGCGAGCCCATTTCAGAAAGCTGGCTGGCAAGGCGCGTGAACTGCATTTTCCAGTTGCCCGTGTTCGCATCTAGCGCCCTCATCTCGCCCTCGCATTTCCGCAGCGAGGCATGCGCCTTCCCATATTCTTCCTCGTTGTAATCAAGCTTTGAAATCCCCGTTGTAGTCTCGCTCAGCTTCTTTTCCATTGAAGTCAGGCTCGCTTGCTTTGCCGTCATTTCATCTGCCAGCCTAAGCTTCTCCTCAAGGCCGCGCGCAGAGCCTTCAATCTCTGCCCTGCGCTTCCTGCATTTTTCAGCCTCGACGCCGAGCTTTTCAAGCGCGGCCGCAAGCATCTCTGACTCGGAATTCAGCTTCTTGAGTTCCTCTGCATCCAACTTTACTATTTTAGCGTGCAGCTCAATCGCGCGTGAAAGCTTTTGCTCGAGCTCCTCAAGTGCCTTGGACTTGGACGACAATTCGGATTTTATAGAAAGTGCGAGGCGCTTCGCCTCCTCTATTTCGCGCTTCCGCTTCGCAGAGAGCTCGTGCTTTTTGTGCGACTCAAGCGGCGCCTCGCACACAGGGCAGAGCGCGCCGGCCTTTGCCAGCTCGTGCTCGGCAGATTCAATAGAGCAGATGGAAGCATCGGCCTCGGCAAATTTTGTCCTGAGGCCTTCGAGGGCTTTCCTAGCAGCAGTATGCTCGGAGCGCAGAGAGTCTACAGTTCCCAGGCCAACCAGTACGCGGAGCTCCTTTTCCAGCAGTTCATTCCTTCTTGTAGTTTCGAGCAGGTTTTCAGACTTGGCCTTTATTGCGCCGAGCGCACCGCTGTCCTTGTTCTTCCTTGCCTCCAGCTCGAGCAAATCCTTCTCGACCGATGCCAGCTCCTTTTTCAGCACCTTGAATTCATCACGGAGAGCATCAACATTCTCGGGCTTCTTTTTTCCGGCCTCCGCCAGCTCCTCCTTTGTCTTTGAAACCTGGCCCCCGAGGCGCGCGCGCTCACGGTCGAGCGCGAGCCAGGCATTGCGCCTTTCCTCCACCTTACTGAGCGCAGATTCATTGGTGCGCCTTCCGGACTCAAGCATTTTCAGCTCCTTCTCGCCGTCAGCAAGCCTGCGCTTCAGCTCCTCGCACTCTTTTTCCAGCCCCGCGAGCTCGCTCCTCATCTTTTCGGCATTGGCGCCCGAAAGCGCTGAGCGCACGGCGCTGCTCTCGACCTTGAAGCGATTAACAAGGGTGCGCACATTGGAGCGCGCGGTCTCGAAGCGGTCTATGCCGAGCAGCTCGTCAATCTTGCGCTTGCGGTCGCCCGGCGCGAGCGTGAGGAAGTAGTCGATGCGGTTCTGCTCTGAGAAAATGGCGCGCGTGAAAAGGTCGTAGTCTATTTTCAGCAGCTTGGCAACTAACTCATTCACGCGCTCGGGCCCGCTTTCGAGAAGCTTGCCATCACTGCGAAGTTCGGCATTGCCGCTGCCTTTTTTCCTGCCTATGGTTCTTGCGGAGATGTAGGATTTGCCGTCGGCATCGAACTCAAGCTCAACGCGCGCCTCCTCCTTTTCGTGCGGCCTGTTCATTATGAGGTCAGTGAGCTTGAGCTTCTTCTGCTGGAGCGCCGGGAAGGTGCCGAAGAGGCTGAAGCTGATGGCCTCGAGCACCGAGCTCTTGCCTGCGCCCATTATGCCCACTATTATGTTCGTGCCCTTGCCGAAGCTGAGCTCGGTGCTCTCGTGCGAGCGCCAGTTGGTGAGCTTTACGCGCCGTATCATAGGATTATAAATGTCCGCGAAACAGTTTAAAGCATGATTAGGTTCCTCGAAGACATCATGATGAAGAAGGCCGGCAGGTGGCTCAGGATGCTGGGCTATGACGTCGAGCCCGGCGAGAGCGAGGACGACGATGCGCTGCTCGCGCAGGCTCAGAGGGACGGGCTTACTCTTCTAACCAAGGACAGGGAACTGCACCAGCGGGCACTGACGGCAGGCGTTGGCTCGTTCCTGCCAACTAAAAACGGCAAGATAAAGGAGGTTGCCGAGATTCTCGCGCACTTCGGCCTGAATGCCGACAACTTCCCCTCGCGCACTAGGTGCCCTGAGTGCAATGGCCCCCTGCGCGAGGCAGGCAGGAAGGAAGTTGAAGCAAAAGTCCCGGCGAAGAGCCTGGAGCACTACTCGCAATTCTGGCTTTGCACCAAGTGCGGCCAGGTCTTCTGGGAGGGCTCGCACTGGGAGAAGATTGAGAAGGAAGTCGAAAAGATAAGGGCAGAGCTGGCTAAGATTGAAAAATAAGGGAAGAAATTGAAAAGAAAAAATAAAGGAACCTTCAAGCACTCGGTGTTTTGCGCAGCTGCGGACCCTGAACCTGCTTAACTGCGCCGGTTGCCGGGTTCCTGAATGTGCGCTCAGGATGGACATTGGTTCCGCCGTTTACGGCCCGCCACCCGTTTTCCCACTGCTGCGCCTTATTCGCACCATTCAACTTTGCCATCGTAGCAGCCCGCACAGGCCTTTCTTTCAGCGAGCTCATTGCCTCTTCTTCGAGCTTCGCCTTGTCTAGGACTATGCTGCCCTGCCGGATAGCTGACTCGAGCTGTTCGATTAGCCGTTCCGCTTCGGCGTTGCTTTTGAATTCCAGGATCATGGATGGCGAAGGAGATAGAAAGACAAAGGAACGCCAGATGGAGGGGTTGCTGGACCTCGTTGAAAGTATCACCTGCATAGTTTGTTCGTCTGGCGCTTTGTCCGCAAAAGGCTGGACTCCGTCCAGTTTCCCGCTGGTATTTGTTGAGGTTCGCACCGTGATTCCAGATATCCCGCTCAGGCGGATTGCCCTCTCTTCTCCGCTGTAAAGGTTAATGACCAGGATTTTGACATCAGGATTTACAACTGCGCTTTCTCCGGCCCGGTCCGCATAAACGTCGGCCACCTCGGATTGTTTGAATCCTATGTGATACGTATTTGCGCGACTATCCCGATCCTGGATCGCGAGAGCGACGCCAGCATACATCACAAGTCCAAATAACCAAAAAACGCCCGCATCCGAAATGCGGTCAAACGCATTGGAAACGCCTGAAGTCCTATTCGATTTCTTACCGCTCATGGGCACCGCGTCTTTAGGGCCAGTCTCCAAATCCTCAGGCACCATACCCATCAAAACCACCCCATATGCAGATACCGATAGCTAAGTTCACTTAAGTAACATTTTGAGCCAGTCGTTATGCTCAAAACAGGGAGTAATGCTGTGTACGTTTTTCATAGAGTCCAAGGCCCTTAATGCTTTCGTTTCTTTCGGACTGTATGGACTGGGGGCGAAACACGGGATACCGTCTTCATTTACAGTGTCAACGTCTAAGTGGCTTCTTAATATTATGAGCTTCGGCGGGTTGTATTTGTCCATTATTCTTTTCAAGAAAGCGCTCGCTTGTAGTTAATAGTTGCCAAAAGTAGTATAATCCTTGAGAGACACCACTAAACAGTCTACTCCCTCTTGTTTTGGGTTTTTCAGCGCCTCAGCATATGTCATACTTCGTACTTCGGCAACGAGATTGGCGACAGCAATTTTATCTTTAACGTATCGGATTTCCTTTTTCGGGTCTTTTCCTTTTAGGCTAAGGTCAATTATTGGCTCGCGATCGTTATTTCCAACAATTTCAAGCACGACGAGGCCTTTCGTTTCGGAGGCTGACCCCTTCTTTTTGGATGCCGACCCACGTGATTTGCGATTTTCAAGGGGATGCTCGAAATCCGACGACTTACCAATATTAACGGGCCTGTCTCCCCGCTCACCTAAACGCTTACCTGAAGGCCACTCGCTATCATCCATCTCGCGCTTTGGATCCTTATCGGGATTGACGGGCCTATTTCTAAATGCGGTATGGAAAAAACCCATGCCAAGGACATCTGTGCCCGTGCGTTTTTGAGCTCCCTGCATGCCGAAAACGGCTATGTCATTGGGTTTCTGCCTACCCGCGGAAGTGATAATACTCGCATTCACCATTCAACCACCTCAAGAACTAGTTCGGTTATATGCCTTCTCAGGCTTTTAAGCGTTTAGTCGGCAGGGACAGAATCAAATTAGTCCGACATCCTCGATCTGGACCTCGCTCACGCCATCTACCTTCTTCAGCCTTTCTTCAAGGTCGCCGCTGCCTTCCTTGTCCTCGAATATGAAGACTACTTTCAGGCAGTTGAAGCCAAAGGCAACGGGCTCGTCGTCCATGCGGCCCACGCTGAAGTTCTTGCGCAGGTTTTCCTTTATCGAATCGTATTTCTCCATGTCAGTAGGGAAAATCTTCACTAGAACGGCTACTTTACCCATTCAAAAACCCCTTATGGTCCTTCCCTGCCGCATTTGGGGCACTTGAAGGGCGCCACCACCTCGCGGCAATGCCTGCACCTGACTATCTTGACCTCATTGCAGGCCGGGCACGGGAATTCCGTAAACTGCTTTGTCTGCCTTCCGCAGGTCGTACAATTTTTCAACATAATATCACTCTAGTCACGCTGTCGCGTGGAGTTCAATTGTGAGGGTAAAGATATTTAAAAGGAAGCGCCCCCGCTGGGCGCGACGTTCACGCCTCTACGTCCTTTTTGGTGAGTATGTAAAGGTGGCGCCCGTACTCCGGGTAGAACAGGTGCTTTGTGTATGGCGCACCCTCAGGCACGGTCTGGTTCGTGAGAATTATCGCAATGTCGTTGCCTGTCAGGCGCCACAGCTCCGACACACTCATACCGTACACGTTCTTCTTATACATCATAGGTACGTACTCAGCAAAGCCCGTCGGGTCGAATGTTACGAATATCCTGCTATAGCTTCCCTCGTAATTCCTTATCGCCTCCTGCACGTAAAAGTACCCTATCATTGCAGAAAAGTTCCTGTCCCATTCAAAGCCCTCGGTGGCTTCCGTTGTAACCGAAACCGTCATCTTTTTGCTAGAATATCCAAGTATCTCGTTGTCCTTGCCAAGCCCCTTGTGCACCAGGAAGTAGGAGGAGTAAACGAGCAGCGCCATCAAAAGGACTGCTATGGCGCCCCGTGCATATTCGCCTTTCAGAGGCACTTTCTTCACCACCCTGTCAACCGCATAGGCTGCAAAAACAGTGAGCATCGGGAACAGGTGCGTGACGTAGCGCTGCTCCCCGTGCGAGAAGAAAGTCATTAGGCTATTCATTATAAACAGGCCTATCAGGAGCGCGGCGCACGGATAGAGCGCCTTCTCTCTCCTAGAAAGCGCAAGCCCGAGGCCGAGCAGTGAAAAGATAAAGGGCAGGATTGTGAATCCCAGGATTGTTTCGGAAAGAATGTAGTCGGGCGAACCCTTATTTGCGCCTACATTTGAAATGTCGCCAGACAGCTTTGGAATATATTCCGCCATGCGTGCCGGATAGTTCCAGACGTCCAAGGTCCGTTCAGTAAGGAACAGGAGCAATGTAAAGCACAGCGAGACGGCGACGATGCTCATCAGCACATATTCCCGCACATTCCGGTCCGCCAGGGCCTTGCGCGGCCACCCCGCCACATCGCCGCCCCATTTTGCGTACGCATAGTAGAACAGCGGAATGAGAAGTGCTAGGAACCCTTCCATGCGCATGAGCATGGCTGCCAAGGCGGCAATTAGTGCGAGGCGCCAATATGTTTCCGAGAACGCTCCGTCGAGTTTCACCGCCTTGTCGAGGAAATACAGCATTGCAATGAGCGATGCTGCAAATGGGATGTCTGGCAGCAGGTGGAGCCCGAAGTAGAGGTAGACGGAGTTGAAGAGCAGGAGGAGAACTGCACTGAGAAGCACTATCTGATTCTCAATCTTATTTTTCAGGAAGAGGTAGAGGAACACGCCGCTCAGGATATAGAATGCAAAAGGCAGTAGAAACCAAACGTTCGCCAGGCCGAGCCAGTGCACCCCGACCATCATGAGGACTATGAGCGGCCTATGAATGTTGAAATACCCATATAGCTGCTTCTGGTCCGCAGTCAAGGGCTCGAAATGTGAAAAGTAGTAGGAGCCGAGCATGAATTCGCCGCTTCCGGTCGGCGAGATTATGATGCTGTTGGAGGCAAGCGGATAGGTCAGGACAGCCACTGCTGCGAAGAGGAAAGCAGCGGCGAGCAAGAGATAAAGGTCCTTCTCAGCCATATTGTGTTGATGTCTGAAATGTTTTTAAAGCGAACAGCAGGTGATTGAGGCATTGGACATTCTTCCTGAACGCCCCCGCTGGGCGCGATGGTATGATGCCTAGCGCCTGTGTAGCCACAAAAGGCTAGCTTCTTACTGCAAGTATCATTTCGTTGACAAAAGCAAGAGATCCTGGCTTGCCTTCCGGATAACTCTTCGAATACTCAAACCTGGACAAGCTTTTGATGAATGGAATGCCCTCGAACAGGAAAACCCCGCCTTCCGACAGCACCCTGTGCGCTTCCCTGATGACTGTCTCCATCACTCCAAGTACTCTTTGCTTAAGCGCACCATCGTCGCACGGCGCGCCTTGCTCATGCCTTAGGGACTCGCGAAACGAGTACGGGACACGCGCGAGGTTTATCTCGCTTGTGAGATTGTCCCCGAACAACGCCGCGACGTTCACGAGGTCAAAGCTGCTGTTCTCAAACCGCGTGAAACTCTGCCCGCCCACGTTTTCCCGGATAAGCTGGAATTTTTCCTCACCGTTTTCCCCGTTGTCTATTCCGACCGCCTTTGCTCCGATATGATAGAATATCCTTGGCACCCACGGGAGGTATAGTTCAGGAGGGAGACGATTTGGAGAAGGTTCATAGTGCATTATCGAGCCGCAGCACAGGTCAAGAACCCTTGCAGTTTTGAGTGTAAAAATATCATCGGAATGGCGCAAATTCCTTGCCATATTTGCCACTATGCCGTGGGCACGTTCCCAGCACTTTTCGCTGTAGCCATTGTACCTGCTAAGCATGCCCTTGAGTTCTTTTTCATTCGCGGCAAATTTCTGCATACTGCCCATGTGCATAAAACCAGCTCCACCTAAGTAGGATATAATATGCCTTTTTGAGTATTTAAATTACACACATTTTTGAGTATTTAAGGAGTTGGACCTTCTTTCCGAACGCCCCCGCTGGGATTCGAACCCAGGTCTCAAGCTCCGCAAGCTTGCATTCTGTCCAGGCTATACCACGGGGGCTAAAAGGGGCTGATGTTTTCTGTAAGTCCCCTTTTGAGAACCTTTAGTGCGTTCCAATCAACTCGCTCAATTCCTTCGCATCAACGCGCAACCTATATTTAGCCATCACGCGCTTTAAATCGTTGCCCTCGCCCGCAGCGAGCTTTTTGAGCTCCGCACCACTTATGCGCGAGAGGTCGAGCGCTTTTACGATTTCAGCTATCTTCGCATTCACGTCCTTGCTCGCCTGCGTAAGTATATCAGGTATGGCGGCCTTCACAAACCGCCCTTTTCCATATTCATTGAAGAGCTCGCGCAAGCGCTCCTCGCTGATTTTCTCCACCTCAACGCCGGAGCGGCGAAGCGAGACCAGGGTTTCCTCGAGAGTGGTTGCGATCAGCACGGGGTCTGTACCGTCCTTAGCAAGCTTCTCGAAGAAATGCAGGTGGCGCGAGCGCATCATCTTGTTGGCCAGCTCCTCATTGAGCATGCCCAGCAATGCGCTCTTCTTCTCCTCAGGCTTCTGCGAGAGGGATGAGCGTATGCGCGCGAGCCTTTCGGAAGTGAGCCTTATGGGCGAGACGTCTGTTTCCGGGTACATGCGGCCTCCGCCTGCAAGCGGTCTCATGAATGAAGATAAGCCTTCAGGCAGGACCTTGCGCGTTTCCTCGGGCACTTCGGGCCTGATGGCCCGCGAGAAGGCCAGCTCAAGGGCCTTGCGCGCTTTTTGTTCTTCAGCTATGACCATGACGAATGAATCGCCCTCGTGTACACCGAGCGCCTTGCGCACTTCGGCCAGTTCATACTCACTGAACCCGTACTTGTCGAAAGTCTCATCTCCGTGGATTAGACCGCCTACGCCCGCGCGCTTGGCATAGTCGCTCACTTCAGTGCCGAAGCGCCTGCCGTCGCTCAGCGAATGACCCAGCACGCCCGCATAGCCTGCAAGCCTGAAACCCAATATGCTTGCACCTTCCTCAAGCCCACGCTTTGCAAGCTTTGCTTCAGTAGCCTTGAAATGCTGGGTGAGGTCGACTATTTTAAGCTGCTGCGTTTTACCAGCCTCAATCTTCGGCCTCAGCTCAATCAATCCCTTCTGCCGCTCGATTTCCTTCTGAACTATTGTGCCGATGAGTGCCAAGTCCTGCGCGCCCTTAAGCTCAACTCGCGCGCCGCCCTCTATTGAAATGTTGATGTCCTGCCTTATCGTACCTATGCCGCGCGCCACTTTCCCTGTCATGCGCAGCAGCGTGCCAATAGCCTCTGCAACAGTGCGGGCCTGCTCGGGCGAGGTGATGTCGGGGTCTGTCGCTATCTCGACCAGAGGGATGCCGAGCCTGTCGAGCCTGAATACCGCAGTGCCTGCCTTTTCCTCCACAATGCCCGCGCTTTCCTCCTCAAGTGCAATCGTCTGAATTCCGATTTTCGCGCCATTGGCTGAAATCGAGCCGCCCACAGCTATGACCGCGGTGCGCTGGAAGCCTCCAGTGTTCGAACCGTCCACTACGGCCTTGCGCATGACCTCAATCTCGTCCACGGGCTTGGAGTTCAGCATGAGCGCAATCTCAAGCGCAGTGTCGAGCGCCTGCCCGTTCAGCCTGTGCGGCGGTTCTTCATCCAGCTCCACCGGGCAGTCGTTGTCATAAACGTGGTAGATGAACTCGCGCCTGCGCGCGCTCTCGAACTCCGATGCCTTGTCAGACTCGCCCAGCTCGCTCAGCACTGCGTGCTGCATTCTTCTAATCTCGAAAAGGGGCTTGCCGCTCGCGCTCTCGCCGTCGCAGGCGCAGAACAGCTTCTTGCCTGCAAGCCGTTGGTGTATCTCAATGCCGCACTTCAAGTCAATCACGTTACCAGCAGAATTATTCGAAATAGTCCATCTCAAGCGGCGAACGCTCGGTGAGCTCGCCCACCAGGTTCTCAAGCATCATGCGCTTGACTTCCTCCATTTTTTTCGTGTGCCCGAGAACCCACATCAGCTTTACGAGAGCTACTTCGGGCAGCCAGTCGCATCCATCGCCTATAACGCCAGCCTCCTTGAGCAGCCTGCCTCCTGAGTAGACGTGCATGTTAAGGCGGCCGTAAATGGTCTGCGGCGACATTACAACCGGGATGCCGCTTGCCATGAGCGCTTTCACTTCAGGCAGTATGGAAAGGACCAGCTTGTTGTTCATCACGTTCGTAGGCACCTGGCCAAGGCCCGTACCCGCAAATACCACGCCATCGTAATCACTTAGCTTTGCAATGAGCGAGGGCTTTATGCCCGGGTGCGCGTAGATGAGCGCTACGTTCGGGTTGATTTTGTCATCCACTACAAGGGGCCGCGAGCCGCGCTTCGTGTAGTTTGAGTCGAGCGGCTGCACCTTGCGCGTCTTGTAGGTTATGCTTGCAAGCGGCTTCGCATCAATGCTCCTGAAGGCGTCGCGCCTTGACGTGTGCATCTTGCGCACGCGCGCGCCGCGGTGGAAGTGGCAGATGTCGTCGCTCGCACTTGCGTGCATGCACACGCCCACTTCAGCTATGTCGCTCTTTGCAGCAGTTGCAGCGCAGATTAGGTTCACGACGTTGTCGCTTGAGCCCCTGTCGCTGCTCCTTTGCGTGCCCACCAGCACGACAGGCACCGGGGGCCGGACCATGAATGAGAGCGCTGCTGCACTATATGACATAGTGTCAGTGCCATGGGGCAGGACCACACCTGTCGCGCCGGCCTTAATCTCCTTCTCAATCTCGCGCGCCATTACCTTCCAGTGGTCTGGCGAGATGTCCTCGCTCAGGATTGTGAAAAGAGAGCGCATGTTAAGCGGGCCGAGCTCCTTGAGCTCTGGCACTACTGAAAGAATTTCGTTCGCATTCATTGTGCCATAGACTGCGCCCGTGAGCTGCTCGACCTTGCTCGCTATCGTGCCGCCGCAGCTGAGCATTGAGAGCGCGCCTTTCTCGTGCTTTGCATGCCCCTCGCTCGGCTTCTCGCTTTTTGCGCCCTTCTTCAAAAGCTCAATCTTCGTCTCGGCAGTGTGCGCTATCCCGATGTTATAGCCGCTCTTCAGCTTGAGCACCATGCAGTTCGGGTCGCCCTGGGGCTGGGGCATGAGTATGCCTTCCTGGGCCTCGCCATCCCCTTTCTGCCCAGTGCCCTTCGTTATCCTGACCGTGTCGCCCTCTGCCACGCCGACCTTCTTGAAAATCGAGTAAAGCCGCTCGGAGTACATGGGGGAATATTCGTAAGAGGATTTTTAAATAAGATTATGCACTGTTCACCCATGTTCATGCGCGTGCACCGGCAGGGTGCTGAAGTCATAGTCGCCCTGTGCGATGCCGAACTGATGGGCAAGGTGCTGAAGGGCGATCTTTCCGCGAAGCGGAAAGGCGCCACTTTCTCGCGAAGCGAGAAAGTAGGCGGGGAAGCTGTGCTCGACCTCAAGAAGTACGGCGAATTCTACAAGGGCGAGAAGATGAAGCTGGGCGGCACGGGAAAGGCGGGCAAGAAGGGCGAGGCCAGCGCGGACGAGAAGAAGGTTGTGAAGGCGCTCGGCGAGGCTACTTCCATAAATGCCGTCGGCAAGAAGTCCGTCGAGGCAGTGCGGAAGTCGGTGGAGTTCGCGCAGGCCGAGGCGAAGCTTATTGGCGGAGTGCCGCACGTGCAGGTTTACAAGGTTTAAAAATCTAAAACACCATAAGTTAGTACATGAAGAAGTTGCAGTTGAAGATTAACGGGGCGGATAAGCCGAATTCTCACGCACATGAACCAGGCAGACGCTCAGGTGCGCGAAGCCCGTTCTTTTCCAAAGTTTGGGTGCCTACAGCCATAGCGATAATGGCAGTCGCTTTTTCAGTAGGAGGCGCCGGGTGTTTGCCGAAACCGACCGCGCCAGGGTATGAAATGACTGCGGCCAAAAAAGTAGAACTAAGCGAGACGAAAGAGTATATGCAAAAGCCCATGGTGGACGCCGATTACCAATGCGCGGACGATCCGCTCATATCCGTCAATACCACAATAGTAATACCTGAGAAAATCTGCGTGAAAGTTTCTAAAAATCGCGAATACGTTTACAGCGAAGGAATTGAGAGCGGAAAGGAGCATTGGCGTTATGGGGTGGAAGAAGGCGGAATTCTTCTGCCAGACGGCTCAAGATTTTCAATAATCAATGACCATGTTTACATGGCTACTTGTGATGCGCAGTTGATCAAAATAGGCGCACGCGCGGGCGAGGAAGTGTGGAGACAGGATTACTACGGAGAATTCGACAGCCAGCCGCGACTTGCAATGCAGTCTGGAGTGAAGGTCATAATAGTTACGGATGGATCTAAAACATATGTCATAGACCCTGCGAACGGCAATCTGGCGCTGCTGGAGTAGGCACTGCCAAATAAGAATCAGGCCGGATCGTCCTTCTGAAGATATCGCCTCAACGGCTCTAAAGAAAGCTTAGACCATTCCTCGACCTTGAACTCTGGCGAGGCGCAGATTTTCTCAAGCTCCCCGATGCTGCGCATGCCCCCGTTGTCAATCTCGTCGTCTTTGGGTTTCGCGGCTTTTGCACTTGTTTCAATGATGTTCACGATTCCGAAGTGCACGCTTCCGACTTCGGTTGCATCATCGTTGATGTAGCCCAGGATTTTCGGCACTGCCTTCCCGCCCAGCTCGACCTCCTCGTCCAGCTCGCGCAGAACGCTCGCATTGATGGGATTGCTGGCTTCGGTATCTATCTTGTCAATGTGCCCGCCCACGCCCCATGACCACTTGCCCTGCAGCCTCTTCTCGCCGTATTTCGCGTCATGCGAGGAGCGCTGGTATGCAAAGATTTGTTTCAAGACAGGATTAACGATGATGGAGTAGCCGATGGGCTGCTTGTAAGATGAGTCCTGCTCGGCCAGCCCCCGTTTCATGTACGTGAAATTCTTCAGTATCCTGGCTTCGTAATCCACTTCGTTGTGCGGCCTGAAGCCCTCGAAATAGTCCTTTCCGAAAAGAAGTCCCCTCTCCACGACCATTATCAACTTTTCATTTTTCAGGCTCACGGCTTGTTGTGGCATGGTTAAGGTTTAAAATACTTTGACTTCAAGCGCTAAACAGGGGTGAGAGGGATGGACAGTCTTACGATAATAGCTCCTGACAGGATTGGATTGCTGCTTGAAATAACAGATTCGCTCGGAAAGGAACACGTTAACATAGAGTCCATCTCGCTCGAGGTTATCGGAAAGAAAGCGGTTGTCAGGCTAATGATAGACACGAAAAATATTGCGGGCGTCAAGAAAATATTTGAGAAGAAAGGCTTCCGTGCTGTTGAATCGGATACGCTCATGGTGAAGCTCAACAACAAGCCGGGAGAGCTTTCCAAGGTCGCAAAGGTCCTTGCGGAGAACGGCGTGGCGGTCGAGAACGTGCACATAGTCGACAAGCAGGGCAAGCAAACGCTCTGCGCGATAAGGGTCGACAAACCCGAGAAGGCGGAGAAGCTGCTCAAGGAGTATATGTAAGAAGCGCCACGGATTCAACTCTGCCCTACAGATTCAGATCTACATATCTGAATCCGGCCTACCCTACAAATCCAGTTCTACCTTGGGCTTTTTCTTTTCCTTAGCTTCCTTCAGCTTGGCATCTACTTCTGCATAATTCACATAAATCACGTCGCCCTTGGCCTTCATCTCAGTGGCCTCCTGCTCGAATTTAGAGAGCGTGGCCTCCTGCTCCTTCAGCGCGTGCTCGAGCCTTTCCTTTTCCTCTGCCTGCGCCTTGTCCTGCTTCGGCATATGGGATGCTTTGGACGCAAGCTCGTCAATGCACTCCGAGAGCGTCGGGAAGGGCGTGGCCTTGGCCATGCTGAAGTTGGAGAGCTCGCAGAGTGCATAATCGGATATTGAACTTGACTCATAAATGCGTGGTGAGGGAGAAATGCAGAGTGTTCCTATAAGTTCTGCCAGCTTCCTGAGCCGCTTTCCATCAACGCCACGCCCGATTTCGGTCACGTCTATGTCGGCCTGCGCAAGCGCCTCCTCCAGGTACATCGTCCCGACGGGCACGGCGCGCGCAAGCGTGGCTATTATGTGCTTCTCGCCCATGAGCCGCGCAAGCAGTCCCTCGTTCAGTTCGGAGGGCTCGACGTTCCTTGCGGAAGGGAAAGCATACTTCTCGCCCGGCCGGACCAGCCTGTCCTTCCACTCCTCGTTTTTCAGGCAGCGCATGATTTCGTAGTTTGCATCGCACAATATCAGATTGCCGTTCGAGAATAGCTCTATTACGAGGTGCAGCTTGGCCTCGCCCTCGAAGTCGAGCACGACCACGCGGTCGAAGTTGTGCTGCGCTATCAGGCTGACCTTCGCATTCTCGAGCTGCTTGCGCATGCCCATTATGAAATCGTCAGGGTGCGGGGGCGCCTTCTCGGCCCGCTTGGTCAGATAAAGCAGCTTGTTCTGCAGGTCGATTATCACATCTTCAGTACCTGCTGTGCGCGTGCGGAACCTCAGGCGCAGGCGCCGCTCGCCCGCGCCGTAGATGTTGTCAAGCCTGCCGCCAACGAGGCCCTGCAGTTCGGAAATTATGAACCTCAGCTCGAGGTTTGTGAGTGCGTGCATAATCAGACACCAAACTTCTTTTGGATTTCTTCGCGGCTTCGGCGGAGCCGCGCGCCGCGCACAAGCACCTTGGCAGCCGCAACTATGTTCGCAAAGCGCACGCTTTTCTCCAGGCTTTTTCCTTCGAGAAGGCCGGCGAGCAGGCCGGCACAGAACGCATCGCCAGCGCCTATCGTGTCAATGGGCGTCACTGGCACGGGCGTTACCCGGAAGTGTTCGCCTCGCCTGCCTGCAACTATGACCGGGTCCTTGCCTGCCTTTATAACGCATGTAACATCAAAGTCTTTTGAAACCTTGCGCGCGGCCTTTTCCGTATCCTGCATGCCGCTAAGCTGCGCAAGCTCGTGCCGGTTCAGTATAAGGTAATCGGAATATTTGAGAACCTGCGAAAGTTTTTTTGTGCCGAGGCGCGAGGTCGAGCGGCCCGGGTCGAACGTTATGAGCAAACCGGCCTTCTTTGCCATTGCGCCCGCCTTAAGCAGCGCCTCGGGATTGCAGCTTGTCATGTGCAGCGCCTTTGCCTCCCGGATTATGCTTTCGTCAATGCCCTTCACAGGCTCGCTCACGCCGAGCATCTCGACAACCTCGACTTCGGCCTTGGGATTGACAAGCACTATTGCGACCCCGGTCTCGCCGCTCACGATGTTCACGCCGCGCGTGTCAACGCCCTGCCTGTGCAGGTCGTGTATCAGGTACTTGCCATGCCGGTCAGTGCCGACATTGCCGATGAATGCGCTGTTGTGGCCGAGCAGCTCGAGGTCGGCCGCCACGTTCGCAGCACTGCCGCCGCCGCTCGCCCTTATCGAGCCCTGTATGAACGAGGTCTTGTCGGGCTTCGGGAACTCGTCCACGTAGCACCTTATGTCGTAGAGCATGTGGCCGAGGGTTGCGACTTCTACCATAATGAGGAATTGGCGTCGAAAGTTAAATAAGGAATGCGCCCGAATTCCGAGCATGCCAGCCTCGAGGAAGAAAACTGTTTACATGCCAGGGCACGACCTGGACGACATCTGTGCGAGGGTCATCGAGTGGATACGGCCGGATGAGACGGAGATTTCGCGCGAGAGGAAGGAGATTGAGAAGCTGCTTCTGCGCATGCGCGCGCTCATACCTGCCGAGATTGGCATAGAGCTCGCGGGCTCGATGGCGAAAGGCACCAACCTGCGCAGCGCGCTCGAGTTCGACATCTTCATGCTTTTCCCGAAGCACTACACGCTCAAGGATTTGGAAGTGCTCGGGCTGGAGTGGGCGAAGAAGGCGGTTGCGCCGCACAAGTGGCACGTGGGCTATGCCGAGCATCCTTACCTGAATGCAAGGGTGGGCAATGCGGACGTGGATATTGTGCCATCGTTCAAAATCACTTCTGCCGAGGAGATGCAGAGCTCGGTTGACCGCTCGCAGCTCCACACGCACTACATACTGCGCAACATGAATGACCGGCAGAAGGATGATGTGCGCCTGCTCAAGCAGTTCATGAAGGCTATTGGCGCCTATGGCGCGGAGCTGCGCGTGGGCGGATTCTCGGGCTATCTGTGCGAGCTGCTCATCCTGCGCTATGGCACATTCCGGAAGCTGGTTGAAGAGGCCGCAACATGGCAGAGGCCGGTGATAGATATTGAGAAGAGCTATGGCGAGCACGAGCTGGCAAAATCTTTCAGCGAGCCGCTCATCGTGATTGACCCGGTTGACCGGAAGCGGAATGTTGCGGCAGCAGTCTCTCGCACCACGCTCTCTAAATTCATAATAGGCGCGCAGACGCTGCTAAAGAATCCGTCCGAGGAAAAATTCTTCCCTAAGCGCGAGGTCGGCGAGAAGGAGAGGCTCAGGCGCGAGATAAGGTCAAGGAGCACTGAGCTTGTCGGCATGATATTCTCGGCGCCAAAGGCAGTTCCAGACGTGCTCTGGCCGCAGCTCAAGAAGGCCAGCACGAACATTGGCAAGCAGCTAGGGATGAACGGGTTCTCGCTCATAAGCAGCGAGCTGTGGACTGATGAGAAGAAAAGGTGCGCGCTGCTTTTCGAGCTTGAGGTGCACATGCTCCCGAATGTCGTGAAGGTGAGCGGGCCAGAGGTGCACTTTGACATGCAGGTCGAGAATTTCGTGAAGGCGCACAGGGGCAGCGCGCGCAAGATATGGGTAGAGGACTCGCGCATAGTGGCGCTCGAGAAGCGGAAGTTCAGCGATGCGGCAGGGCTCATCAGGCACATTGCGCGCAATCCCGACGGCTACGGGATACCGGAGAAGATGCAGGCGTGCATGAGGCGCGGCAGGCTGGCCAAGGGCGAGGCGCTGCTGAGGCTCGTGCCGCTCGAAGTAATACACAGGTTTCTGCTTGGGGAAGAACTTTAGGGGCTGAAAGGAAGCGCACGAAAGGGCAATATCCTTTATATATCCTTTGTTTTAAACAGACACAGGCCTCGAAGGCGAGGTCGTGGTGAAAAGATGTTCGATGATGATGAAGAGGAAGACGAATGGGATGAGGAAGACTTCGAAGAAGAGGAAGAGGAGGAAGGGTAAGCCCTCGCCCGCATGCGTTGCTTTTATATTTTCAATTAACTTGTTTTAGAAAGCTTATTCTTGCTGCTTATCTGGCTGCCTGAATTCCCAATCGTTAAGGCTCACGAGCTTCCTCGGCGCGGCCGGCTCCTTCGGCTTTTTCCTGGCTACGAAGAGATAGATGAGCGCGGCTAGGAAGACGAGCGAAACTGCAAGCACGGGCGTGGTGCCTGAAAGCAGGCTCGAAGAGGCTGAGGAAGCTGACGGGATGCGCTCGAGCCCCTTCTGCGTGCGCGACTGGATGTGGTTGGAAAGCGAGATGGAGTCTAGAAGCCGGCCGTCCTCGAGGGCGCTGGACGAATCAGAAAGCAAGGCCGAGAGCGAGCTGAGCTCATCGGCATACTGCTTGTCGCCCTTTGGCGCAAGCTCGGCCAGCTGCTTTATCGAAAGCCGCGCAGCATCATAGGCAAGCCCGGCCTTTTCCTCCAGGCTTTTGTGCGTTTCAAGCAGCAGGACTTCGGAGTTTGCGAGGGATGCGATTAAGTCGCGGCTGCGCGCAATGTCGCGCGCATTTGCGGCTGCTGAAGACGGGTCTGCGGCATCAAGCTTTTTTGCTATAGTCTCCAGCGCCTTCTCATCCGCCGCCATCGAGCTCCTCAGCGAGTCCGGGTCAATGGGAAGGGCGAGCCTGCTCTTGGACACTGAAGTTGAGCCCACGGTGAAAGTCATCGCCTTTGCAAGCTGCGAGAGCAGGGCAGTCGTAT
>NZ_JAUSNF010000027.1 GCF_030646255.1 Candidatus Burarchaeum sp. | reverse complement strand
CGTTGCTCAGATACTTTCGCTGCACAAGTTCCGAGAAAGTGCGGATGCTCTTCAACCAGTCTAGATTGACCGCATAAGCATTATCCTTTCGAGTGAGTACCCCGGCTTCCTCTAATTGCCTTACTGCCTTATGCACGCCCTGATAGGTTATCGATGCTGGCGTTTGGCGCCTTATTTTGAGATGAATTTGCCTTGCAGTTAGGGGCCACTCTTCGCCTAAGAGTTGTATGATGAAATCTTTAACTGCGGGTTTGACGGGGTCGAGGAAGGGGATTTTTGTTTGTTTTTCCATCAGCATCACTCACTTATCAACTCATTCGCAAATCCAAGCATAACAATCGTCTGATTATGCTGCCCTATGCTGCCTGAAGGTATTAGAGCCTGCTCGCCATGTGTGTAGGCGCCTATGATGTGCGAGTCGGGCAGCTCCTTTGCGAAGATTTTGTGCTCCGCATCAGGCGGGCAGCCGTTGTTCTGCAGCATGCGGGGCCTTGAACCGCAGTCGAAGGCAAGCACGAGCGCAGGGCTTCCTCCCAGCTTCTCCTTTATGTCAGCTATCGCCGCCTCAGTTGCGGCCAGCGCACTCTCGGGCTTTGAATGCATGAACACGAGAAGCGAGTTCTGCGGCACCTTGTTGAGGAAGGTGAGGGAGTTGTCTGGGTTGATCTGGAATGGTGTCTTTATCCAGTACTGGCCGAGAGGGTCGACCATACCAAAGGGCCATTGGATTACCACGTCGAAGAGCTTCTTTTTCAGCTCAGGCATCGAGAAGCCCAGCATCTTGGCATACACCTTGGCCGCAGGCTTGCCTGAGAGAGTGTAAACCGTGTTTCCTTGGGCCTTTGTGACAAGGGCCTGCTTCTTGGTCGGCGTGAGCCCATGCTTTACGCTGAAGGCCAGCTTGAGATCTGACATGAGAGCCACGACTATGCAGGCATCCTTGTAGGCCCTGCCGTTGGCAAACTGGTAGGTCTGCCTGAACATCGCCGAGTCGCTGGCAGAGCCGCCTATCAGCGGCAGGATGCCTGTCACGCTCTTGATGCCTTCTAGCAGATCTTCCTCATTAGGTGAATAGTTTCTCACAGGCCCGGGGAAGATTGTAAGCAGGATGTAGGGCTTTATCTTGAGCAGCTCCTGGGGCTGCTTGCGCTTCAGAGCGAGGAACTGCATGTAGCGCTCTAGGTAGGAGTCTATTAGCCTCAAGTCAGCTGTAGCCGCTTCTGCTGCCCGCTTGCCGGCTGAGAAGAAGTCCTTGCCTGCATTGTCGCCCACGCCAACGCCGAAGGAGATGTGTTCGCTGGTCAGGGCCATGACAACGCAGGAGTTGAAGGAGCAGCCTTTGTCTGAAATCTCGCCATCAGTTGTGCAGCCGACCCAGCGGCAGTTCGGGTTCTTTTTCTTAAGCTCAGCATCTACTGCCGAGACAAGGGCGTTGACGTCCTCGTCGCGCTTGGCAAATGTCGCGCCGTGGCAGAAGACGAAGGCAAAGTCGGGCTTTCTGCCCAGCTCCTCAAGCGCCTGCCTTGCTGCATTTCTTCCGGCTGCGGCAGGATTAGGGTCTGAAGAGGCGCCTGTGCCAGCCTCCACATATTTTAGCGAGCCTTTCCTGCCCGAATATTTGCGCGCTATGTCTTCGCCGAACTGCTTCATCTCCTTTATCCAGTTCGTGCTGAGCTGGTATTTCTTGTCATTGTAGGAGAGCACGCCATCGTCGAGAAGCTGTCTCAAAACCTTGTGAACGCCTTGGTAGGTTGGAGTGATGGAAAACTTCTCCTTTGCTGCCAGGTAAACCTGCCTGCCATTGAGCGGCCAGTCGTCACTCAGCGTCTGGATTATGAGCGTGCGGAGGCTGTAGCGGGAGGAGTCGGGAGGGGAGAAGGCGTGCGGTTGTTTGATTGTTTTTATCATGTGTTTAACCTCTCAATTCATTCCCGAAAACCACAGCTACGACACTGCCGCTTGCCTGCGGTGCAGTAAAAGGCCAGACTTCGCCTGCCACATAACAGCCCACGATAGGAAGTGATTTGAATTTGGTTTTTTTCAAGGGCGCTATCTCATTCCTATGGCGGTTCGAAAGTATGCACTCGAATATTGAGCAGGAAAATAGCAATGCGGATGTGGGCGGGGCGGAGCCCAGCTTGGCAACCGCCTCCTCGAGGGATTCCGAACAGGTGCGCTCGAGGTCTTCCGTAGTAGTGTGCATTATCTGCACCACATCGCCGTCTGAGAGAAGGTTCTGGAATGTTATGCCATTATCTTTCACGTCGAAGGGGAAGGCAAGCAGATGATTCTCAATGTTCTTGAGAGGAAGGGCCTTGTTCTGCGCTATTATCTCTTTCATGAAGGAAAGGATTCCTCTGAACTCCCTTGCTGAGATGCCGGCCTCCTTAAGATAGGTAGCTGGGCAGGGCAGCCATTTTCCTGCTTTTCCCTTCTCCATTTTTGCCATATCAGTGACAATGTTGTCCTTCAGCCTTATCTTGTACTTGTTCTGACTCACTGGCGAGTAGCTGTGCTTAGCACCGATGCCGAACTTCAGGCGAGTGCGTACCGCGGCTAGTACGATTGCCTCTTTATGGACCTTGCTCCCGCAGAAAACTGCTGTGCGTTCGAAATTCCAGTCGTCTCCAGCTACGCCTCCGATGATTGGAAAGGGGAACTTGGTTTTGCTCACCAGCTGATTAAGAAGTGATGGCGTGACTGTGCGCAGATTATTTGATTTTGTATACCCGTTCACGAAAAGAAGTCCGAGCTCAGGCATCTCTCCGCCTTCCGCGAGCTGCCTTTTCAGCTGGGCCACAGTGTCTGCAAAAGCACCAGTATCATACTGCTCCGGCCTAACCGGCAGGCAAATGGTCTGCGCAGAGAAATGGGCGCTGTCGGCCGAAAAAACCATTACGACAACGCTTTTTGTTAGTGGCCTGTTCGCAATCTCTCCGAATGTCGAGCAGCCGGTCAGGGGTGCATTCTTAGTTACGGCGCGCACTCCAGCAAGAAGCTTATCATATGCATCCTCGTAGACGCGCGAGGTAAAAATGAGTGCGAGCTGCAGCGGCTTGCCGTACTTTATCTGTTTCAACGCCTTCTCCGCGGCCTCTCTTCCCGCGGAGAAAGCATCCCTCTCCACTGAACTGCCCACCCCGACTTCCAGATACGGCTTCTGCACATCCTGCGCCAGGTACTTCTTCTCCGCCGCCTCGCCGAACTTCCTCAGCCCGCGAATCCAGTCCAGCCTGAGTGAATATTGCTTATTCTCGTGCGCGACAGCGTCATCGAGAACGAGCTGGCCGAGAATCTTGTGCACGCCCTGGTAGGTTATGGACGGCCCGTGCCTTGCACGCAGGCGGTTGTGGACGTCCTTGGCAGACAGCGGCCACTCCTCGGCGAGAATCTGAAGTATGAGGCTTTTAGCATCGCCCCTGGTCATGGCAGAAATAGCTGGTGCACTCTCGAGTTTTGCTCTCAAGGACCTCCCCATGACTAGGCACTTCGAAGTGTTATAAACTTTTTGTTGATTCGGCGTAAACGGAGCCGTCATATAGCGCGGGGAAGGCATGTTATGCGGGAGAGTTATGACGAGGAAAGCCAAAGAGGAAGTTGAGGCGTTTAGGACTAATGCAAATTCTAGTTCTGAAGGACAAAAAGCTGAGTTCTGTGGCCAAGCCGGCAGGAAGCATACGAGCGACATCAGGATAGGAGATATGGTGTGGGAGCCCAATGCCACGCCCAGTGACAAGGCTGCGTTGAGCATGCGTCTTTCGTACAACAACGAGCTGATGTGCGCGTGGGCTGCGGTGCGGACGCTGGTGGGACTTGAGACTTTGCGAAGAGGCGGTTAGATGATGCCTTTACTCAAAAAACCAGAGGGTAACAACGCGATAAGAAACATAATGAGCGCCAATCCAGAGATAAACTTTGGAGGTGGCTGGGGAAATCATAGGGCACCGGAAAGGTTGCGATTATGTTTCGAAGAGGTAGTACGAAATGAGTTCCATGCAGCCAGCCGCTATTCCAAGACAAAAGGAAATGAGAAGTTCCTAGAAGTGTTGGTGGATCGTCTTGAGGACGGCATCTATGGCAGGAAAGGCATATCGCTGAAGAACATCATAAGTGGAAACGGAAGCACGGAGCTTGCGGCATGCCTTTTCAAGACCCTACTGCAGGAAGGTGATCGCATGCTACTTTCAGATCCATGCTATCTGAACTATCCCGCCCAGGCAACTAGTCAATGCCGAGATGTGGAAATAAAAAACGGTCCAGTAA
>NZ_JAUSNF010000012.1 GCF_030646255.1 Candidatus Burarchaeum sp. | reverse complement strand
GACAGCCGCAAATACTACTGCAAAGTCTTCTTCCTTGCCCCTTACTTTTGCCTGCCTTGCAATCTGCACCGCAAGGTCGTTGTGAGGCAAACCGCTTCCCGAGAAGATGGGCAGCTTCTGGCCTCGAACCAGCGTGTTCAGTCCGTCAATAGTGGAAATTCCTGTCTGGATGAAATCGCGCGGCACTTCACGCGCATAGGGGTTGATGGGGCTTCCCGCAATGTCGAGTTTCTCCTTGGAAATAATCTTCGGCCCGTTGTCGCGCGGCTCTCCCAGCCCGTTGAACACGCGGCCCAGCATCTCATCGCTCACGGCTATGCGCATGGTCTCGCCCAGGAAGCGCACGCGCGTGTGCTTTGTATCAAGCCCGGCAGTCGTGCCGAAGACCTGCACAACGGCTTTGCCCTTGCTCGTCTCGAGCACCTGGCCCTTCTTCCTCTCGCCGTTGGGCAGCGTTATCTCGACCAGCTCGTTATACCCGATGTTCCCCACATTGTCGACAAAGAGCAGCGGACCCGAGACATCGGTCACAGTTTGGTATTCTTTCATCATTTTCATCAACCCCATTTCAGCATTTCACGTTTGATCTTTTCATGCAGCGCATTGCCCATCTTACTTTGAACTTGTATTCACAGTCGACTTCAGCGAGTCGAACTCAGTGTCGACTTCCTTCAGCAGCGCCTTCATCTTGTCGAGCTCGGCCTCCTTGATTTCCTTCATCCTTCCAATCTTGTCCTTCACAGGCACCTCAAGTATGCGCTTCAGGTGCACGCCCAGCTCCAGCGCGGAATGCGCCCTCTCGTCGAACTGCAGGATAATCTTCAGCATGAGGTACTGTTTTTGCATCGATGTGTACGTATCCACTTCATGATACGCGCTCTGCTGCAGGAAGTCCTCGCGGATCATGCGCGCGGCATTCAGCACGAGCTGCTCTTTCTCGGGCAGTGCATCGGGCCCCACAAGCTGCACGACCTCCTGCAGTTCGGCTTCCTTCTGCAGCAGTGCCATGGCGCGCGTGCGCAGGTCAATCCACTCTGCCGAAATGTTGTTCACATACCAGTTCTTCAGGTTGTTCGTGTAGAGTGAATAGCTCGTGAGCCAGTTAATCGACGGGAAGTGGCGCCTGTGCGCCAGGCTCGCGTCGAGTGCCAGGAACACTTTCGTGACGCGCAGCGTGTTCTGCGAGACCGGCTCGCTGATGTCTCCACCGGGCGGCGAGACTGCTCCTATGATCGTAATTGAGCCCATCCTCTTGTCCCCACCTAAGCACGTAACCCTGCCTGCGCGCTCGTAGAATTCCGCAAGCCTTCGGGCAAGATATGCCGGATAGCCCTCCTCGCCAGGCATTTCCTCAAGCCGTCCACCGATTTCTCTCATGGCCTCGGCCCACCTGCTCGTGGAGTCAGCCATCAAAGACACATCGTAGCCCATGTCCCTGTAATATTCTGCTATCGTAATTCCTGTATACACACTTGCCTCACGGGCAGCCACCGGCATGTTCGAAGTATTCGCAATCAGCACCGTGCGCTCCATGAGCGGCTTCTTTGTCTTCGGGTCCTCAAGGTGCGGGAACTCGGTGAGCACCTCAGTCATCTCGTTTCCACGCTCACCGCATCCGATGTAAACCACAATCTGCGTGTCGCTCCACTTTGCGAGCTGGTGCTGCATGACCGTCTTGCCCGAGCCAAACGGGCCGGGAATGCACGCAGTCCCGCCTTTTGCAATGGGCGCAAACATATCGACAATGCGCTGGCCCGTAATCAGCGGTATGTTCGGCTCGAACTTGCGCACATACTCGCGCGCCTTCCGCACATAGCACCTCTGCAGCATCGGGTATTCTTTCCCGTTAATCTTCACAATGGGCTCGGTGATGGTGAATTTGCCCTTCTTTATCTCCTCGACCTTGCCGTCAACCAGCGCCATAATCCTGTGCTCTATGACGCTCGTCTCCTGCACAGTGCCCAGCACGTCGCCCCGCTTCACCTCATCGCCCTTCTTCACCTTGGGCTCGAAATCCCACTTCTTCTTCTTGTCCAGCGGAGACGCCACAATGCCGCGGCCGATGAAGCTCCCGCTCTCCTTCATCAGAATCTCAAGGGGCCTCTGGATTCCGTCGTAAATTGACTTGAGCAAGCCCGGTGCCAGTTCAACGGAGAGCGGCTCGCCAGTGTTCTCAACCGGCTCGCCAGGCTTTATGCCTGCCGTGTCCTCGTAAACCTGGATGGTTGCAGTGTCGCCCGAAAGCCGGATGATTTCGCCAGTGAGCTTCTCCTCGCCCACCTTCACGACATCGTACATTTTAGAGCCGCGCATGCCCTCGGCAACTACGACAGGCCCTGAAATTTTAATCAAGCTTCCCATTTCATCAACCCTCCATCAACACAACAATTCAACAAATGCCATCTTCTCTTCCACTCACCTACTTCTTCTGCATCAAATCAAAACCAAGTGCGCGCTTCACCATCTCGCGCAGAGACTCGGCCTCGCCCACCGGCCCCTTCCTTCCCGGCACAGGCACGACCACTGGTTTGGCGGCAAACTCAATCTTCTTCTTCAGCCGCCAGTCCATGTCCATCATAACATCCTCAGTCACGACAATCACGCCCGCCTTGCCGCTGTCCATGAGCTCGGCAATCTTGGCCTCTGCCTCCTTGCCCTCAGTAATGTAATACTCGGTCACGCCGGCCAGCCTGAAGCCCATTACGAGCGTGCTGTCGCCCACGACCACAATGTTTTCCTTTTTCTTTCCTTCTTCAAGTTCCATTCCAACACCATCTCAAGCTCAAATTCCCGTATCAAACACGCGCTATGCGCCCGTGGACACAACCATGACCTTTATCTCCTCTCGCGGCACGCCGAACTCCACCCCGCGCACAATCTTCCGTATGTTTCCAATCTCCTGCTCCTTCAGAAATAGGAAGCTGGCAATTGCGCCCACTGAGAACATGCTGCGCCTAAGCTCGAGCAACCCTCTTTCAACAATGCGGCGCTCAAGCTCTACTTCGAAATGCGCAAGCGAGCTGTCCTGCCTGAATTTCTCAAGCGCACCCTGCAAATCGTAGTTCCTCCTGAGCTCAGCCACGATTGCCTCGATGTTCTCGCACTCAATCAAAGCTTCCAGGTCCCTCTTGGCCAAAGTCCCAGTTCCAACAAGCATTCCGCGCATAGCCTCTGCCTTCATGCCAGCCTTCCTGGCCCTCAGCACATTCATTATGTTCTTCGCGTCCACCTCGGTCTTCACAAGCCCCAAAATCACGTGCTCGTCCCTGTGCGAAGCCCTTATGCGCGAGGGCAGCCTGGCATAATAGAAGGAATCGAGCGCAGTAAGCAGCACCGAAATTTCGCCGCGCTTCTCATACTCGCCATAAGTTTCGGCCAGCGGCTCTCGGTACTCAGTGCCCTGCAGCTCCTCAACAACCCCCTTCACATTCTCCTTTCTCAACAGTTCGCCCACCTTGTCTTCGCCCAGCGAGCCGGCATTCACGAGGAAGGGCTCGATACGCTTGCTGTCCTCGCCAACGCTCTTTGCCAGCAGTATTGTCTTGATGTTGTGCACATCCCACTTGTCGATGAGCGCGGCCACAGTGGCCTTTCCATGCTTTGGCGTGAAGCCCAGCACCTTGGTGAATGTGCGCGCCATGTTCCTGCCCAGCGCGAGCTCCACAAGGTCCGCGCCGCCATATTTCACGGCGGGCTTCACAAAATCCTCGCGGTAGCCCATGTTGTTTAGCATGCCCATCAGTTCCTCGACGCTGCGGGCCGCGGTGAGCTCCTCAATCTGCTGCTGCGAGAGCAGGTGCGCCCTCATGCCCTTCACGCGCGCATTCGAGTATGCATAGCGCAGCGTGTTGAATGCGAGCCGCCCATAGGCGCCCCTAAGCCAGCCTGATGCACCCGCGTATGCGCCCTTGTTCATTCTCATAGTTTTCCCTATCCCTAATTTTCCCTACTTCGCCAGAATTTCCTTCTGAATCGCGATTCTCATCGCGTCCCGCTTCTCGGCAAAAATTGCCTCAAGGGTGTTGTCAATCCGCACGCGGCCGTCCGCAGAAGTCACGACAGCGCCGCCAGCGCACTCGATTGCCTCGCCCGAAAGCTTTGCGCCCTTTATCTCGTCCACGAGCTTCGCATCCTCGGCATTCACGTACGCAAGCACATCGCCGCCAGCAGACTCATCGTGCAGGGCCTTCCTTCCCTTGTCAATGAGTTTGTGCAGTAGCGCAGCATACTCCTTCTTGTTCTTGCGCACCGAGAGCAGCTCTTTCCACGCATGCTCTTCTACCGATGCCACGAGCTCCTCCCTCGCTTTTGCGAGTTCGCGCTTTGCCTCGAGGTTGGCATTGGCTATGGACTCGCCCTTCTCGGCCTCGACCATCTCCTTTGCCTCGCGTCCCGCGGCATCCATGAGCTCCTTCCTCTGCGCCTCAGCGTTCTTCATGAGCACAGCTGCTTCGGATTCAGCCTCGCGGGCCAGCGCCCGCGCTTCCTCCTGCGCCTTATCGAGCACGCCTTTTCTCAGCTCTTCAAGTCCCATTCACGCCACCCCGCTTAGGCTATCTTGCCTGACAGCAGGAAGGCTATGACAAAGCCGAGCACCACTATGGTCTCCGGAATGACGAGCCATGCCAGCAGCGAGCCGCCAGACTCCGGCCTCTCAGCTATTGTGCCCATGGCAGCAGCACCTATCGTGCTCTGCGCCAATGCAGTGCCAATAGCGCCTCCTGCCATTGCAATCCCTGCGCCTATTGCTATGAGGCCAGGCCCCATTCCAGTCAAATCCACCATTTTCTCACCTCATATTTCATTCCATAGTATGCTTCCGTTCAACCTTGAAAGGCTCGAAAGGAACGCCACCGCCCTTGTAGAATTTCGAGAAGAACTCGATGAGATTCAGCCTCGCGCCCTGCACGAGCGCCTCGAACATGTCGATTACGACGTGCAGCACCTGCAGAACCATGTAAATCGGAAGTATGATGAGGAACATCAGGCCGCTCGCCGGGTCCGGAACTACCATCTTGTTGATGATCTCTTCAACGACAACCACGCCCGCAAGCCCCACGGCCATCACCCTGGCGTATGACAAAATATTTCCCGCCAGGCTCGGTATTTCGATAAGCCCGAGAGGTCCTTCAGCCATCACTATGGGTATGAGCGAGATGCCGAAAATCGCGCCCGCCAGCAGGCCTATCTCAGGGCCGAACATGTTGAACAGGAATGTCATCACAAGCGCAATGCCTCCAAGTTCCACGCCAATCCAGCCCAGCTTCGCGGCCGCATGCTTCCTGTCGCCGTGATTCCAAGCGTTTATGAATCCGAGGATGAAGCCGAGCATGATATGCGCCGCGCCCACCAGTATGACCAAGCCGAGCAGCAGCGTAGTATTCGCCAGGCGCGGCATGCCATGGTAAAGCGCCCCGCCCGCGGGCAGCCCGAGCAGGTGCGAGTGCGAGAAGCCGAACCACTCGTCATAAATTATGCCAAATATGATTGCACTGGCTGCGCCGAGCATCCACACCTTGCACACGGTCTGCAGCAGCGGGTTCTTGAACTTCCTCAGCAGCCACCATGCAAACAGGAACGAGATTATGCCCGAGCCCACGTCGCCCAGCATCATGCCGTAGATTATCGGGAACGTGAGCGCGAAAATTATCGTTGGGTCGAGCTCGTCGCTGGAGGGCATTGATATGAACTTCACGAGATTTTCATAGGGCGCGAGCGCAGCCGGGTTCTGCAGCATTGTGGGCGGCAGTTCCTCTGCATCAGCTCCATGCGCGCCATGCCCATGACCGCCACCGTGCACCTTTCTTTCCAGCCTCTCAATCTCTATCCTCTTGCCCGTAAGCGCAGAAAGCTCGGACTCAACCTTGGCAAAATGGTTCTTGACAATCCAGCCTTCGAGCGAGAAAAGCTTCGAGCTTCTCCCGAACTTCCTAGTAATAATGCACCTCTGCTCCTCAATGTCGAGCGCCTCGCGCAAAGCCACGATGCGCGCCCACTTTTCCTTTGAAATCTTACTGAGCTCCTCATCCAGCCTCTTTGAATTGATGTCAATATCATGCAGTCCGAGTTGAGCTTCGCGCAAAGCAGCAGCCGGCTTCCCATGAATTCCCTCGCTCGGAATCTCGGCAAACCCGCCGGCTGCCAGCGCCTCCTTCACGGCCTGCTCCGCACTCTTCTCGTAGGCAACCAGCACAACGCTCTTGCCCTTTGAAATTTCAGCGGCCTTGTAATCAAAATGCTTAGTTGCCTTCTCCACCCTCTTCTTCATATCCGCAAGTTTTGCGCTCTGCATCGTGCCCGCAACCGCGCCAAGCAGCCCGCCCCTAATAGCATCAAGGTCAACATTGAGCGGCTCAAGCTGCTTAAGCACTGCCACGCGCGCAGTCAGTTCAACCTTCTTCCGCTTCAGCTCGTCACGCCTTGTCATCATGCCGCGCAGCACTGCATCAATCTGCATGGCGCGACACTCTTCCACAACCTTGCGCCAGTCGCCCACCTTCTGCATTCCCGCAGGCTTCTGCGGCACGAGCATGGACTCGAGCCCCCTCATCCTCACAAGCTGCTCGCTGATGTCCGCAAAATGCTCGAGAGGCGCATCGGCCTCAAAATAGCCGTCCTTGACCTTCCTGAAATCCACCTCGCCCATCTCATGCAGCGCCCTGATTACGCGCTCGAGGTCTGACCTCAGGCCCGTGACCCGTATTTTCTGCATCTCGGCTGACTTAAACATGGCATCGCTCTTTTCTTGGCCCCTCGCTTCCCTGTCTTTCTTCCGTAGCTCCCCCTCTCCCACAACTTACCTTAGCCCAAAACATCCTTGAAAAGCGATTTTGCAATCTTGGCCGAAGCCTCTGCAGGCACCTTTGTCTTCCTCACTGCATCGGCATTCTTCTTCGCCTTCTCGCTTATTGCGCTGGTCTCCTTCTCAATCTCCTCCCTTCCCTTTGCAAGCAGGCTATCTTTGAGCTTCGCTGCATCCTTGTGACCCTTGTCAACCAGCGCCGCAGCCTCTTCCCTCGCCCGTTTCATCCTTTCCTCCTTGTTGGCCTGCGCCTCGCTTGCCATGGCCGCAGCCTTACTCTCGGCTTCCTTGAGTGCAGATACTGAAGTTTCAAGTTCCATGCAATCCGCCTTCCACCCGTAAAACGCGTGTGGAGCTATGACGCATAAAGGGTTTTAAAGACTTTCCCGGCCGCCTATATATCCCTCTATAGTTAGCTCCTTCTAGCCTGTTTTCGCCCCGCTTCTGCCTTCCTGCGCCTGCTTTTCAGAGCTCCTCCACTATGCGCGAGGTCTTGAACACCTTCTCATTCATCCTGCCCCTTATCTTCCTCACCCTCGCGCGCAGCCTGTCATCGGCCTTCTGGTCATAGCCGAACACGATGACGTCGGGCCGCACCCGTCGTACAACCGCCTGCCAGTCCTTCGCATCTCCAATAAGCGCCAAATCCACGCACCTCAGCTTCCCAAGCAATTCAGCCCTGTGCCTTGCCGAATGCACGGGCGGCCGCCCCTTTGTGCGCCGAACCGTGGAATCATGCGCAACCACGACGACAAGCGCATCGCCCATCCTGCGCGCACGCTCGAGCGTGTAAACATGGCCCAGGTGCAGTATGTCAAATACGCCGCCAGTCATCACTATCTTCACTTTCTTCCTGCCTTTTTCAGTCAGCTCAAAACCAGTGCCTTTCCTGCGCGCATAACCTAGGCCTATAATGGCTTCCTTTTCCTTCCTGTGCCATTTTTGACCCCAAAATTTGCCTTTCCGTATCTCCTCGAGCCTCGCCTGCACTAAAAGAGCCTTAATCTTCACGTCTAGCACCCAATCTACTTACACATATTATACATTGCGACTTTTTTCGCCCAATATGTTATCCGATATTACCCAAACTAGCCCGGAAATTGCCACTACTGCTGAAATATTGGCTATGCCGATCCAGAGATAGGCACAAACAAACGCAATAATCGTCAGAAGTAATGGCAGCAAATGTTTTCTAACACCTATTATTGCCTGCGGCTTTATTTCTGCAAAACGCGCAGTAACATCGTGAGATATCGCGTTTAGAAACAGCGCAATCAGAATATAAACTACCACCGCTATCATCGCATCTACGGCGATTGTACCTGTTATCAAACCAAAAAACTGAGCAAATGCAATGATAATAATTAGAACCAATGCAGCCATTTTACTACTCTCTCTGAATGTTGGTTTTTGTTTTTTCAATATATCTGAGTTCGATAATGTATAAATTTCCATGTCTGTGGATTTCTTTTCAATAACTCCTTGCTCAATGAGCTTGTTAAGTGCATTCCGAAAATTTTCTTGGTCCTGTTTATCTGGCGTTTTCGCTCCTGTCTCAAATACTTCATGCATAAGTGCGTCATACGTATATGCTTTATATGGATCGCCACTCCAACCGTAATCGTGATTCAACAAATTTTTCTTCAATAGTGCTTCTATCTCGCTTTCCGATTTTCTAGTCAGGCCTATCATAAAATCACTTCACGGATACACTCTGTTCATCACGCGCGGGAACGGAATCGTGTCGCGGATGTGGTCCAGCCCCATGACCCACTTCACAAGCCGCTCAATGCCCAGGCCAAAGCCCGAGTGCGGCACGCTCCCGTAGCGCCTCAAGTCAACATACCAAGCATAATCCTTCTCTTGCAACTTTTCCTCCTTCATTCTTCTCAAAAGCTCGTCCAGCTCCCATATTCTCTCGCTGCCGCCTATAATCTCGCCGTGCCCCTCGGGCGCCAGCATGTCCCCATCCAGCACAGTGCCCTTGTTCTCCACATCCTCGCGCATGTAGAACGAGCGCATCTTCGTGGGGTAATTGTGCACGAAAACCGGCTTGTCGAGCTCTTTCGTGAGCGCATTTTCCTCATCCACGCCCAAATTGTCGCCCCACTCTACCTTCATGCCCTTTTTCTTCAGCCAGTCAATCGCATCAGTATAAGTCATCCTGTCAAACGGCGCCTTTATCTTCTTCAGCGCCTCGGGTTGTCTGCCCACAACTTCGAGCAAGTCTGTGTGCTCATTGGCCATCTTCTGGCACACGAACTCAATCATCTTCTCCTGCAGCTCCATGTTCATCTTCTGGTCATACCAGGCCATCTCAGGCTCTAAATGCCAGTATTCCGCCAGGTGCCTTACAGTCCTGCTCGGCTCCATCCTGAACGATGGCGCCAGAATGAATACAAGCGGGTAGGTGTAGATGAAAACCTCTGCATAGAGCTGCCCGCTCTGCGTGAGGTACGCCTCCTCGTCGAAATACTTGATTGGAAAGAGCGTAGCCCCGCCCTCGCACCCCGCCTTCGTAATGATGGGCGGTGCGAACTCCTTGAACTCATGCGAGAAGAAGAACTCCCTCAAATAGCGCACAATGTGGTCGCGTGCCTGCATGATGGCTGTGAGCCTCTGGCTCCTGAGCCACAAATGCCTCGTATCGAGCAAGAACTCCGTACTTTGATCTTTTGCAATCGGAAATGCCTCGCCCAGCGAGACTATTGAAAAATCATTTGCAGCCAGCTCATAGCCTCCTGGCGCCCTCTTATCTTCCTTCACTTCGCCCTCGACCTTCACCGATGACTCTACATATATGCGGCCCGCATCGGCAAACGCCTTTTCGCCCACAGCATCCTTCTTCACCGCGCATTGCACAACGCCAGTCCCATCCCGTACAACCACAAATGCCAGCCCGCCGCTTGACCGCGCGCGGTGCACCCAGCCCCTTACCTTGACCTTCTTGCCAGTGTAATTGCCTGCAAGGATATCGGAAATTTTGGCGTATGCTTCCTCCATTCTCTCCCTCGTCGTGCTCTTGTTGGCCTAATATGAAAGAAGAAGAAATAAAAAGGCGAGGCGGGCGCCGGCACATGCCGCCGGATCGCGCATATTCTAACGGCCGCATCCATCTCTCAAATGCCCTTCAGCACGCATGGGTTCAATTCCACAATCTGGCTTCAGGTTCCAGCTCTTCCTCATCGCGTCTCATTCTTTTCTGCCTGTCCTGCAGGGCCAAGGCCACTGCAAAGCTTTCTTCCATCTCCGTCTTCTTCACGCAAATTTCCCGGGTCGGCTTATGGCAGCCATAGCCTGCCTTCCTGCCACGGCCGCGCCCCTCACGTTCTGCGACCATACGACCACCCGCACATATGGCTGCGGCTTTGCATATAAAAATTATGCCAAAATTCCTGTCATTTCAGCATCTTTTTAGGTACATTAACGTACATTTCATGTCATACTGACAACCTCCGACCTTTCCCCTGTCAGCTCAGAAGACCAGCGGCCTTCCCGGAACTTTTGCGAACGGCCTGGCATCGGCTATGTGCTTCAGCCCGCAGCAATACCGCACGAGTCTTTCCACACCAATGCCTGCGCCCGCAGAAGGCACAAGCAATCCTTTCCTCGCAACCTCAAGGTATGCCGCATAAGGCCCGAGATCCATTCCCTTCCTTTCCATCCTTTCCAAAATCCTTCCATACTCCCATTCCCTCTCAGCTCCGCTCAGCCCCTCGCCAAAGCCTTCCGGGTATATTATGTCATAGTTGCGGTACGTGAACGGCCTTGCAGGGTCCTCCCTGTCATAAAACTCCCGTTCATGGTTCGTCACCCACACCGGCATCCTGCTCGCTTCGGATACTGCCGTCTCCCAGTCAGCGCCATACTCGCGCTCAAGCTCGTGCGAGTCAAACACCTTAAGCGGCAGCTCGACAGCCCGCAGCTCCCTTCCCAATGCTCCAAGCTCTTGCCCCCTCCTCGTGCGCACTGCCTCCACAATCTCGGCCAGCAGCTCCTCGCTGAAACGCATGACCTGCTCCATGCTCCTGCCCTTCATCTCATAATCAACCTGCACGAACTCCAGCAGGTGCCTTCCGCTCTCGCCCTTCTCCGGCTTCTCGAGCCTCACGTTGGGCGAGACGATATATATGGCATCCAGCCCGCCAGCGAGCGCCAGCTGCTTGTGCAGTATCATGCTCTTCGTGAGCTCAAGCTTCGTGCCGCAATAGTCGATGCTCGCATCAAAAACCGAGTGGTTGAGCGGGTCGGTTATGGGCGAAATCATGATGGGCATCAGCTGCACCACGCCTTCACTGTACATGCGCCCGTGCACCACCCGCATCGCCTCGCCCAGCACGCCCAGCGCACTCCGCATCTCCGCGCTGCCTATCTTCCTCAAAGTTTCTTCCAAGCCCTCACCAGATTCCCCAATTCCATCACCCCTGCCTGAGTACGCGCCGGCCCCCAATATTAAAGTTGTGCCGAAATTTCTGTCATTTTGTGGCTTTTAGCATATCTTTATATATTTTTCCTGTCATAATGCCACAACAGCAGAGAGAAAATGCGAAATGGGCAGGGCCCGCTGCGAGGTGCTGACATGACTGAGAAAATTGACGAAACTGATGAGCGCATCATCGAAGAGCTGAAGAAGGACTCGCGCCAGTCAACTGCAGACATCTCGCGCAGGACGGGCATAGCGCGCATGACCGTGCACGAGCGCATCAAGCGCCTGAAGGAAAAGGGAGTCATAAGGAAGTTCTCAGTAGGCCTTGACCATGCCAAGCTCGGCAGGCCCACAACCGCATTCATTTTAATAGCCTACGAGCCGGGCCACAAGATGCCGCAGCGCAGGCTGGCCGAGAAGATATCCAAGCTGTCCGGAGTCTACGCCGTGCACATAATCACCGGCGAGTGGGACATTCTGGTAAAGGCGCGCGCCGCCTCAATAGAAGAGATAGGCAAGCTCGTAGTGAACAAAATACGCGAACTCGAAGGCGCCTACAAGGCCTTCACGCTGGCCTGTTTTGACACCGTGACCGAGGAACCATAGCCCGCGCCCAAGACCATAAAATCTTTCCGCCCTGTCTTCGCGCCAAAGACCATCCGCTCTTTTCCGTTCTGTCATTTAGACAGCATTTTTTACGAAATGCTATTAAATTGACACGACAGCATGCTATGCATGTCAATCCAAGTTTCACGCTGCATGAGCACGCAGCATCCTGACAACGCGGCCACGCCTTTTTTCTCAGACCATGAGGTGCTGCAGGGCGAGACAGAGGTGAAAGAAGCCTACTACGCCTTCTCGCACCTGCGCTGCCGCGAGCAGATGTGGGACTGCGAGGGCAAGGAGGTTGACAACTTCGTGGTTGCAAAGCTCCTCTCGCGCCACGAGCAGTTCTTCAGGGAACACCCGCTGGGCAAGGACAATTTCATCACGCTGCGTGTACCCAACCCCTCAATCGAGAAATCCGAGGCCAAGGTGCTGCTCGAGACGCTGGAATCCATACCGCGCAACTACGATTCGGCAAGTGCTTTTTCGGACAGCCCGCCCATATTCGAGGTCATCCTTCCCATGACGCGCTCGCACCTCGAGCTGGAGCGCATTGCGAACTATTACGAGCAGGTCGTTGTCGGCAAGCAGCATATGCAGCTTGCAAAGGAGGACATGACTATCGGGCAATGGATAGGAAGCTTCAAGCCCGAGCGCATAAACGTCATACCGCTCATAGAGGACCTGCCCGGCCTGCTGAAGGCCGACGACCTTGTAGGTAAATTTATTGAAAAAAAGGAGCAGGAATACCAGCGCGTTTTCCTGGCGCGGTCGGACCCCGCACTCAACTACGGCTCTGCCAGCGCAGTTCTCCTGAATAAAATCGCGCTCCAGAGGCTTCACGCGCTGGAGGAAAAAACCTCAACAGCCATACTGCCGATAATCGGCACGGGAAGCGCGCCCTTCAGGGGCAACCTGAAGCCGACAAACATGCGCAACTGCACGGCCGAATACCCGAGCGTGCAGACGTTCACGCTCCAGTCCGCATTCAAGTACGACTATCCTGAGGATGCGGTGATAAGCGGGATAGCGCAGCTCAACGAAACGAAGAGGTCCGCGCCCCTCCAGATAGATGAAGAAAAGGCTTTGGCTCTAGTGCACAAAATTTCCGCGCGCTATGAACAGCACCTGCGCCTGCTCCAGGACGTCATAAACCAGCTGTCAGTCCACGTCCCAAAAAGACGGGCCAGGCGCCTGCACGTGGGCCTCTTCGGCTATTCGCGGAACCTGGGCGAGATACGGCTTCCGCGCGCGATAGGCTTCTGCGCCTCGCTATACTCAATAGGCCTCCCGCCTGAGCTGCTCGGCCTTGCGGCCCTTGATGAGAAGGAGTTTGACTCCCTGCGCGACATCTACGTGCACTTTGACGAGGACATGCAGGATGCGGTCAAGTTCCTGAACATGAAGTCCCTAGGCTTCCTGCCTCCCAAACTTGCAAAAGACATCTCGTATGTGCTGGAGTATTTGGAGCCGCCGGCTTCAGATGAGCACCACGATGCGATAACGGACAGCATCCGCACAGCAGTTTCCGAATGCAAGCAGCACCCTCTCCGGGACGAGATTGTGCAGGCAGCGCTTATCAGGCGCTTCCTGGGATAGTTCTCTATTCCCTTACCTGCCCGCTGCCCTCAATCACGAGCTTCGTGGTCGTGAGCTCCTCGAGGCCCATTGGCCCGCGAGCATGAAGGCGCTGGGTGCTGATGCCAACCTCGCCGCCAAAGCCCATTGTGTAGCCGTCGCTGAAGCATGTAGAGGTGTTCACGAAGACGCAGCAGGAGTCCACCTGCTGAGTGAAGAGCTTGGCATCGTGCCCGTCATTCGTGATTATGGAGTCGCTGTGGTGCGTGCCGTACTTGTTTATGTGCGAGATTGCTTGCTGCACGTTGTCCACTATCTTGATGCCCATTATCAGGTTCAGGTATTCATCGTATAATTCACTCTCGGTCATCAATTTGGCGCCTTTGAGAAGCTTGCATGTTCTTTCGCAGCCTCTTACCTCCACGCCTGCTTTTGTGAGCGAGGTGTAGAGGGAGGGGAGGAGCTTGGATGCTATTGATGAGTGCACCAGCAGGTGCTCCATTGCATTGCACACATAGGGATAGAAGAGCTTGGAGTTCAGTATTATGCGCTCTGCCATTGCCAGGTCCGCGCCCTCGTCCACGTAGACGTGGCAGTTGCCTGCTCCTGTTTCTATGACTGGAACTTTTGCGTTCTCTACTACTGCCTTGATGAGACCTGCGCCGCCTCTCGGTATGAGGACGTCGACAAGGCCGCGCTGCTGCATGAGCGTGGCTGCACCTTCATGCGAGGTGTCTTCTATAAGCTGGACTGCATCAGCCGTCAGGCCTGTAGCTGCGAGCGCGCCCTGCATCGCGCGCACAATCGCCCTGTTGCTGTTGATGGCCTCCTTGCCGCCCCTCAGCACGATTGCATTGCCGCTCTTGAGCGCAAGCGAGGCCGCCTCGGCAGTCACATTGGGCCTTGACTCGTAGATGAATGCAATCACGCCGAGCGGAACGCGCACGCGCGAGATGCGCAGCCCGTTCCTGATCTCCCACTTTTTCACTACTTGACCTACTGGGTCTGGGAATTTGGAGATTAGCTCGAAGCCTGAGGCCATTGAGGTGATTGATTTCTCGCTGAGCTCCAAGCGCTTGCGCACTGAGAGAGGAAGAGAGGAGGAAGCAGTGAGGTCTTTTTTGTTGGCTGCGAGTATTTGCGCGCTGTTCTGGCGCAAAGCTGTGGCTATTGCGAGAAGCGCCCTGTTCTTGTCCGGCGTGGCGGCGTTCTTCATGATCTCGCTTGCCGCCCTTGCCCTCCTGCATTTTTCCTCAACTTCGCCCATTTTTCCCACCTTCACAATAGCTCGCGCTCAATCATTCCCGTTAAAAACCAAATTCTCCCTGTCAACAACTTCCTCGGCCTTTCCGAGCAGCGCCGCTATCTCCGCCTTCTTCTTGCCCGCAATTGAAAGCAGCTGCTTTGCAGAGTAGTTGCACTTCCCGCGGCCAACGAGCGCGGCGCCGCACCTTATCTCAACAACCTCGCCCTTCTCAAACTCTCCTTTTACACCAACAACCCCGACAGCCAGCAGGCTCGCGCCATTCTTCAAAAGTGCATCCCGCGCCCGCTCATTTATTTCCACCGTGCCTTTTGACTGCGAGGCAAATGCAATCCACTGCTCCTTGCCCGAGAGGCCGCAGGCAGAAGGCGAAAACAGCGTGCCCTCCCTCTGCTCAAGCACGCCTTCAATAACGCCCTCCTTCTTTCCATTCGCAATGGCAACCCACACGCCCGCGCAGGTAGCGAGCTTTGCAGCAGCCAGCTTGCTCCGCATGCCCCCGCGCCCGAGCGAGCCGCCATCCCCTGCCGCAGCCTCGAGCTCCGGGGTTATCCTCTCGACGCGCCGTATTATGCGCGCCCCCTTGTCCTTCTTCGGGTTCGCATCATACAATCCATCGACATCTGTAAGCAGAATGAGCAGGTCTGCGTGCATCTTACCCGCCACGAGCGCCGAAAGGCCGTCATTGTCCCCGAAGACCGCCTGCTTCCCGCCATTCCCAGAGTGCTCGAGCTCCGCAGTCGAGACCACGTCATTCTCGTTGATTATCGGAATTGCGCGCACTTTCAACAGCGCATCAATCGCGGTCATCAGGTTCAGGTAGCGCGCCTTGTTCGTGAAATCATCGTTCGTGAGCAGCACCTGCGCTATCCTTATGCCGTGCTTTGAAAAGAGCTCCTCATAGGCATGCATGAGCGCGCCCTGCCCCACTGCCGCGCAGGCCTGCTGCATTACGGTCTCGCGCGGCCTTTGCTTAAGCCCGAGCAGCGCCATGCCCGAGCCTATAGCTCCCGATGTGACGAATATGATGTCCCTGCCCTGCTTCCACAGCCCGGCCATCTCATCCACCAGCCGCGCCATTGCCTCCCTGTCCAGCGTGCCGTCTGCACTTGCGAGCACGTTCGTGCCTGCCTTGACTGCTATGCGTTTGAACTTTTCCGGGGAAAACTTAAGCGTATCCGCGTGCATAAAAACCAGCTCACTTCTTCCCGTTGCCCCTGCCGCGCCTTTTTTCAGCAGTGCGTATGCACTCCAGCATCGCGCGCCTGATTGACTCGTGCACGCCCGCGCGCTTCAAGTATTCCAGGCCCTCAGCAGTAATCCCTTTCTTTGTCGCAACGAGCGCAATGAGCTCCTCAGTCTCAAGCCCGCTCTCGCGCGCCATGGCGCCCGCGCCCTCGGCCGCGCTCGCCGCAAGCTTCAGCGCATCGCGCCTGCCCAGGCCCGCCTTCTCGCCTGCTTTTGCCATCGCATCTATGACCATGTACACGAATGCATTGCCGCTGCCGCTTACGATTGCCGCGTCGAGCAGCCGCTCGTCCTTCACCTCGTGCGCCTGGCCCACGCTTGAGAAGAGCTTTCGCAGGGTTTCGGCATCCCTTCTAGTTGCCTTCCTTCCAAGGCAGTAGACGCCCATGCCTTTGCAGACCTGCATCGGTATGTTCGGCATCGCGGCCGCTGCGCGCGCAGACGTCGGTATGCGCGACTCGATGAAGCGCAGCGGCACTGCCGCAGCTATTGATACTATGAGCTTTCCTGCAAGCGCGCCGCCCATGTCATCAAGCGCGCCCTCCACTGCATCAGGCTTCACCGCAAGCACGGCAATGTCGGCCGCGCGCACGGCCTCGCGCGCGCTTCCCGCGGCCCTTGCGCCAATCTTCTTCGCAAGCGCCCGCGCCTTTGCCGGCTCATGGTCGAAAAGCGCAATGTCCTTCGGCCTCACTTCGCCGCCCCGCGCCAGGCCAATGGCTAGGGCGCTGCCCATCTTGCCCGTGCCGATTATGCAAACGCGCATAGGCTACCTTTTTACTGCAACTGTTTTAAATGTGGGCACGTCTTCAGCCATCCAGCCCCCGTTCCTGCCGTGCACAAACACATGCAAGTGGGACATCCTGGTGAAGGCCCGCGCCGCGTCAACAGGGGAAATAGGCGTACGGCAGCACCTATTTTTTCTTCTTTTTGCTTTCACTTACAGTAGTTTTCCGTTTCTTTGCTTCCACCGCTTCTTTTTCAATTGCCGCGTAAATGCCAACATGGGTGAATGCAACTGCAAATGCATATATCAGCCCAATAGCGGAATTTAGGACAGCTAAACTGCCCTTTAGCAGAAACTCATCGCCCCGCAGCATTGGAACCAAAAACATATTCAATCCAGCCATTAAACTGAAATAAGCTATGGACCAGGCCCCTCCAACAAACAATGAAGCCAGGAAAATGCTCCAGAATCTCTCCTTGGTCATTTCCCATGACTCGTCAATGGCTTCCGTGCAGTCTTTCTTTCCCTCCAGATAAACCGGACCTGCCAGGCTCAGCCTGATTGACATCCACGCCACTGCAAACAAGTATGTGCCCAGGAGTAGCAAGAAAAACGCCGACATCGAGGGAAGCAGGAGAATGGTCAAGATAAAAATGGCAAGCATAACCTGCGACTTGATTCCAGTAACCGAATAGATTATCTCCAGAATAAACAGCTTCAAAAAACCAAAATACGCAGCGAAGTTCCACTTCACCACCTGTTTATTCTTGTGCTCAAGCGCCCTCAACGTAATTTTTGTTACAAAGTAGAGCTGCAAAACCCAAAATACCATTCCTATGGTGAGGACCTGCACCATTGCCTGTAGTCCAGGCTCGATCATGGCCCTGAGCACCGCAATCAGCAAGAACACTAAAAAAATCTGGAAATAAAGCTGCTGGTCCTTCCTGTCCCGTAACCATGCGTACGAGAAACGCCATATTTCCCCAAGGTCCATAGGATCACATCCACAAGGCGCGCATAATCGCGCCTAATATCTCTTAGCCGCATAGACCATCATGCCGGCCTCCCTGCCGCACCCGCCCACGCACATGCAGCCCTCGGGCGGCTTCTCATCTTCCCCCACCTTGGTGCCGCGCACCGCCACCTCGAACTCCTGCTTCAGGCGGTCGAAGCATTCGCCCCCGTCATTGGCTATCGAGCAGTAGGGGATGCGGAAGAATCCGCGGTGCGCCTTGTTCTCCCTCATCTCCTCAATGGTCATGCAGGTTATGAAACTGTCGTTGAAGGTCTTGTCGGCCTCCGCAGTCAGCGTCTCATTCAGCCGCTTTCCCATATCGCGGATAGCGGCCTCAAGCTTGTCCTCGCTTACGGTAATCTTGCCAGGCTCAGTGCGGGAAACTAGCGTCACATTGCCGCCCGCGGCTTCCCTTGCGCCCAGCTCTATGCGCACGGGCACGCCCATGAGCTCCCAGTGGTTGTATTTGAAGCCCGGCTTCTTGTCGCTGTCATCTATGATGGCACGGATGCCCGCTTTCTCTAGCTGCTCCTTCAGCTCGTTGCACTTCTGCGCAACCCGCGCATCATCCTCGGCAGTCTTGGCCTTTATCGGAATTATCACCACCTGCTGGGGGGCGACCTCGAACGGGAAGCGCAGGCCCCGCTCATCCGCATGCACTGCGACAAGCGCGCCGAATATGCGCCAGATGGACGGGCCGTAGCAGGTCTGGTATGCATACTCCTCCTTGCCGTCCGAGTTCGTGAACTTTATGTCGAACTTGGTCGAGAACTTCTGGCCGAGCAGGTGGGTTGAAGGGAGCTGGAGCGCCTTGCCGTCAGGCAGCAGCGTGTCGGCCGCATACGTATACTCCGCGCCCGGAAACGTGTCCCACGCGGGCCGCTTCACGAAAAGCATCGGAATCCCGAACTGCCCGTGGATGACCTTTTCCGACATCGCGATGTCAGCCATGACCTGCTGTTCCGCTTCCTTCATCGTAGCGAAAACATCATGAGCCTCAATCCAGTAGAACTCCCTGCCGCGTATGAATGCCTTTGTCTCGTCCTCTGCGCGCCAGACCTGGCAGCTCTGGTATATCTTAAGGGGAAGGTCGGCAAGCCCGTTGATCCAGTTGCTGTACACTGTGTACATTATGGTTTCGCTCGTGGGCCTTAGCGCCAGCCTCTCGCCCTTGGGCAAGGTCGACGAGCCTATCTGCGTTATCCAGAAGACCTGCGGGTTAAAGCCCTCGAGGTGCTCGGCCTCCTTTTTGAGCAGCGATTCCGGCATGACTGCGGGGAACCAGGCAGGCTCGTGGCCGGTTCTCTCAAGCTCGGCCTCGTAGAGCGAATACATGCGCTTCATGGCCCTCACTGACCATGGCATGTGCGTGAAAAATCCCTTCGCAGGATATTTGGTGTCTATGAGCTTGGCGTCCTGCAATATGGCCGGATACCACAGGGCGAACTGCAGATTCTTGTCGTACCTGCTCGACACCGGCGCATATGCTGGGGGCTGGTCCTTCCTGTGCTCGAACTTGCCTTTTCCGTTCTCGCCCCCTTTCGAGCCGCCGCCGTTTTTGTCCTGCTGAGCTCCCGAGCCGCGGTCGCTGTGGTGGAGTTGAAGGGGCTTCAGCATCTAAGCACCCTGCTTGCCCATGCCGTCAAAACCTTTTTGCCCCGCAGCCCCGCGCCTTGCCGGGAGCTCGAGGAGATACTGCTCAAGCTCAGCAGCGGCTTCCGAGTTGCCTCTTGCGGCCTCGATATTGAGCTTGGAGCCGAAAAGGATCGGGTACGCCCCTTCCACAATTTTATGCATTAACGGCCGTATGGGCGCAGGCACGGACTTGAACGTGTCGGCCATTATTGCGTTGGCAAAGTCCGGCGACTTGGCCATCCTCCTTGCGCTATATGCAAATGCATTTGGCCCGTAAGGCACGTACTCTGTGACCGGTATGCCCGCAGCCCTCAGGTTCTTCATCAGGTCGGTCCTCACGCCCATCAGCATCTGCAGCTCAAGCTGCTTGTCGGGGTGCCGCTCGCTCAGCTTCAGCGCTTCGAGAATCCTGGCATCATGGTGGCTTGCCACCACTATGCGCGTGCCCGGCGGGCTTTCCTCGAAAGCTATCCCGATCAGCTTGGCATAGTTCGCATGTATATTGTCATAGCCCGTGTACGCAACAGGCTCCATGCCATCCTCATTGGCTTCCTTGTATATGCCCTTCACGAGCCTGAAGACCGGAGGGTGCCCGCCAAAATCAGGATCTTTGAGCATTGCGCGGAGGTCGTGCTCCGCCCTGCGCACGTTGCCCTGAAGCACAGTGCTGACATTCCCGTACTCTTTCTGCAGGGCCTTGTATGTCGCGAGCGTATAGTCCGAGAACGGCAGGGCTTCCATGTCTATGCATACGGAAACCTTGTTCTTGGCCGCCAGCGCCACCAGGGTTTCAAGGTTGTTGTAGCAATAATCCAGGACCGTCTTGCCCTTGCCCTGGTCAGCATAATTCTTCACATCGGAGCCAAAGGGAGAGGGCCTGACTGCAATGGAGGTCGTCAGGCCTTTTGCGCCCATGAGATTTATCAGGTGCGTATACTCCTTCATCATGTCCTCGACTTTGCCCTGCTCCGCTATGTGTTCGCCCAGGTAGCACAATATGCTCGGCGAGCCGGCCTTCTGCAGTTCCAGCCCCCTATTGACCGCCGACTCGGCAGTCTTGCCCGCAACCCACTGGCTGTTCGCGAAAATGTTGTTCAGCATCGCCTCGATGCCCAGGGTCTTCATGAATTTTGCATCAATAAGTCCGCCCTTGCCATTCTTTGCGCCGCTTGCCTCAGGCCGGTTTATCTGCGGCCACGCACAGTCTTTGCCGTTTGGCTTTGGAGGACGGGGCTCGACGCCATGCTGGTTATAGATCGCAGGCGGAACCCTGCCCTTATCGCCGCCAGACGCAGTCGTCCGATTCGTCTGTCCTTCCCTTTTTACCCCAAATCCCGTCATCCAAACACCCCACAATTTTTCTGATTTGTATCAAACACATTGAATGTAGGCAAATCATTTGCATCCATGCCCTCACTTCCACAGCACATACATGGCCTTTGCAGGCGCCGCGCGCTCATTGAATATGGTGCTGTACGGGCTCACGAAGCTCATTATGGTGCCGCGGTCCGATATATGGCCGGCATTCACCAAATATGTCTGCTCCGGGTTCATGCCATAGGTGACCTGCGTATATGTGGTGTGGTTCAATATGAACCTGCTTTCAATCGGTCCAGCATACCTGATCGTTCTGTTATAATAGAGCGCATACTTTGCCATTTGGCTGTTGCCTGCATTTTCAGGAATTTCTATTTTGAATTGGTACACGGAATGCGTCCCATTGTATGTTATGCTGCTTATATTTAGTGTGATTCTCTGCCACCCATCACCCGGATCATAGAGGAAACCGGGCGTATTGTTTTTGGGCGCCAGATAGTAGCAGGTGCTTCCACTAGGCGTCTTGCCCCTCATCATGAACCAGTACCCTGGGAATAGCATCCTTCCGGGACCCACAAATGCAATCAGGTCGCTATATGTGCCGTTTTCCTGCGTTGCAAATCTTCCTCCGTTTTGTGCCATGAATATCAAGGCGCTTACGTTAATGGCCATAGTCCAATTTCCGGTACACGTTGAAGAATTATACACTTTTTGGTCCATCCAGTCCGTCGATTGCACCAGTAAATTGCCATTTGCAGCTGGCTGCAGCTGGTAGAATGAGAAGTTCAGCTTTGCATAGCCGGGCAAGATCTGTATCGTGTTGCTCGCATTCGGCGTGCCCGTCATGCCCCCAAGCTCCTGGAGCTTCGTACCCGGTATGTAAATATCCTCTGCATTGTGGATAACGATCCTGCTGAGCGAATCAGGCAGCGTTGCATTCACTCCAGTTGAGTCATCGCCCCTGTTCTTCCATATCAGCTTGGCGTGCCAAAACGGCACATAGAACGTGCCCATGGCCGGATCCGCGAACGTGAACCTTAATCGTTCATCATCTCTTAGTTCTACATAGGCGCTTTGAATGGCAATCTGCGCCCAGCGCGAATCGGGTTCAGATTCTGAATAATGCGTATGATATATCCGCGCAATCACCAAATAGCCATTTGGTGCAGTCCAGAGCATCCTATTATATGCCGCAATGCGGGTATCATAGACCTTCTGCCCGTTGGCATCATATATCTCTATTACAGCAGCACCAAACGGCAAGTTCTCCGTGGGCACGGTAACATCCACGAATTTTAGAACATACTGTCCAACCGGAATAGTTTGATTCACATGCAGCGTGGAAAATGAGATTTCTTTTGCCAGGGTTACTGCGCCGCCTGCGGTGAAATTTATGCCATCTGCAGGAATGCCCGTCTGGGACTCGCTAATGTCTACTTCGTTAAGCACCCAGTTTTCACCCATGAATACGACCGGTATGCGGTGGTTTCCACTATTATCCGGCGCAGAACAGGTTGCCCAGTTATCGCTCGCATTCTTGGCAGTGCAAACAGGTATATATGGATTACCAAACTTATCCGAGAATTCCATGTCGTAGGCAAGATATGGATGTTTTGCCACAACCTTCTTCAGCACCGAATCATAGTAGGTATAAGGTGCGGCCCAGACCCTGATCTCCTCCGTATACTTGATTCCCGCATACTGGTCCGTCGAAGTGTTATTTCCCAGCACCATCTTGTTTACCGCATACCTGTCAGGGCCCCAATATGTAATCATATTTCCGCCCCAATAATTTCCCTTGAGCGGCAGCGCGAATGGAGAGTAATTTCTGCCAGAGGATGTGTAAGTGACATATGACATGTTGTCATACTTGTCCGCAGACGTGTTGTAGACCCTGTTGAACGGCGTCTTGTCCGCATAATCGCTTATGTACGTATGAACAGAACTTACTAGTGACGCGGCATAGGCCAAACTTCCCAGTGCCAGCAAGACAACTAATATCAAAGCCAATCTTTCCGATGCCATCCCACCACCTCATATTTTTACTCAATTTTGCCTTATAATCGTTTTTCATCCTTCCGGGAACGGCGGAGGCGTCATGTCTGCGCCAACACCGCCTTCCTCGTCTTCAAGTGTCCCGGGCTGTTCTTGCTGCTGCCCACTTCCATCTTCCGCAGCTGTCGTGCCGCCGCTTCCTGTCCCGCCCGAAGGCGGCACGTCATCCGCTCCTGCAGCGGCCAAGTCTCCTGCGCCAGTTCCCTCCCCTGGCGCGAGCTCATCAATCCCTGGCCGCGCAGGTTGCTGGGGTGTTCCCTCGGCCTGCATAGGCGCTTGGGCGGTCGCCTCGGGCGAAGCCCCGCTGCCCAAAGCGCCGCAGCCCGCAAGGGCGGCAACGGCCAGCAGAACCAACAGCGTTGTTACGGCATTCAACCATATCACCCGGAGCCGAGCATGCATGTATTGTTGGCCCTTATGGCCAGCACCTTGCCCTCATAGGCAGGCGAGAAGAGCACGGTCGAGGGCGAGATAAAGTCCCATCCGTCCTTGCCGACATTCCACACGCTCATATTCATAGCCACGCACTCGCCCTTCACGTCATTCCAGTACTTGTTTTTCATCCATGGAAGCACGGTGAGGAAGTTCCAGCCATTCGCAAGCCAGGGCGTCGGATTCTTGTCGGTTTCTTTTAACAGCCCCGTCGTCCATCCTCCAATGTAATTTACCATCACGTAGTACTTGGGCGCGCCCGTATCCGGATCATTCCCAATGCCCACACGCTCGCCGACATCCAATGAGAAAGTCCCTACGGGCACGTAGTTGAATGTTATGTTCATGACAGTATTGTTGGCATAGGGGTCGGCATATGTGACATTAAGCTTGATGACGTCGCCCCATGGCGTGGTAAATCCTTGTTCTCCTGTGCCATTGCCCCAGTAAAATTCGTATATATGCGTATCATTCGCGTCTAATAAGACTGTCGTACCCCGCACGCCCTTCAGCTCATATTCGGGGTTTCCGCTCCCGAGCAGGTAGCTCCTGTCAAACGAGTAGTTGACCTTGCACACTTGCGTTGAGTTCGAGTAGATCCACATGCCGCCTGCGACCGGAGAATACCTCCGTCCGTCCAAGGCAGGCGCCTGCAGGGTTCCGTAGTTGGTGGCAAAATATATCGCAACCCCTGCGTTGGCGAACTGCAACGTATCTGTTTTCAGTGGCACATACTTCATCTCGAATGGCGAAAGCGTCTTGGCCGACACTATGCTGTTACCGCACCCGCTCGTAGTCACGTTCATGGGCCGGTTGAAGAACGGCACAAGGTTCCAGCCTTTCTTTATTTCAGCGCTAATCGCGTAATCCTTTGGCATCTCGAAAACAATGTCGCCGTCGGACGTAATGTCCACATACCTTTGGACCTTGAACTCTCCGACGCCCACGGTTATGTTGTAGGGCGTGAATAGCTTGTGCATGGTGCCGTTCACTATCATCTCCGTTAGCACCTGCATTCCAAGCATCCCCTTTTCAGTGGCATAACCGGCATAATCGGGAGAAGACCCTAGCGTGTAGTTCGCGCTGATTAGCCACGCTACGGCCCCCTTCGCCGGCTCGCCATTGGGCCACTTGGCGACAATCCTCACGTTCTTGTACACGTATTCAGTGGTCGTCACGCCCGGGGGCTCCGGCTCGTCATCTGGCGTCCAGTCTGTCAGCACCAAATCACTTCCGTTGAACCTGAGGCCCTTCCACTTCAGGAAGTTGGTTATAGCCAGCGCCTTTCCTACTGCTAGCTGTTCGCCTCCAACCGGATTTCTTACGAGCACGATGCGGTTGAGCGTGTCAGCCATGATGTCGGTGCTGCTCGAATTGTATTCCTTGTTCTTCCACACAATTTTTGCAGTCCAGGAGGGATTAGGATAGCTGTATTCTACCGAATATCCATCCCTCAACATGATTTCCCGTGAATATAGTGCCATCTCGGCATGTTTGTAAAGGAGCGTATAACCTGGTGTCGCCATGTAGACTTTGATCATCAATTTGGTTCCGTCAGGAGCAACCCAGGTATAAAGGTTGTTGCCAGGTATGTCTGGAATCGTAGTCTGCTGCATCAGCTGACCACCGGGGGCGTATATTCCCACAACTGCGGCAGCATATGGCTGGTTAGAAGATGGAACTGTAACGTCTAACAGCTTCACATAGTAACCATTATCTGCCGTGAGGTTATTGGTTTCATTCGCGACGTACAATATGCCATAGGCCGTTTCGTTTGCAAGCTTGACATAACCTCCAGTTGTGAAATTCTCCTCCGTATTATGATCTATGATGTTCGTTCCCACGAAGCTCAGTTCAGAAATCACCCACGTGCTTCCAAGGAACGTTATGTTCGGGCGGTGTGCATCAGACCTATCCCAGCTAGTTTCGCATATCCTCCAGTTGCCATTTGCATTCGGGTCCTTTGTAGTGCAGAAGGGAATTCCGTAATAATCTCCGTTCATCGAAAATTCCATATCATATGCAGTGTGTATTTCTTTTGCAACATACTTCCCAGTTGAGTTATCATATTCCTTTACGAATGACTTCCAGAGCCTCACCGTTTCATTATATGTGATGTTGGCATTATTGTCCGTCACCTCATAATTTCCCAGTACCTCATATGTCGGCGGAGTCGTGATTTGATGGCCATAGAATGAAGGTCCATCGGCATAACCCCCCTGGTATGGAAGCTTGAAGGGCGAGTAAGGATACTCTATAGTTTCATTTATAGTCTGGTTCGTGTCATTCCCTCCGCTCGGCGGGGCCCAGTTGCTCAGCACAAGGTCAGTGCCGTTGAACGTCAGGTTCTGCCATTTTACAAAATCAACTATCTGAATAGACTCGCCAATCTTGAGCTTCTCGCCCGCAACAGGTATCCTTATCAGCACAAGGCGGCGCAAGGTGTCTGCCTTGGGGCTAAGGCCTCCCGTATCGTAATCCTTGTTCATCCAGGCATCCCTGGCTGCCCATCTGCCGCTAAGGCTCACCATCTCCCCGTCCTGAAGACTAACCTCGTTGGAATAGAGGCCTATTTCAGCCCATCTCGAACTCGGCGTCCATCCAGCAGTGACCCTATATATGTGCGCCCTTGCCCGGAAGCCGTTGGGCGCGGTCCAAACCGCATCTTCGCCGGGAAGCAGGCGGGAATTGTAAATCATGTGGCCGGCAGAATCATACAGCTCCAGTATGGCCGCCCCATACGGTTCTTCTGGCGTCGGATTTGTTACGGCAGCAAGCTTCATCTTGTACTCGCCGATCATCATGCTCTCATTTTCTAGCATATATGCGTAGGCAAGCTCCTTGGAAAGCCTGACGTGGCCCGCCGTGGTGAAATTGACCCCCGGATTGACCGTTATGTCTGCCGCGCCGTCGCGGTTCATGGCCGTTATGACGTATGTGCTCCCAAGGAAGCTTACGTTTACACGATGCCTATCAGACCTGTCGTCCTCGCCGTAGCAGACGCCCCAGTCACCTTTACCACTGGAGTTTAGCGCAGTGCAGAAAGGAATCCCATACGAATCTCCCCATCTCGAGAATTCCACATCATAGGCAACATGGATATCTTTGGCCACATACTGGCCCAGCGCGTCATCGTACTCCTTTACGAAAGACGTCCAAACGCGCACGGTTTCATTATATTTGGCGCCCGCGTTTTTATCCCTGACTTCATAATTTCCAACCGTCTGGTATGTTGCCGGGTTTGTCATGGGGAACGGATAGGCCGCCGCTCCACCAAGATAATCGCCTGAGGCCGGAAACTTGAACGGGGGATAGGGATATTCGAAGTCGTGCGGTTCGGGAAATATGCAACGCCCGCCTGCAACCAGCCAGTCCACTGCAGCATTCGTCAGTTTCTTTGAGTTGGGCTCATAGCTATTATCAACGTCAGACTGGTAGTACATGCTGCCATAGCAGAATGCGAACGCAGAACCGTCATTCCATTTGCCCACAACGTGCGCGCCAGGTAGGAGGCTTGACGTGGTGATGTGGCTGTAGCCATAGCCATTCCCGACCGCAAGCTGGCTCCCTTCACCAATGCCCGAATCAAATACATCATCCTCACTCAGGTATGCGGTTCCGCTTCCGTGCGTCAGCTCCTTTGCTCCGAACCACGGAGAGATATCTACGCCACTGGTCAAATCCACCGAATGCGCACCATACGGGCATCCCTCTGCCTGCACAAAGCAAGACGGGCCGCTTCCCGTCATCAGCACAGGCTTG
>NZ_JAUSNF010000050.1 GCF_030646255.1 Candidatus Burarchaeum sp. | reverse complement strand
CATCCAGATGACGCGCGAGACCACGAGCACGCCGAGGAGCTCAATGATGAAGGACACCGGGTAGACGAATCGCCCGAAGTTGCCGTACTTGGAGTTGAATATCATGTGGCCGTACTTGAAGCCGTTGAAAATCTTTCCGCGCAGCCAGCGCAATCTCTGCCTGAAGAGGGCCTTCCAATTCTGAGGCACGTCTGTGTAGACCTTCGCGTCCGTATTGAGCTTTATCTTCCAGCCCTTTTCCTGCAAGTGCAGCGCGACCTCCATGTCCTCGGTTATATTGGTGGCATCGAAGCCGCCCACATCCTGCAGCGCCTTCTTGGAATAGATGGACATGGGGCCGGGCGTCACGAGCAGGCCGTCGAGCTGCGAGAGCGCGGTGTGCCAGAAGCCGAATGATGCATAATATTCTATTTCCTGTATCTTCTGCACAAAGCTCTTCGGCTTCTCGACGCATATCAGGGCCGTGACTGCGCCCACGTCGGGTGCGTTGAAGAGCGGCACTAGCTTGGTGAGTGAGTCTTTCTCAGGGTAGGTGTCTGAATCTATGCATGCGACCAGCTCGCCCTTCGCGCGCTCGAGCGCCTTGTTTATCGAGGTGGCCTTTCCAAGGTTGTGCGGGTTGTGTATGAGCTCGACTAGGAATTTTTTCGCGATTGCCGCAGTGCTGTCAGTGCTCGCATCATCAACCACTAGTATTTGCACCTTGCTCGGGTAGTCGAGCGCCACTATGCTCCGCAGGCACTTCTCGAGCGTGCGGCCGCTGTTGTATGCCGATATTATTATGGAGAGCGAGGGGAAGCGGTCCGAAAGCGGCTCGGGTTTTTTCTCCCAGTATGTTAGGAGGTAAACTACTGCTACATAAATGAAGAAGAAGTTTGCGATGAGGAAGATTACGAGGTAGGGAACCAGGGAAAAGAGCGCTTGGAATAGCAGCACAAAGAGAAGGATTACGATGAGCGCTGAAAGCCAGAGCCTGTTAATGTTCATTTCGACCATTCCTGTTGGTTTTGCAGGTTTAAGCGTCAGGACGCGTACGTATTTCTTTTGCATCTGTTCAGCATCATTCCGCATCAGTACGCGTTCGTATGCCTTGTGCCATATATTCATACAAAGTAATTTTAATTCCCTACTTTCCTAATTGACGGTCATGCAGCTGATTATCTGCGAAAAACCGAAAGTGGCGGAAAAAGTGGCGAATGCGCTCGCAGAGGGAAAGATTGAGCGCGAGTCGCTTTTCGGCGTGACGCACTATAAGCTGAAGCGCCATGGGAAGGATATAATAGTGGCGCCCGCGGTCGGCCACCTTTACTCGCTCAAGCAGGCCAAGGGCACGGGCGGCTATCCGGTGTTCGACATTGACTGGGTGCCCTCGTTCGAGGTCGAGAAGGGCGCGGCGTTCAGCAAGGGCTATCTGAAGGCGCTCGAGTCGCTGGCCAAGAAGGCGGATGAGTTCGTGAACTCGTGCGACTACGATGCCGAGGGCTCGCTCATTGGCTATAATGTAATACGGTTCGCGGGAAAGTCAGATACCGGAAAGCGCATGAAGTTCTCGGCCCTTACAACTGAAGACTTGGTCGAGGCGTATGAGGAGGCGGGCGCGCTCGACTATGGGAACATACGCGCGGGTGAGGCGCGCCACATGCTCGACTGGTTCTATGGAATTAATCTGAGCCGCGCGCTCATGGACGCGGTGCGGAGCGCGGGCAGGTTCAAGGTCATGAGCATCGGGCGCGTGCAGGGCCCTTCGCTCAAAATTCTCGCTGACCGTGAGAGGGCCATTGCCGCATTTACGCCCGTGCCGTACTGGGAGCTGACTGCGCAGATACACAACACGGTTTTCATGCATACTAAAGGAAGATTCGGCGAGAAGGCTGAGGCCGAGGGCGCGCTCGGGCGCACCGCGAAAGAGGGGGCAGTTACTGACGTTGAGGTGCGGCAATTCGAGCAGGCGCCGCCCCCGCCGTTTGACCTCACCTCACTGCAGGTCGAGGCATTCCGCTGGTTCCACTTCTCGCCATCGCAGACGCTGCAGATCGCGCAGTCGCTCTATGAAAATTCTTTCATCTCGTACCCGCGCACATCCTCGCAGAAGCTGCCTGCGAAATTGAATCATGCAAAACTTCTAGCAAATCTCGGAAGGAATCCTGCTTACAAGGAGCTTGCGCAGAAGCTGATAGCTGCAAACCGCACGAAGCCGAACGAGGGCAAGAAGGAAGACCCTGCGCACCCGGCCATCCATCCTATAAGCGGCGAGAGGCCGGGCGAGGGGCGCGAGGCCCAGCTGTTTGACCTCATCGCGCGCCGCTATCTTGCGTGCTTTGCCGAGCCCGCTGTGCGCGAGAGCGGCCGCATCGAGTTGGCGCTCGGGCCTGAGAATTACGAGACGCGCGGCACGCGCACTATTGCGCGCAACTGGATGGAGTATTACGGACCTTACGCGAAGTTTGAAGAGATTTCACTGCCGCCGCTCGCAAAGGGCGAGCAGGTGAAGGCGGAGAAGCTGGGCATCCAGGAGAAAAAGACAAAGCCGCCGGCGCGCTTCACGCAGGCCAGCATGGTTGAGGAGCTTGAGTCGCGCAACCTTGGCACAAAGGCCACGCGGTCGGTTGTAATCGAGACATTATACAAGCGAGGCTACGTGGATGACAAGAGCATCCATGTCACGCCTTTTGGAATGGCTGTTTGCGAGTCGCTCGAGCACAACTGCCCCGAGATTCTTGACGAGGAGCTCACGCGCAGGATTGAGCTTGAGATGGATTTCATACGCACGGGCGAGATTAGCGAGGAGAAAGTTATCGAGGACGGAAAGGGAATTCTGACGATAATACTTGACGAGTTCAAGAAGAACAAGGAGAATATTGGCAAGGAGCTCATGGGCGCGATACAGGAAACGCAACAGCAGCAGAACGTGATTGGGAAGTGCAAGGTGTGCGGCAATGATTTGAAAATCATCAGGCTGCGCACGGGCTCGGTTTTCGTGGGCTGCTCGGGCTATCCGAACTGCCGCAACACATATCCGCTGCCGCAGCGCGGCAAGATTGTGCCGCTTGGCACGGTGTGCGAGAAGTGCGGCACCCCGCAGGTGCGCGTGTTCCGCACCGGGAGCAAGCCGTTTGCCATGTGCGTTGACCCGAAGTGCGAGACTAAGAAAGATTGGGGAAAACCCAGGCCGTCTGCAGTGGTGAATGCTGCTGCAAAAACAACTGCTGAGAAAACTCCCGCTCAGCCCGCGGCCGCTGCGGCGAAGCCCGTGCAGAAAATTTCCGCTCAGCCTGCAATAGCAAAGAGCGCTGAGAAAATTTCCGCACCTGCAGCGGCGGCGCCCGTGGAAAAGCCTGCTGCAAAGCCTGTGGCCAAGGCAAAATCTACTTCTAAAAAGGAAAAAACTACGACGAAGAAAAAGGAAATTGGAAAGTCCACCGAGAAGCAAAAGTAAGCTATATATACCTTCCCTTTCCAACCCGTATCTCCTCTTGTGGCCCGCTTTCTCCCGCAGGAGAAAGGGGCGCCTTTCCGCTTTGCGGAAAGTGCGCAGTTGATGCGGCAAGCGGATTTCTCTGCGCAGAGCTGTGGGAGGCCGAGCGTGGAGGGAAAGGTGGCAGTCTTATGGCATCTCTTGATATATTGGATGTAGAACGCATAATCCGCAGGGCGGGCGCGGAGCGCGTGAGCGAAGGTGCGGGCCAGAAGCTCGCGGAAGTGCTCGAGGAAAAGGCGCAGGAGATTGCCGAGCGCGCGGTTCGGCTCTCGAAATATGCGAACAAGAGGACGCTTACAAGGGCAGACATTGAGATTGCGCTGATGTATGAGCTCGGCGAGATGGGCAAGGCAAGCCCGCACGCAGAGTTTGAAAAGAAGGCGGCAGGCAAGAGAAGGCCTGTGCCTCTGGCAATCTAGGCAAACTTTTTCTTCAGCGCCTCGACAAACTTTTTATCCTCAGCGTGCTCGCCGCTTAATTTCTCCATCGGGCACATGGCCGAGTGCTTTGCATTGCATATTATCTCGACCTCTCGCGCCGCCATTACTAGGATACCCGCATGGTGAAGGCGCTCGAGCGCGCGCTTGCTTGCTGTGCCTGCGTGCACCTTTGCCACCTTGGCCAGAATGAAAATTCTTGCAGCAGCCTCGCCCACAACCTTATCGTAAACGCTAGAGCCCCTCAGCAGGCTGGGCTTCGTGAAGAATAAGTGCGCAAGGGGCTTGAGGCCTGCCTCTTCAGAAGAAAAGGCAAGCTTGCCTGCCTTAAACACCTGAAGCGAAGGCGCTGAATCGCGCGGGCCGTCGTGCGGACGTGCTGCCTTAAACACCCGAGGAGACTGAACCATAATACCGCTTCAAGCTCGGCAGGATTGCAGATGCGATGAGCGCCATCATGAGGTTGCTGATCATTAGTGCGACTATTATGCCCTCAACGGCTTTCACGGGCATGTGGGCCAGGTAGATGTCGCTGTAGTAGAGCCATGGAAGCTGGACTGCGAATGCCGCGAGGACTGCGAACACCATGTGCCAGCGCCTACACATATACAAATAGCCCGTGAGCCCGCCGAGAATCACGTTGCCCACTATGATGTAGGGGTTGTTGAGCGCAACTGCGCTGCCCACTGCGCCGAGCGAGCCTGCGAGGATGCCGCCTAGCGGGCCAAAGAGGCCGGCTGCGAGGAAGATTGCAACCTGGAAAATGTGGAACTTGCCGGCACCCCATGGCACGTTGAGCACGAGCCAGCCGAAGAAGTTTGGAAGGGCTGCAAGCAAAAGCAAAGTAAGTAGATTCTTCGACGTAAATTCAAAGCCGAAAAGATTTTTTCTCACGAACAATTGCAACACCTCGCACAAATTCTGAAAAGTTATGCGCGGGTTAGTTAATAAATTTTTCAGCCGCTTAGGGAATACGCAACCATGGAAATTTCTGGATGAAAAATCCAGCACACAGAAGCAATTCGGGGCCAGCCCGATGCTTTATAAATCTTTTTGTGCATAAGACGGTTACACTGTTTTTCCCGGTGTACCAAACGGTTCGTTCCGATTGGGAGGGGAACTGCATGATCGAGAAGGAAGCTTTCGTAGCTGCATTCAACACTGCGCTCGCTGACAAGGGCAAACGCAAGTTCACGCAGACAGCGGAGCTGATGCTCAACTTCACAAGCATTGATTTTAACAAGCAGGACAACCGGCTGAACCTAGAGCTTCTCCTGCCCAAAGGCAAGGGCAAGGAAATGAAGATTGCTGTTTTCACAGACGGGGGCCAGGTGGCGCTGGATGCCAAGAACGCGGGCTTCGCAACCATAAGCACCGAAGAGATTACGAAACTCGGCACCGACAGGCCGAAGCTCAAGGCTCTCGCAAAGACCCATGAATTCCTCGCCGAGCCGAAGCTCATGATGGTTGTCGGCAAGAGCCTGGGCCAGTTCCTGGGCACAAGAGACAAGCTGCCCAAGCCGCTGGTTGGCACGCAGATGTCGGTGCTGGCGGACAAGGTGCGCAGGAGCGTGAGGATAAAGAGCAAGGGCAAGTACCTGCCTGTTGCGCAGTGCGCAGTCGGCAACGAGAACATGAGCGCGGCCGATTTGGCTGAGAATGCATATTCTATTTATGAGACCGTCAGGAACAAGGTGGGCGGCGACTTCTTCGTCAAGAGCGTGATGGTCAAGCTGAGCATGGGCAAGCCCGTGAAGGTTGGTTAGCATGGCGGATGCGGCACAAGCAACTGCAGTGAAGGCGGCCAAGCGGGCCGGCAAGAGGGAGGCAGCTGAGAGGCCTTCGCACAAGCGCAAGCAGGAGATTGTGACTGAGCTGGCCAAGCTCATGAAGAAGAGCAAGACCATCGGCATAATTGATTTGCGCAACCTGCCGGACAGGCAGTTCTCGCTCATAAAGAAGAAGCTGCGCGGCAAGGCTGAATTCGTAGTTGCCAAGAATACGCTCATCAAGAAGGCTTTTGAAAAGGCCAAGGTTGCCGAGACGCTTGTGCCTCACATCAATGCGCCGAGCGCAATAGTATTCACCGACCTTAATCCATTCGAGCTTTTCAGGTTCATCAAGCAGAACAAGGGCAAGGCTGCGGCAAAGCCGGGCCAGATTGCGCCCTTTGACCTGATTGTGCCCGCGGGCGAGACTTCGCTGCCGCCGGGCCCGGTGCTCTCTGAGCTCAAGAGCGCCAAGATAGACGCGCGCATACAGGATGGCAAGGTCGTGATTGGCAAGGACTCGCTCGTGGCAAAGAAGGGCGAGAAGATTACTGATTTGGCTGCAAAGGGACTTCAGAAGCTGGGCATCCAGCCCTTTGAGGTCGGCATGAACATGACTGCTGCCTTCGAGGACGGCTTGATTTACGGCCACGACGTGATGGATGTTGACGAGGAGAAGCTGATGGCCCAGCTGGCTTCAGGCTACATAAGTGCGCTGAACCTGTCGGTCGAGGTTGGTTACCCGACGAAGGCCAATATGGAGATTATGATCGTGAAGGCTGTGCGCAATGCGCGCGGGCTTGCAATCGAGGCCAACATATACGAGAAGGAAGTGATTGGCGATATTATGGCAAAGGCCACGAGGGCGCATGATGCGCTTGCTGTTAATGTAAAGGAGGAGGCACCTGCTGCGGCTCCGGCCGCAGAGGCTGCGCCTGCTGAAGAGAAGAAAGAATAAATGTAGCGATAAGAGGGGTGGAAACATGGAGTACGTATATGCCGCGTTGCTTCTGCACGACGCGAAGAAGGAAATAAGCGAAGCCAACGTGCTCGCGGTCATAAAGGCTGCGGGTGCCGAGGCTGACGCCGCCAAGGCAAAGGCCCTCGTGTCCTCACTCAAGGGAGTGGACATTGAAGAGGCCGTGAAGAAGGCTGCAATCGCACCAGTTGCGGCTGCGCCCGCTGCGGCGCCTCACGCGGAAGGCAAGAAGGAAGAGAAGAAAGAGGAGAAGAAGAGCGAGGAGGAAGCTGCTGCCGGACTCGCGAGCCTCTTTGGCTAAGCATGGGTATTTTAGTTTTTCCTGAGAAGGACTGCCCATGCTCTGCCTGAGATTAGCTACGCGTTTTTCAAGCATGGGCGAGCTCATCGACGCCCTAGTGGAACTCCGCAGGCGTGAGAAGTGCTTTGCGCAGGCGTTCGACCCGTCTGCAATTATTTCTGAGAGGCAGCTTCTGCTGGCCTACGAGAATGCGAAGAAGGCGTTTGACGAGAGGCGCAACATTGCTAATTGCATGGACGGCGAGATGATGGCCCGCGCTGGCGGCACGCGTAAAATAAAGGAGGCATTAGCAAGGGTGGGTGCCAAAGACACCGCCAACGTACTCATCTGCGCCGATTGCAGCAAAAACGAGATGCTAAACGCACTGGGCGAAAAAGAACTGAAGCCCACGTTTATCGGCGAGAAGAAAGAGATTGCGAAGCGGTTTGGCATTAGCGCGAAGATGCTGAAAACCTACCCGCTCGAGCAATGCGTGCTCGAGAAGGTGGCGATGGCTGACGTAGAGTAAGGTGAAGTTCTTTAAATTGGCACGAGATTGAGTTGTGTGAACCCGACCAAGATACCGCAGATGCTGGCTAAATATAAGCACAGGCTAGTGCACCCCACGCCGCTCATCAATGCGGCAGTGGCCGACGTTTACACAGTGCCGAAGAGGCCTGCGCGCTCGCCCACTGGCGTGATGTCTGCGCAGATTGAGACTACGCTAAGGTGCAACCTTGCGTGCCCGATGTGCGAGAACCGCTTGATAAAAGATCCGAAGAACGACATGACTTTGGAGCAGTTCAAGAAAGTCATTGACGGGATGCCGACGCTCATATCGATTAATTTGACCGGCATAGGCGAGTCTCTGCTGAACAAGGATATTTTCGACATGATAGCCTACGCGAAGAAGAAGGGCATTTACGTTTGGTTCACGACCAATGGCACGTTGCTGGTTGAGCACGTGAATAAAAAATTGATTGAGCTGGGCGTGGATGAGCTTGTCATCTCGTTTGATGCAGCTGACCCGCAAATGTTCGAGCAGATAAGGCTGGGCGCGACCTTCAAGCAGGTTACTGGAAACTTACGGGAGTTTGTGGCACTCAAGAAGAAGATGGGCAGGAGCAGGCCGCACCTTTCGTTTGGGAATACGGTTGTGTGGGATAATTTGCAAGATGTGCCGAAAATAGTGGGCGTGGCGGCAGACCTTGGAATTGAAAAAGTGATTGTCGGAGCTAACTTAGTACTGGTGGACTCGCCTGAGGCAGTTGTAGACCCGAAGGTGAAGAAGGCCAGCAAGCATGAGATTAGGGAGATTTTCGAAGAGGCTAAGAAAGTGGGCAAGGAGCGGGGCGTCGAGGTCATAGTTGCAGACTACATTGCAGAGTGCGCAAAGCCCGAGCTTTGCGATTGTGTACGGCCCTGGACCACCTGTTACATCATGAAGGATGGCAGCGTATTCCCGTGCTGCGAGGTAACGCAGAGGCGCGTGCCGCGTGAGATAATGCAGAAGTTTGCGCTGGGCAATGCGATTGAGACTCCTTTCCACAAGATTTGGAATACGAAGAGGTACCAGGATTTGCGGGATGGAATTACGAAGGATTTGGGAAAGAGGTATGACTTTTGTAAAGGCTGTATGAGATGCAGACGGAAATGAAGGAGGTTGGGCAAAGGAGGCGGCATGCCGTGCCTCCTTTGCGTAGGAGGAAGTGAAGGAGGCCAGGTAGAGGCGGAAATAAATGGCTGACGAGGCTGCTGTGCCCAAGGAAGCAATGCTGTACGAAAAGCTTACGGGCCAGAATAGCGGCAAGGTCCTCTGCAGGCTGTGCATGCGCTACTGCATCATTGGCGAGGGCGAGAGGGGCTACTGCCTTGTGCGCAGGAATGTGGAAGGCAAGCTTTACAGCCTCAATTACGGCAAGAGCAGCGGATTCGAGATTGACCCGATTGAGAAGAAACCGTTCTTCCACTTCAAGCCAGGCACGCAAGTGCTGAGCTTTGGAACGCCTGGCTGCAACTTCAGGTGCTTGAACTGCCAGAACTGGATGCTCTCGCAGGGCGTGCGGGAGGCTGGCCCGACTGCGCTTGACATTCCGTCAACCCTGCCAAAGAAAGTGGTGGAAATGGCTGTGGACGAGAGATGTGATGGAATAGCGTATACTTACAGCGAGCCCACAATATTCTTTGAGTATGCGCATGACTGCGTGAAAGAGGCTCGCGCAAGGGCGCCTAATCTGTTCCAGGTATTCGTATCCAATGGCTACTTCTCGCGCGAGATGCTTGACTTGGTTGTGAAGGAAAAGATTCTGGATGCGATAAGAATAGACTTGAAGTTCATTGACGACAAGAAGTACGAGGAGGTTACGGGCGGGCACCTTTTGCCCGTGCAGCAGAATATTAAGAGGGTTTATGGGCTGAAGGGCAAGATTCACCTCGAAGTCATAGCGCTCATAATTCCGACTCTGAATGACAGTGAAGATGATTTGCGGAGGTTGTGCGAGTTTGTGGCAGGAGTAGGCAAGGACATTCCTTTGCACATCAACGCATTCTACCCGCAGTACAAGCTGAGCAATTTGCCGCCTACGCCTGAGAAAACGCTGCTAAGGGCGGGCAAGATTGCAAAGGAGGCGGGGCTTGAGTATGTATATCTAGGAAATGCAAGGATACCGCATGCCGAAGATACCATATGCCCGCAGTGCGGCGAGGTGCTGATTGAGCGCAGCGGGTTCCTTGTGCTGAAGAATAAGTTCAAGGGCAAGAAGCCTGAATGCACTAAGTGTGGGAAGAAAATAAATATTGTGCTTTGAGTCGGACGCCAGCTAACCGAGCGGCACTAAGTCCAGCAGTTCGGCAAGACCTTCGCCATCTAATGGCTTGATTGTCGGGCGAGTCCATTTGTCAGGCGTCGGATGCAAATCTGAAAATGTATCTGACTTTTCTTTTCTCGCGACGAAGAAGTGAAATTCTTTTTCCGCTCCGCTAGTGAGGGGCATTACAGACGAATCCAGCAACTTAAGCTGGTCCTGAAGATGGATGAAAGATTCGACCGCAATCGGGACATGTTCGCCTCTTGAGTTTATTTCCCCTTCATGACGTTTGATCCATTCAATATAGTCTGTGTATGACAGACATTCATCCACTATTCCGACAATCCCACCTCGCCTAGTTATCTGCGTCATACTGGCAGTGGCAAATAACTTATCAAGCAAATTCATGTGGTGCAAGGTGAAACCGGAACTGCAGATATCGGCTTTTGACGGAAAGGCGCCAGAAAGGTTTCTGAAATCGGCCTGCACCAATGTTGCCGCTGAGATTATTCCTTTCGCGAATTCAACAAAATCTTTGCTCCAGCCATATTCTCGCTCCAGCAACCCAATTGGCAGTGAAAATCTCCATTCTTTCGTAGCTTTCAGAGCTTCCAAACTCAGGTCGACCAACGTAATACGTACGTCGCTGATTCCCGCTTCCCTAAATTCCTTTAGCAGGCAGAGGGTAGTGAGCGCACCACCGGCTGCACCGATATCAAAGATTTCGAGTGTCCTGGATTTGGCATCTGACGGAAGATGCGGCACGATTGCTTTGGCCAAGCGCGTATTTCCTTCTAGCGGGAATCGTTCCTCCGTGGCTTTTCTCGCCAAGTAATCCTCGTCAAGCCGGCTAAACCGTTCTTTTGCGCTTTCCACAAAAAATTCCCTTGGTAGGAATAAGTGGTCGCGCACCTGCGCAGGAGTTATTCGCGAATGGACCTTGTATTGATTAGGTTGCATAGTCTCCACTCGCCAACCAGCTTGCTAAACCAGGCTCGTCTATATCTGCCAAAAGCCGCATGCGCTTGTCCCACATTTTGGAATAGCCGCGGCCTTTTGGAACAAAATAGTGCCAGAGATTCGGATCTTGAAGATCTCGCGGTTCGGAAGGTATTTGCGTGAAATCCTTCCAGTTTCGGGTGCCTGGAAGCGGGGTTTCGCAGAATATGCCGAATCTAACTGCGGTTGCGCCTCCGCTTGCGTTTGCAATGAGGGCCTTCAGCTCGCCCAGATTTTGCCTTAGCTCGTCGAAAATTGCCGGGGTAGTTGAATCATCATAATGAAGCGGAAGAATTACTCCAAAACCAATGACAGGTATTTTTCTGCTTGCAATAGCTTCGTATATTTTCAGCTGGTCCTGCCACGGTGCAAGCTTGCGCAATGATTTGCCTGCAGGGGCAGAGAACGGTCTTTCAAGGCCGATGAAGGTCCTGTAAGTGCCGACAAACGCGCCATTTTTCAAATCGTGCTTGAAAGCAAGGTCTATCAGCTCCTCGTCCACCACCAGCCCGCTGTTTACGCCCTTTTTGAGGAAGGCGGAAGGACGCAGCCCGTTTGGAAATTCTATGGCCAAACCGAGCCGTTTTATGGTATTGAAATAATGGAACAGCAATTCTCGTCCCCGATCACCCAGCCAAAGTATGCGGCCGAGCACCTCATCCTCGGCAGAGCATACGGTCTTAATTCCGTTCGCGGTAAGATGCGTTAGAAGCGCAGTCACTTTTTCTGCAAACATTACGTCGTATTTTGTGGCAGCCGAGGTGCAGAAATCGCAGTTGTTTGCGCACCCTCGAGACGTGAAGGCGTGAAAAAGCGGCGTTGAAACCCCACCCGGGAGCGGCCCATCCTGGCTTTCGGTGTAAAGTTCATGGGCGAAAGTGACTTGGAGGTCGGGGCGGCCTACCAGTTTCAAAGTTAAATCAGGTAGAGGAAGGTCGTTTATGCGCGCCCTGTTCCGTTCCCCGATGTGCACGGCACCATTGGCTTGCAGGTAGGCAATTCCTGGAATGCCTTCGAGAGGCTTGCCTTCAAAGAAGCGCCTTGCCACTTCGCCCACATAGGCATTCTCGTCTTCCCTGAAAATGACATCTGTACCTGCTCTCAAGTAGTAGGCAGGCTCGAAACTCGCGTCCCTGCCGCCCATCAGGATTTTTGCCGCTGGATTCACGCTCTTTATCGTGCGTATCACGTCAGACTGCACTTCGGCCTCGAACCTGAAATTGGCCGTCAAAACGACTACTTCGGGCTGTAGCCTGCGTATTTCTGCGGCCAGCCAGTCCATCGGCGCGCCGAGCCAGCCGATTTCCATCGTTCCGCCGGCATACGGAATTTCTTTCACTTTTCTGTAGTATGGCGAGTCGGCGGAAAGGCGGTTGGCGCCTTCCCATTCTGGCGGAAGGGCCCGCATGTTCATTATGCCCTCTATTTGTGGCTCTAACCCTGCCGCTGGGAGCCGCTCTCTGAGAAATGAGGCTAGGATATGGGCAGATGCGAAGGTAGTTCTGGTGTCGAGTGGGCCGACGTTCGCCCTGTCAAAGTCCATGCCTCCTGCCCTGCCGGTAAATCGGGTTACGGGAGTCGGAGTATGAACGAATAGGACTTTTGTTTGCATGATTGCACCCTTGTAAGATATGGCCTAGAGGCCATCAACCCACGATGTAATTTGGGCGGTTCGGGAACTTAGCCATTATGCGGAATATTCCGCTCTGACGAGGAAGAAGAAGGGCTCTGAGGTGGTCCTGACGACGGGGAGGGGGGTTTAAAAAGGGGTTAAGGCATAGTATGCTGCATGGGTTACCCCTATGCAGTGAAGGTCGCATTCCACCATGACTGTTGGACTAATCCTACGGAGAGGGTGCCTGATGCGAGGCTGGACGTGTTCGGGATAGGCTATGATGAAAGCTCGGCATTCGGAATGGCGAGGATGGCGGGAGACGAGGAGCAGAGGAAGAAGCTGTACGGCATGATAAAAAGGCACCCGTACACGCTCGAGACGAGGAGGAAGAACGGCCACTACTTCTTCATAAGGGTGAAAAAGGACACTTCGTTCTATGCCGAGCTGGTGGGCAAGAGCTATCTTGCGGACAACAACATTTCCATTCACGAGGGGCTTGAGACCGAGAGGCTGTTCGGCTTCAGCAAGAAGGCGTTGATGAACTCGCTGGGCAGGATACGCGAGGAGCGGGAAATCAAGGTGCTTTCAATGGGCGAGTTCGCTGACTTTTCCCTTGCGCCGAAGGAGCAGGAGCTTCTCGACCTTGCCATGCGGGAAGGATATTATGAAATCCCGAGGAAAATTTACGCCGAGGAGCTGGGCGGGATGCTCGGATTGAAGAAATCGATTGTTTCGGACAGGCTGCGTAAAATAGAGAAAAGCCTGATTGAAAAATATTATTCCAGGAACTAGCCCGGCTGCAGGAGTTAATATGTTTAATGCTAATTACCTGCCGTGGTTGCGATGGTTCGTGACAACAGGAAGAATGCCAGCAAGATTATCTCCTTGCTCAAGAAGGAATATCCAAGGGCAGGCGTTGCGCTGAGGCATGACGACCCGCTGCAGCTGCTTGTGGCTACCATCCTGTCGGCGCAGTGCACGGATACGCGAGTGAATGCGGTTACGCCAGCGCTGTTTGCGCGCTATCGGAATGTGAAGGCATATGCAAATGCAGATATCTGGGAGCTGGAAAAATACGTGCACTCAACGGGTTTCTACAAGAACAAGGCCAAGAACATCAAGGCTTCGAGCGCACTCACCGTAAGCAAGTTTGGCGGGAAAGTACCGGACACGATGGAGGAACTGCTCGAGCTTCCGGGCGTTGCGCGCAAGACTGCAAATGTTGTGCTGGGCGGGGCTTTTGGAAAGGTCGAGGGCATTGTGGTTGACACGCATGTTATGCGGCTCTCACGGCTGCTTGGCTTAACGCAGAATAAGGAGCCGGCCAAGATTGAGCAGGACCTGATGAAGGTTGTGCCGCGGGGCGCATGGTGGAGTTTCCCGAATACGCTCATCTGGCACGGAAGAAGGGTATGCATTGCGCGAAGGCCGAAGTGCGATGTCTGCGTGCTGAATAAGTTGTGCCCTTCGAGTTTGGTTTGAGGTGCGGTTAATGAAAAAATCTGACGATGCAAGCATGAAGGAAAAATGGAGGGCTGCGCGCGAGAAGATGGAAGGAGAGGAAATAGGAAAGGAGGCAGAAAAGAAAAAGGAAACTAAAACACCGAAGGGCAGGAAATCGGGCGGTGAGCTCTCTTTTGTAGTACATGAGCACCATGCCACCAACTTGCACTGGGACTTCAGGCTCGAGATGGATGGGGCGCTCAGGAGCTGGGCTGTGCCCAAGGGCCCGCCGACAGTGGAGGGCGTAAGGAGGCTTGCAGTAGAGACTGAGGAGCACGCGCTCGAGTACGGCAAGTTTGAGGGCGAGATTCCTGAGGGCCAGTATGGCGCGGGCCAAGTGATTATTTGGGATAAGGGAACTTACGAGCCTGAGAGCGTGCACGAGGACAAGATTGTATTTGTGATGAATGGCGCGAAGATGAAGGGAAAATATTGTTTGATAAGAATGGCAAGCATGGGGCCGAAGAACTGGCTGCTGTTCAAGATGAAGGATAAGGAGAAGAAAGAATAGGAACTATTTTTCAGCCGGTTCCTCGTGAATAAGCACTTCCTTAACATCGGGCAGTTTTTCCATTATTTCGTGCTTGAGCTCTTCGGCAACTGCGTGGGCCTTCTTCAAAGGAAGGTTCGGGTTGAGCTGGATGTGAAAGTCCACGTAGATGCCGCCTGCAACTGCGCGGGCGCGGAGCTTGTGGAAGCTCCGCACATTTTTGTGCCCTTTTATCAGCGCTTCCATCTGCGCCAGAGTTTCCTTTGAAGGGCCTGCATCAGTGAGCTCGAGCACTGACTTGTTGCCCACCCTGAAGACTACGCGCATCATGAGCATTGCCACCACTATGGCAGCTAGCGGGTCGGCTATCAGCATGTTGGCTGAAACCGCGAAAAGGCCTACGAGCACCATGCTGTTCTGGAATATGTCTGAGGTGTAGTTGCCCGCGCTGGCCTCGAGCGCTGTGCTCGAATATTTCCTGGCCTTCTGCACCAGGTAGCGGGCCATGAATATGTCGATTACTATGGTGACTGCCATAATAGCGAGGTCGAAGTTTGTGATTTCCAAGTGGACAGGGCTGACTATGCGGCCCGCGGCGTTCAGCGAGATGAGGACTGCAGTTATGAATATTAGGGAGAGCTGCGCAAGGCTCGTGAGCGAGCCGAACTTGCGGTGGCCGTAGAAGTGGTTCTGGTCTGCGGGCTCGTTGGCTTTCCTTATGCCAAAGTAGGCGAAGATGCCGCCAACCAGGTCGAAGCAGGAGTCTATTAAGACCGCAATTACGCCCAGGCTTCCAGTAAGCATTGCCACTGCGAGCTTGCTGCCTATGAGGAAGACGTTGGCCAGTATGATGACCTTTGCGGCACCCTCCTCACCGTCGAAGAACTTTGCCATTAGAGGGGGTTGCACGAGTAAGATAAATAAGGTTAATCACGATATGACGGCGGTAAGCATGGCAAAAACAGGAAGCAAAGGGGAAGAGATGAAGGCAGAGGCGGCGGCCATGGCGAGGCCGGAAAGCGCCGAGGTGAAGGCGGCCGGAAAGCGGCTGTCAAGGCATCTGTACGAGGAGCACATGCAGGGAGCTGGCGAGCTGCTGCGCCAGTTTATTCTTGGCGGGCAGGACGGACTCGTGAATGTGCTTGGAATAATCCTGGCCGTGGCAGTGGCTACCAAAGATGCGAAGGTCGTGCTCATAGCGGGCCTTGCGGCCACTTTTGCCGAGTCCATTTCAATGGCTGCCGTAGCCTACACTTCGTCGAAGGCTGCACGCGACCACTATTTGCGCGAGCAGGAGAGGGAGTTGCGCGAGATAAGGCTGCATAATGAGGACGAGGCGCAGGAGGTTAGGGACATATACGTTCTGCGGGGCTTCAGGGGCAAGCTGCTTGATGATGTTGTGAAGAAAATTAGTTCGGACGAAAAAGAGATGCTCAGGTTCATGATGAGAGAGGAGCTCGGCATGACCGAGGCCGAGAACATCAAGCCCGGCCGGGAGGCGCTGATGGTCGGCGTCTCCGCAATGGTGGGTTCGCTCATACCCCTTGCGGCGTTCTTCTTCATGCCCGTTGCGAATGCGGTGCCTGTTTCGCTCGTGATTTCTACTGCCGTGCTGTTCGTGGCAGGCGCAGTGAAGGCCAAATATTCAGTGGGCAACTGGCTGCGCACGGGCTTTGAGATGGCAGCCATTGGAATGCTGGCTGCAATGGCCGGCTACCTGGTGGGCGCGGCGCTGGGTGCAGTGATTGCATAGGTTTGTAATCAGGTTTAAATGAGGTCAAGCCGCTGGCTTCGCAGTGTTAGGCTGCTCACCGTAGAGCAGCACGCCTAGGCGCGAGGAAGGCGTCTTGCATGCGACAACGTGCGGCCAGTCCAACCAGGCGTCTGGCAACATGCTGCCGCGTATAGTGAGGCCTACATAGCTGCCTTCGCACCTGATTAGACAGCGCGCGTCAGGAGTGTCCCAAGGTAATTCGTCCCCGTGAGGTAGCTTAAAGCGCGGCTCGGTCAGATAAAAGCCATCTTCTCTTGGGAATCTTTCAATGGGATAGACCGCGTCCTCATTAAGAATATGGACTGTGGCCATGTATTTGTTTTTAGGGTCTTCCAAAATTTCAAAGGCAGGCTTTCCGCTTCCGTCGTACTGCGGTATTGCCAGCGCAATGTCCTTTTCGCCCTTGAATTTTGAGATGCCGTCAAGAACCAGGGAAGCGGGATGAATTCGCTCGCCGTCCTCAGGTATTGCCACGCCCAAAATATACGCCAGGACGCCAAAATCATAATCAAACCTTATGCTGTTGCCTATCTTCTCTCCGCCTTTTACGTATGCCAAAATAGGGAAGAGGGCAAAGGGGGACGGTTCTGCATAAGCTTCCCTTTCGCGGCGGTCCATGGTTATGGGATCGAAGAGCGCATTTTCCACTATCGGCTCCCTGAACTTCATTATGTCTATCATACGGAGCCCTTCGCTGCGCGGCCGGTAAACTACAAACCTTGGCTGTTGTGAGCTTGTGGAGGTCATACTATCAATTCTGTGTGAAAAAGGGCTCTGAAGTTATAAAAGCGTGAAAGTTCGTCGCCTGCCTAAGGTAGCATTATATAGCGCAGGCTCGATTTTGGAGCGGTAAGCATGGCTAAACCAGACTGGCTCAAAATCAGGCCGCCTGTGGGCGGGAAGTTCGAGGCTATTGGGAAGAGGGTGCAGGAGCTTGGGCTGCACACCGTGTGCCAGGGCGCGCACTGCCCGAATATGAGCGAGTGCTGGAGCGCGGGCACTGCGACTTTTTTGGTAATGGGCGACACGTGCACGCGGGGCTGTAGATTTTGCGCGGTGAAGAAAGGTGCGAAGGGGCAGGAGCTGGATGGCGACGAGCCGCGCAGGCTGGCGCAGGCTGCACGCGAGTTTGGCCTGAAGTATGTTGTGATTACATCAGTGGACAGGGATGATTTGCCTGATGGCGGGGCTGGGCATTTTGCGGAATGCGTGAGGGCGGTCAAGAAAAGCGGGCCGAAGGTCTTGGTTGAGGTTTTGATACCGGATTTTGGCGGGAGCGAGGCTGCGCTGAGAACAGTGGTTGATGCAGAGCCAGATGTGGTGGCGCATAACATTGAAACTACGCGGGAACTGCAGAAGGTCGTGCGGGATGCGCGGGCGGACTATGAGCAGTCGTTGGAAGTGCTGGAAAAAGTGAAGAAAATGGATGCGGAGATATACACGAAGAGCTCGCTCATGCTTGGAGTGGGCGAGCGAGAGGAAGATGTTGAGGCTGCCATGGATGATTTGCGGGCAGTTGATTGCGATATTCTGGTGATGGGGCAGTACCTGAGGCCGACTGAAATGCAGATGCCGGTGAAGGAGTTTGTAACGCTCGAGAAGTTTGAGCGGCTGAAGAAGCTGGCTGAGGCCAAGGGATTCCTGGCAGCCGAATCCTCGCCCTTTGCGCGCACATCGTACCGCGCGGGAGAAGTATTTATTAAGGCCGCGATTGAGAACAAAGGCAAGAATTCAGAGGTTAATGCACATGACTAGGACAAGGGTTTTCGAGGGAAAAACGGATTACATACAGATTCTCGATGAGAACGGGAATGTCGACAAGGCGCTCGAGCCCCAGCTCGCGAACGAGGATTTGGACGTCATGTACAGGCTCATGATTACGGTGCGGCAGTTCGACAGGAAGGCCATGAACTTGCAGAGGCAGGGAAGGCTGTTCACCTATCTGCCAGTAGAAGGGCAGGAGGCGAGCCAAGTCGTGTCGGCATATTTGCTGGGCAAGCAGGACCGCACGTTCACGATGTACCGCAGCCATGGCGTTTTCATCGCGCGCGGATTTTCGCTCAAGCAGATGTTCCTGATGTGGATGGGCACTGAGCAGGGCGGGAAAATTCCCGATGATTTGAACGATGTGCCGCTTGAAATCACGATTGGAAGCCAGCTGCCGCAGGCAGTCGGCTCTGCGATGGCTTCCAAAATTCTGAAGAAGGACAGCGTGACTGCAGTATACTTTGGGGATGGCGCGACGAGCGAGGGCGAGTTCCACGAGGCGCTTAACATGGCGGGCGTGAACAGGGCGCCGGTGGTTTTCATCTGCGAGAATAATTTGTATGCCATCTCTGTGCCGCGCAGGATTCAGACTGCTTCAAAGACCATTGCACAGAAGGCGCTGGCCTATGGCTTCGAGGGTGTGCAGATTGACGGCAATGACGTGCTGGCGGTTTATGCAACAATGAAGGAGGCTGTTGAAAAGGCAAGGGCTGGAGAGGGACCTACGTTGATAGAGTGCCTGACTTACAGGTTCGGGCCGCACTCGACCTCAGATGACCCGAGCAAGTACAGGAGCAAAGAAGAGGAGGAGGCATGGGTCAAGAATGATCCGGTGCTGCGGATGCAGAGGTATATGCAGGCGCGGGGCATATGGAACGAGGCTTACGAGCAGCAGGTTTTGGCCGAGGCCAAGGAGATGGTGGACAAGGCGTTTGAGGAGGCCGAGGCCGAAGTCCATGTCGAGCCCGAGGATATTTTCAAGTATGTTTATGCCGAGATGCCGGAGAATTTGAAGCAGGAGATGGAGTATTTGAAGAAGGTTGAAGAGGAGAAAAAAGAGCTCAAAAAATAACGTGATTGAATGGCAAAGATGGCGGGCAGATGATTGCGAGCAATGCGTGATGAAATGGCGAAAATGACTATGATTGATGCGATAAACAGCGCGCTCAGGCAGGAAATGGAGCGCGACCCTACGGTAGTGGTCATGGGAGAAGATGTGGGCAAAAATGGAGGAGTGTTCCGCGCGACCGTAGGCTTGCAAGATAAGTTCGGCGAGGTGCGCGTGATGGACACGCCGCTGGCAGAGTCAGGCCTTGTGGGCGCCGCAATAGGTATGGCGCTCTCCGGGCTGCGGCCGGTTGTGGAAATACAGTTCAGCGGTTTCATCTACTATGCAATGGACCAGATTGTGAGCCATGCAGGCAGGATGAGGACACGGAGCCGCGGAAGATATTCCGTGCCCATGGTGGTGCGCTCGCCCTATGGCGGCGGAATACGGGCGCTCGAGCACCACTCGGAAAGCAATGAGGCCATGTTTGCGCATTCGGCCGGCCTCAAGGTCGTGATTCCCTCGGGCCCATATGATGCAAAGGGCCTGCTCATTTCTTCCATAAGAGACCCTGACCCCGTGCTCTTCTTCGAACCCATGCGGCTCTACAGGTCTGTAAAGGAAGAAGTGCCTGAAGCTGCGTACGAAATTCCTCTCGGCGAGGCCAATATTGTGCGCGAGGGCGCTGATGTTACTTTGATTGCGTGGGGCTCGATGCTGAGGCAGGCGCTTGAGGCGGCTGATGGCGTGAAGGAAAAGGGCGTGAATGCTGAAGTTATAGACCTGCGCACGATTTCACCGTTTGACTTTGATACGATAAGCAAATCTATTGAGAAGACTGGAAGGGCAGTGATTGTGCACGAGGCGCCGAGGACGTGCGGCATGGGCGCTGAGCTGGCAGCGCGCGCGATGGACCACAACTTCCTGAACCTGAAGGCGCCTGTTGTGCGCGTGACAGGCTTTGACGTTCCTGTGCCGCTTGCGCGCGAGGAGGATTTCTACCTGCCTGATGCTTACCGCATAACCAGGGCGATAAACCAAGTGATGAGTTTCTGATGCACGAAGGATAGAGGAAATGTGGAAAGCAGAGGGTGAAAACTGATGGCATTTCAATTCAAGCTGCCCGATGTGGGCGAGGGCATACACGAGGGAAAGCTTGTGAAGTGGCTTCTGGACGAAGGCGCGGAAGTGAAGGCAGACCAGCCTGTTGTCGAGGTTGAGACAGACAAGGCAGTTGTCGAGATTCCGAGCCCCAAGGCAGGCACGCTCATCAAGCAGCACTCCAAGGTGGGCGATGTTGTGAAAGTGGGCGAGGTTCTGTTCGAGCTGGGAGAGAAGGGCGAGCAGTCGAATTATGTGGCGACTAAAACTGAACTGCCTGCTGCAACGGTTCAAAAATCGCAACCACCCGCACCTAAAATTCCAACGCCGCTAGTTTCATTGCCTTCACCAGCACTGAGTTCGGAAGGAGGAAAAGTTCTCGCTACGCCAGCTACCAGAAAGTTTGCGAGTGATATGGGAGTTGGCATTGAGCAGGTGAAAGGAAGCGGGCCGGGCGGAAGGGTTACGATTGATGATGTGAAGGCGTATGCTGCGAGCGGCAGTGGAAAAGCTGGCGGAGCGGCGAGTGCCGCGGGCGGTGCAGGCGCGGCAACTTACGCTTCTGCGCCGATGAGTTCTGCTTCGTCCGAGGTCCATGAGGATTTTGGGCCTGTTGAAAGAATGAAAATTTCCGGCCATAGAAGGGCGATTGGCGAGAGGATGAGGAAATCGGTTTACACCATGCCGCACGTGACGCACATGGAAGAGGCGGACGTAACTTGGCTCGTGCAGGTGCGCGAGCGCGCGAAGGCTGATGCGGCTGCAAAGGGCGTGAAGCTCACCTACTTGCCGTTCATAATAAAGGCAGCTCTGGGCGCGCTCAAGGAATTCCCACAGTTCAATGCGAGGTTTGACGAGGCTACGCAGGAGCTCGTTCTCCGCAAGTATTACAACATCGGGCTTGCAGTTGATACTGATGAAGGGCTAACGGTTCCTGTGATAAAGGATGCAGACAAGAAGGACTTGCTGGCGCTGGCTGAAGAGATAACGCGGCTCTCGGATGAGGCGCGGACAAGGAAGCTGAAGCTTGAGGAGATGCGGGGCGGCACGTTTACTATTACTAATATAGGCAGTGTGGGCGGCGTGTATGCTACGCCCATCATAAATTATCCTGAGATTGCGATTCTTGGCGTGATGAAAATCAAGGAGAGGCCGGTGATTGTGGAGAAAATGGTGGAGAGCAGGAAGATTATGACCTTGGTTCTTTCGTACGACCACGCAATGATTGACGGCGGGGTTGCGGCACGGTTTATGAATGCGGTTGTGAAAAGGCTGGAAGACCCGACTTTACTTTAACTTAAAGTAAGTTAAGGTAACTTAAAGTAAATTAAAGTAAGATTTTCAACGTGATTGTATGGTAATGGGCGACATTGCATCGGGCTGTGATGTTCTTGTCATAGGCGCTGGTTTTGGAGGTTATGTGGCGGCTATCCGCGCGGCGCAGCTGGGCAAGGAGGTTGTGCTTGTTGACCGCGAGGGCGAGAAAGGGCTGGGCGGCACTTGCCTGAATAATGGCTGCATTCCGTCCAAGGCACTGATTTATGCTGCAGGGATTGCGCATACTGCAAAGGGCGCGAGCGAGCTTGGAATAAATGCGGGCTCGCTTTCAGTGGACATGCAGAAAATGCAGGCGTGGAAGCAGGGAGTTGTTGACAAATTGCGCACGGGTGTGGGCATGCTGTGCAAGCGCTACGGCGTGCAGTTTGTGCAGGGCGAGGCGTTCTTCAAATCTTCTGGCACTGCAGGCATAAGGAGCGAGAAGGGCATAAGCACAGTGGAGTTCGGGCATGCGATAATTGCGAGCGGGGCTGCGCACATGCAGCACCCCAAGCTGGCTTTTGACGGGAGAAATGTGCTAAGCTCGACTGAGGCCC
>NZ_JAUSNF010000045.1 GCF_030646255.1 Candidatus Burarchaeum sp. | reverse complement strand
GGCAAGGGAACTTAGAGTACGTAGTGCTACCCGGTTTGTGTTGAAAGGTGGAGTTACGCTTCGCACAGGTCCGCTACTTGCAAGCAGTTGAGATCCCAGTTGTATCATTTTTTCACCCATTTCCACATCAAACCGGCAGCTGGAAATTAGTGTCACTTTCTGATGTTCATAATATTTAAACATATTTCTAGCTGCATCGCCCGCTTCCCAGTCTGCCTCGCTTATTAACGCTTTTCGGGCATAATAGGCGCATGGCCGAGGTGCTTTTCTGCGCGAAATACCCGTTCACGAAGAGCGCACGCGAGTTCATGGCAGGCAGGAAGGTCGGGCTGGCCGGGATACGGGGCGAGGCGCTCGAAAGGGCTGAAAGGCGCGTGATGAGCGCGCTAAAGGAGGGAGAGATTGGCAGGTTCATAGATGTAGATAATGTGGCCGAGCTGGAACTCGAGGCCTATGCTGTTGCGCGCATCCTGCTCTCGCTGCTCAAGAACAGGTACTTCATAAACCGCTATGCGGTGGCAGAGTCCAAGAGGGCGAGTATGTATTTGCGCGAGGACTCGGATGCGAACATCATGCAGGTGGCCGAGGAGATGGGCATCCGCGGCGAGAAAAAGGGCGCGGACTATGTCGTGCCGGTTGTGGACTATTTACTATTTGCGCCAGGCTCGAAAGACTACAAGCTCATAAACCAGCCGCTCCGGAGCGGAGTGGTTGAGCTCAGCAAGCGCGAGTTCACGCGCGTGCTTGAGGAAGCTGTGCGGCTGGGCATTGAGCGGAGCCTGCCGCTCCCTGTTTCGGGCGCGCCTGATGCGCTTGTGCATGCGGCTGATAAGATTAGGCGCGGGGCAAAGGGGCTCGAGCCGACTTACGAGGTCAAGTTTGAGGGCGGCGATTTCCCGCAGTGCATCGCAAGCCTTGTTGAGCGGCTGAAGATGGGCGAGAATTTGAACCACACTGCGCGCTGGGCGCTTGCGGTTTTCATGCTGAATGCCAATTATTCGGTTGACGCGGTTGTGAATTTGTACTCATATGCGCCTGACTTTGACGAGCGCATAACAAGATACCAGGTGGAGCATGCCAAGGCGCGGGGCTACAAGATGCCCACGTGCTCGTGGATGAGGTCGCAGGGCATTGGGTGCAGCCCGCCGTGCGGACTGCCATCGCCGATAAGGTACAAAGGAACTGGAAAGAAAAAAACTGAGGAAAAAGGCGAGAGCAATGCTTGAACACGAAAAAGAACTTGCATCGCAGGGCGGGCATGAGCGCGAGCTTGCGTTTGTTCACAAGAAGTTTGCCGAGCACTATGCGCATGCGCAGCTCGAGGCGCCGGACAAGATTGAGCAGCGCGAGTGGGGCTTTGGCGGCTGGGACAAGAAAATTGAGGTGCGGCACTTCAGGTTCGCAGATGCGAAGAGCTTGCAGAAGTATCTCGCAGAAAATGCGCCGCTCTATTGCTCCTACTCCGTGGCATACTACAAGGAAGCCGACGCGCGGCCGATTGAGAAAAAGGGCTGGCTGGGCGCTGAACTGGTATTTGATTTGGATGCAGACCACCTGGATTTACCCTGCATCAAAAGGCACGGGAAAGGATGGGTGTGCGATGAATGTTTGGATGCGGTGAAGGCGCAGACCGTGCGGCTTATTGAGGAGTTTTTGATACCTGATTTCGGCGTGGCGCGGGAAGAGATGCGCGTGAACTTCTCAGGCAACAGGGGCTATCATGTGCATGTGCTGAGCGAGGATGTTAAGAGGCTGGGCGCATATGGCCGGCGCGAGATGATGGACTACATCAGCGGGATTGGACTGGATTTTGACAAGCTTTTTGTGAAGCAGGGCGCAAGGCTTGTCGGGCCGAAGCCGAGCGACGCGGGCTGGGGCGGCAAGGTTGCGAGATATGCAATGGAGCAGAACCTTACGAATATCCTGCCGCGCAATGTCGTGACAAAGCCCGAGAGGCTTGAGGCGTTCAGGCGCGGTGTGGAGAAGGGCAATTGGGATGCAGTCAATATACCGAAGAAGCTTGACGTGTGGCGCGCGTTTGTGGGCGGGCTGGGCCTGCAGCTTGCGGGCGAGGTGGACAAGCAGGTTACAGGAGATGTGAGCAAGCTCATACGGGCGTCTGACACGCTGCATGGCGAGACTGCGCTGCTTGCGAAAAGGATGAAGCTGAATGAGCTTGAGAAGTTCGACCCGCTGAAGGATGCGGTTGCGTTTGGTTCGCGGGGCGGAAGCGAGGTTGAAGTAGAGGTGCGCGATGCGCCCGCAGTGCGCTTTGGCGATGCAACTTTCGGGCCCTACAAGGGCGAGAAGGCGAAACTGCCCGAGAAGGTTGCGCTCTATTTGGTTTGCAAGAAGGCGGCGAAGCTGGCCTGAGCGCGGGAGCTAGAGTTTGAGGCGTTTTTTGTACGAGGCTGGAGGGACGCCGTAGACGACTGTTTTTGCAAACGAAGCTGCTGTCTTTTCAGTCAGAATTGCATTCAGTTCGTCCTTCAAGGACCAGTTCTTAAGAGTTCTTAATAGCTTGCTGATGTTTATTGCGACTAAACCGGGTTTGAGAATCGCAAGATCAGTTAGGTCGGCAATTTGCATGGTGGCCAAAATAAATGAATCGTGGGCGTTTGGATTTGATGCAAAGTAGTCTGAAACTGAATCAGACGGCAACCCCTTAAGCAAGTGGTGCAATATTTTCAATGCAAAAGCGAGACTAGTTAATGAAGCCGCCAGCTCGCGCGCGTCTTTTTCCAAGCCAGAGGTAAGTTGGTTGAAGTCATTTGTTTGAACGCCATAGGCAGGATTGAGTTTGACGAACTGGTCAGCTTGCCCGCTTGTCTTAAACGTTGTTACTGCAGCCTGTACGCGTTCCAAGCAAGTGATGCAGGCAGCTGTACTTCGGTTGAGCTGGTTTACCCTGCCCAGCAGAGCTTTCACGCTGAAGCCGAATGTGGAAAGCGTGTCGATGTCCATCTCCAATTCAGTGTTTTCTCCAAGAACCCGCGTGTTGAAAAATACCACCTGGCCGAGTTCGTAAGTGACGTCTTCAATGCACTGCCTAAGCTCGTTAATCCTTGACTCCAAAATAGTTGGCTCGGGTTTTGAATCGGCATGAGGTGAGGCACTGGCACGCATAGATGTCAACTCGAATTAGATGTGATTATGGGCCTGGAAGTATATAAAACTTGCCCGGCAGAATCAAGGCAGGAAGGTGGGTAGACGGCTGACATAACATACGAATTGCTCAGGAAAATACAGACCGACGAGCGTGCGAGCTCCGCGCTCTCGCGGCTGCCCGAGGACTTCTACCCTTCTGTGCAGAAGAAGATTTCTGGCGCGCGCGAGCAGCTGAACAAGAATTTCTCGCTTGCGGATGCAAAGGAGTTCGAGAACACGCTGAAGGTGCTGCGCGACATATTCATGATGCGCGAGCAGAAGATGCTTCTGCGGGCTTTGGCTGTTGCGGGCGGGGCGCGGGACGGCTCGGCCCTTACTGCCGAGGAGAAGGAGGCGTTTGACAGGGTTGTCGCTGTGCTGACTGAGAAGAATAAGTGGTTCGAGGGGCTGCTGGAAGGCAGGGAGCGGGCGGCAGAGGAAGAGGGCGGAAGCGCAAGAACCGGTACGGGTAGGAGTGCCATGCCGGTGAGATTCCTTGTGCCCATGCCAGCCTATGTGGGCTCTGACGGCAAGAGCTACGGGCCATTCAAGGCAGGCGAGCTCGCGGAGCTGCCTGAGGCTGAGGCTAATTTACTGGTGAGAAGGAAGGCGGCTGAAACCACCTGACGCGCATAAGCCTTTATAATTATTCGCAGCCTAAAGAATGCCAGCAAAGGACGATTCCATGAAGATAAAATCCGAAATAAACACTTACTGTCCGACATGCAGGAAGCACGGGAAGCACAAGGTCAGGGTGGCGAGCAAGGGCTCGGCGCGGCCGCTGTCAAAGGGCAACAGGCAACACAGGAGGAAGCTCCGGGGCTACGGAGGCAAGGTTGCCGGCGAGAAGACCGTGAAGAAGATGGGCAAGAGGACGAAGCTCATGCTCGAGTGCATTAGGTGCAAGAAAAAGCACGAGCGCGTGATGGGCACGCGGACAAGGTCGAAGATTGAAATCAAGGCATAGGTTGATTGTTATGGTCAAAAGCAAATAT
>NZ_JAUSNF010000044.1 GCF_030646255.1 Candidatus Burarchaeum sp. | reverse complement strand
TGAGCCCCGAGGAAACTACACGCGATATTGCCGACAAGCGCACGATTCTCGAGTGGATGGTGAAGAGGGACCTGCGGAGCATCGAGCAGGTGGGACAGATAATGAATATTTACTACAAGAGGCCGAAAGACGTGCTCGACGCAGCCAAGAAGAACTTGCCGCTTGGCAAGCTTGTGTGATCAAATGTTCGCACTAGTGCCCGGGCCATTCAAGAAGCTCGTCACAAGGCCCCTGCGCGGAATCGGGGCGAGGCTGGCCAAGCTGTTCCCGAAGCTGGGGGAAGATTTGAAGATCGTGGGCTCGGAGCATACGCCGGGCGATTACGTCGTGCTCTCGCTGGCCAGCGCGCTCGTTGCAGCCGCAATAATGTACGCCCTTATGGTCACGCTCCTGCGTTTCCGCGGCATGCCCCTCGGCGCGAATGTCATACTGCCTGCCCTGGCCGCATTCCTGCTCGTGCTCTTCTACTACTACCGCTGGCCCTCTCTGCAGAAAGGCAAGCAGGTCGAGGCTGTTGAGCGCGAGCTCACGGGCGCAATGCGCGAGCTGCTGAGCGCCATGAATGCGGGCGCGGCGCTCTTCAAGGCCATGGAGATGGTTGCCGAGGCTGGGCACGGGAATGTGAGCAGGGAGTTTGAATTCGCTGTGCGGGACATCAATGCGGGCATGCCGGCTGAGAAGGCGCTCGAGGCCATGGTTCTGCGCACAGACTCGCGCTTCCTCAAGAAGATGCTCTGGCAGATTATCGGCGTGCTGAAATCGGGCGCGAGCATGCAGGATGCGCTCGAGAGCATGCAGGAATCCGTGCTGAACTACCAGCAGAACCAGGTGCGGAAGTACACGCAGGAAATGAATTTGTGGATTCTGCTCTACATGATTGTTGCAATTGCAATACCGAGCCTGGGCGCCACGCTCATAGTAGTTCTGTCAGTGCTCAGCAGCGCGAGCTTCAACGAGTATGCACTTGCAACACTGCTTCTCATATGCTTTGTAGCCGAGGGTGCGCTCATAGAGTACATGAATGTCAAGAGACCGGTGATGTATTGACGCTGGACTACCGAAGAATCGGAGCGCTCATGCCTGCAAGCATGCAGGCGCACGTGAGGCGCGAGCTGCAATGGGCGGGCCAGGAGGCTGATGAGAGGCAGTGGCTGGGCGAGGTGAGTGCACTCGCATTCATCATTGCAATAGCAGCTGGTGCAGTGGCCCAGTACCGCTTTGCCTCGCCCGAGCTCACGCTGCTCGAGGCCATCTTCTTCTTCCTCTTTGTCCTAGGCCTGAAGCTCATACGGCTGCACAACAAAGTCGAGGAAAGGGCGCGGAAGGCGGAGGAGATGCTGCCTGAGGCGCTGCACATGACGGCATCGAACATAAAGGCAGGCATGGTGCCCGTAGTCGCGCTCAGGATGGCCGCAAGGCCGGAGCTCGGGCCGCTTAAGGGCGAGATTGAGTGGGTGACTGCCAAGTCCATGGGCTCGGGCTCGCTCGTCGACGCGCTCGCGCATATCTCGACCCGCATAAAGTCGCGCACGCTTGAGCGGAGCATGGCGCTCTTCGCGTCAGCGCTCAAGTCAGGCGGCTCCATTTCGGTTCTTCTCGAGAGCATGGCCGAGGAGATCAGGACTGGGCTTGAGATGCAGGAGCGGCTCGTGGCAGGCACGCGCACCTACGTGCTCTTCATACTTTTCACAGTCATAATAGTAATGCCTGCATTGCTCGCGGTTTCGCTGCAGTTCGTCGACATCGTGAACAGGATGGAGCTCACAAACGCCTCGCTGGCGCAGGGGCTGGGCCTCACGGTTGCACAGCCCATGAACTACAATGTGCTTTTCACGCTCTCGCTTCTCACGCTGACAGTCACGGCGATATTCGCAAGCGCGCTGATGGGGGTTGTACATAAGGGCAGCAAGCTGGCGGGCTATACGTACCTGCCCATAACTCTGCTGGGCTCGCTCCTGTTCTTTTTCATAATGAGGAGTTACGTGCTGGGCCTTTTCTTCCCGGCGTAGCGGATAAGGTTTAAAAGACGAAATGAGAAGACGGGGTGGTGCTCAGATGGGGATGCGCGGGCAGGCTGCAACTGAATATCTGATTATACTCTCGGTCGTAGTGATTATAGCGCTCATAGTTGTGGGCGTGCTCGGTGCATTCCCTGCAATTTCCGGCACAGTGACACGGCAGCAGAGCGAGGCCTACTGGCAGAATGCTGAGATTGGAATAATGCCGAACTATAGGCTCTCAGGAAGCACTGCGGAGCTGACTGTGAAGAACAACAAGGGCTTTGCCATACGGCTTACAGGAATAAAGTTCGACGGCCGTGGAGATGTGGCGGGTTCTGCTGTTCTTCTATCTCCGGGCAGTTCGGTCGATATGATGGTGCAGGGCATACTGCTTTGCACCGCGGGCCAGCAGTTCGGCCACGCGGTTTCGATAATGTACGAGGACCAGGTGACTGGAAGGCAGTTCACGTTCACGGGCGCGACCCAGCTTACAGGCACGTGCCAATAAGGGAAAGGAGAGGGGCACAACCGGCAAGGCCGAACATACAGTGCCGAGCTTAGAACTGCTCGAAACTCTTTTTTGCTATGGGCTTCTTCTTCAGTATGTGCCTGTATGCATCCACGCTCGAATTGATTTTCAATATGGCATAAGTAATGACTAGCAGAAACAGAAGCTCAGTAAATGCACTTAGCAGGGGCCAGTCCATAGTCGGGTAAGGACGCATGAAAAATACTATCTGGCTTGCCGCAAAAAGGAGGAGCGCGATTGAAAGCCATGCAAGGGTGGTGGAAAAGGACTTGCCCCTGAGCTTCATGGAGGCGTTGGCGGTCAGCCTAGAAAGGACCATGGCTATCAGAAGGTTGGCAAAATGCACTACTTGCACAGCAGTTATTTCCTGCATTGAGTAAGGATTGGGAGCAGACTTTAATATTATTTGCCCCAAAGCCACATAGGTGAAAAAAATGGCTGTTTCTCCGCTTGACGAAAGGTATGCGACATCGATGAACGCAGTGTTTGACGAGGAGACAAAGCTCAGGCGCTGGCTCGATGTCGAGGTTGCGCTTGCCTATGCCCATGCAGAGGTCAACGAGATTCCGCTAAAGGCCGCGAAGGAGATTGAACAGGCGACGGGCAAGGTGAAGCTGGCACGAGTGAAGACCATTGAAGAGGAAATACACCATGACCTGATGGCCATGGTGAGGGCGCTGAGCGAACAGTGCGAGCCTGAAAGCGCGCGCTATGTGCACCTGGGCGCTACGAGCTATGATATTGAAGATACTGCTACCGCACTCATGCTGAAAGATGCCTATGCAATTATTGAGGAAAGATGTGCGAAGCTTGGAGAGGTACTCAAGAAGCTGGCGCTCAAGCATGCGAATACGGTGTGCGTAGGCAGGACTCACGGCCAGCACGCAGTGCCCACTACTTACGGCCTGAAGTTCGCACTCTGGAAGAGCGAGCTGGACAGGCACCTCATAAGGCTTGCACAGAGCAAGCCCCGCGTATTCGTAGGCAAGGTGAGCGGCGCAGTGGGCACGATGGCTGCGCTGGGCGAGAATGCGTTCAGGATTGAAGGAGTTATGATGAAGAGTCTGAAGCTCGAGGCCGCGCGCGTGACAAACCAGGTTGTGCAGCGCGACAGGCATGCCGAAGCTCTTTTCATCTTGGCACTAATGGCCGCCACACTGGAAAAGATGGCCAAGGAGATACGGAATTTGCAGAGGAGCGAGATTTGCGAGGTTGCGGAGCCGTTCGGCAAGAAGCAGGTGGGCTCGTCGGCCATGCCGCAGAAGCGGAACCCGCACAAGAGCGAGAGGGTTTGCAGTTTGGCACGCATTGTAAGGTCTGATGTGCAGGTCGCACTTGAGAACATTTCATTGGAGCATGAGCGCGACTTGACAAACTCAGCCAACGAGCGCATAATCATACCGCAGTCGTTCATCCTGACTGATTACATGCTGGGCGAGATGACTGCCATAATGGACGGGCTGGTATTCTTCCCGGAGAATATACGGAAGAATTTGGAGATGAGCGGAGGCGCGATTCTGAGCGAGAGGCTTGTGGGCGCGCTGGTTGGGGCAGGCATGCCGCGGCAGGAAGCGCACGAGCTTGTGCGCGAGCTTGCAATGCAGGCATTTGCAGGCAGAACCGGCATGAAGGAAGTTGCGGCAAAGGACAGGCGCGTGGGCAAGCTGCTGGACAAGAAGAAGCTCGAGGAGCTTTTTGATTTCAAAACCTACGTGGGGCAGGCCGAGAAGATTGTGAGGAGGTCTGTGTGAACCATATGAAAATTCTGGTCGGCTGCGCACTTGTGATTCTCGCGCTCGCAGCAATGGCGCCGCTGGCATTTGCCTCGTGCAAGTTCGATGCCGACTGCGCGGCCGGCTACATCTGCAAGATGTCGGCATACAAGCCGATAGGCGAGCCAGGCGAGTGCGAGGCGAAGGCAGTGGAGCAGGACTGCGCAGACTGCGAGTCGTGGTGCGACAATGATGGAACATATTACGCCGTCAATGTGCAAGCCAGCCAATGGGTGCCCGGAACATTATGCACGGCCATGCGCTGCAAGTATTATGAAGGGCTGCCCAACTCGCCCAACTGCGTGCAGCAGCCGCCGTCCCCTGTACCAGTGGCACCTGCAAAGGCTGTTGATAAAATATACGGCTACATCTACTACAAGAATGACGTGGGCGGGCTCGTCCCGCTAAAAAATGCAAAGGTCATGTTTGAATATGCGGATGCGCAGGGCCAGCGCACCGAGGACCCGAATGATTTTGCGTGGCTGGATGCCAACGGGAAGTTCGAGTGGAGGAGCGCAAAGGCGCTTGCGCCCGGAAACACGGTAGACCTGCTCATATATTTCACAGACAGCGCGGGCACGGTGAGCGTCACTGCAATACAGGGAGGGGGCAGGACGAGCGGCTTCTACATGGACAGAGGAATCGCGTCGAATGACACTGTGCTCGCATATTATGATAAGGAACTCACGGCGTGGGACCAGAAGCCGCTCTCGCATATTTACCTCAATATGCTCAAGGCAGTTGAGTTCAGGGAAAAGGCGCTCAAGTTCACGCCAATTGCAATGGAAAGGGTGACTGCGTTTGACCCCAACCACGGCACCTCGCATCTTTCGGAAGTGTATGTGAACGAGGCGCCGAACGATATCGGGATGAGGATAAAGAGTGCTGACAGTGTGTTCGGGCTTTTCGCGGCGCCAACTAACAGGGAGTTCCATGAGTACTGCCATCATATACAGGCAGAGGCACAACCGGAGAAGCGCAACCCGCTCGGCGATGACCATGCAGGCTACTACAACAACCCTGACAGCGAGTGGGGGCTGATAGAGGGATGGGCCGAGTTCTGCGCGCTGGAGATGAAAAGGTATTTCGGAATGGGCAAGAGGGGCAACTACGAGGTTGGAAAGACCGTGTGGAATTTGGAGGAGAATTATTTGATTGACGCGCCGAAAAGGAAGACCGCGGAGGAACTGGCAATTGCCGGCATAATGCTGGATTTGCGGGACAGCGTGAATGATTACGGAGCCCATGATGACGAAGCTGTGGCACTGCCTCTCTCGGACATTTGGGCCGCATTTTCGCAGAAAAGGGATTTCGGAGACGGGCAGGGAATGCGCTACGTGCACAGCCTGCGCGACTTCTACCTTGCGATAAACGAGGTGACGAAGGGCAACGTGGCACTGCATTCGCCGTATCTTGCGAGAAGCGGGCAGACTGAGCTGGACCACGTATTTGTCATGCACCATACGTTCCAGGACACGAACAGCAATGGGAAGTGGGATGAGGGGGAGGATGTGGGCTATTCGGGAAAGGGTGGCTTGGTGCGCAGCGATTTGACCGAGGAGCCGGGCACAGACGTTGTGTTTGATGTAAAGGACCAGAACGGCAATGCAATGGGTGAAGGCATATCCGCATTTGTAGAGGTGAATCTCGAGCCGCCCAATTATTATCTTTCATACAGCTACACCATACCGCTCGTGGACGGCATGACTGCGGTGCCCCTGCCGCCCGAGGAGTATAATGCAACTATTACAATGACTGCAGTGAGCGATGCCAGTGGCGAAAGAGCTGACTCGTCTTTCAGCACTACGACGAGCGAGCTGTACGAAAAAATCGACCCGGGGAGGCCATTTGCAACTTACAGTGCCACCATAAAAGTACAGGCAGGGCCTGTGCAGCCGAAACCTGAAGAGCAGGTGATTTGTGCAACTGATGCCGAGTGCGGCGAGGACTTTGTGTGCAGCAACGGCGCGTGCGAAAGAATAATGCCGCCGCCCCCGAACTGCTTAAGTGTTGCACTGATAATGTTCATGCTGGCAGGCGCATTTGCCGCCGCGAAGCGGAGAAAATAGTGGGGTGATGGTGTATGTACGTAGGAACTGCGCTTATTGTTACGATACTGCTTCTACCGCTGGTTTTTGCAGACATCGGACCAGGCCCTGACCCAATAGATGTTACTGTGAAAGTAGTCGAGAACGGCGCACCTTATACTGGCGCTGTTGAAATGACCTACCTCTGCTCAGACGCGGAAGTGAGAACCACTGAGCCCAAGGGCTCTGTTGACCCTTACGACATGGTGATGGAGTGCGAGGCAGGGGAATGCGTGCGGGGCGCATACTACAAGTTCAACCCGTGCTACGCTTCAAAGGGCAGGTTTGAGCTGAAGGTTGGAAGCAAAACGCTGACGAGCCCAGAGGTTTCGCTTGAAAGTGCAGGCACATATGTTTTCGACATGGATGTCAAAACGGGCGCGCTTTCCGCTTCGCCAGATAATCCGCAGCCACCTTCTCCCGGTCCGGAACCAGGACCGAACTACATTTGCATACCAGGTGTGCTGATGGCGCTGCTGGTCGGCGGTGCGTACGTGCGCTCGCACAAGTGAGTAAGGGAGTGAATTAATGGAAATGAACTTCCTGCTGGCGTTCGTACTGACTAACATACTTGAGTTCGCCGTAGTTTATTTGATGCTGAGAGGACGGGAGGGTAGTTTGCACATTGCAGAAATTGTGCTGTTGTGCAATCTACTCACATTGCCCTATGTCTGGTTTGTCTTCCCGGCCTTCCTAGCCATGCCATACTTCCCGCTGCTCGCGCTGTCAGAGGTTTTCGCGCTCTTCATCGAGATGCTGCTCTACGCGGCATCCTTCAGGAATGCCGGCGCGCTGCGCGCCACGTTCGCCGCAGTTGTGGCAAATGCCTTGTCATTCCTGGTGGGTTTTGCGCTTCAGTGAAGCGAAACCAATTCGTAAGGTTAATAAAGTCTGAAAGGCATAGTTTAGTCTAGTTCTGGTGTGATTATGAGGCTTACTCAAAAAAAGAATACGACCGCCACCAGGCCGGCTGATTTTGATCCGTTTGGGCATAAGTTGCTTACTAGGCAGGAGTTCCTTAGAATTGCAGGAAAGGCTGCGCTTGGAATTGCGGCTACGGCGTTTGCATCCGGCTGCTCGCCCACCACCATCATAACTGCCCCGCTGCCGCAAAACCCTGAGACTGTGCCACTCGAAATAAACAACGGCCTGCTCAATTACGCTTCCAAGGTGAACAACTGCGGGCTAAAGCCCGCAGCTTCCGATAGGGTTGGGCTTTAGGCGGAAGCTGCTCGGGTGCGCTCCTCTGCTGCCTTAAGGCGGCAGCTTCCGCGCACCCGAAGTTGTTCAGTGACCCCAGGGCAGAACTTCACCATAACGCTTACCGCGCGCGAGGCTCCTCTGCTTGGCGAGAATGACACTAAACAAGTTAATGCGGCCAATGAAACCGTCACCACGAGGCAGAGGAACAGCCTGGTTTTTGAGGGAAAACTCACTAACGATTCCAAAGGCGTGCTGAGCCTGATGGGCATGGTCAGGTATACGATGAGTTTCAGGACCGCGATCCAGGGGCAGGGCGAGACAAATGGTTCGCCCTTCGATCCCGGCACCCCCGTAGTGGTGCTTGGAGAAACGCGCTACGTTTCAACGCCATATCTTGACCAGCAGGCAGGTAAGGTGCACTTGGGCGACATGCCCATAAGCAAGTATGTGGGCTTGAACCAAGAGGCCAGCACAAGCTGGAAGGAAGTGTCAGATGGAGGCCCTGCGCTCGTCGGGGTGTTTGCAAGGGTTATTGGAATCAAGGAGACGGAAGTTTTCTTCGATGATCCCAAGTACAGCGCAAGCATGGTGTTTGGCACGGATACGCCCGCAGGCCGCTACCAGATTTCCACGCCCACCATGCTTTCGGCTGGCATATCCTATGGCGTTGACTTGCCGGACAGCCAGCCGCGCGACCTCGGAGTCCTGAATTTGCAGGTTGTGCCCATGAAGGTGCGTCAAGGGGATGCGTACATCAGGATGTTCGTGAATTCTGATGAAATTTCGAACCCCGGCGCAATCACGCGCGCCCGTTTCGGCGCGGGACTTGTCACGGAAATAGAAAGAGGCAATGGAAAAGTACGGGAGTTGACTTTCTCTAATTCGCTCCTGCTCCCTGCGAACGTGCAGTTCCCGCTTTTCAACAGCGGTCTCCTGATCTGGACTACACGGGACACTACGGGTGCGCCGGTCGTAGTTTTCAGCTCGCCGTATCTTTGAGCACGGGAGAGGCCTTTTTGTTTCTATTTTTTCTTCTTCCCGTTCTTGCCCAGCTTTATGTAGTACACTCCGTCAACATCCTTCACTACTACGGGGTTCTTGATGAGCGAATTCACGTCCAGCTCGAAGATGCCCCGGGTCATCACGCGCACATTCTCCACGTCGAGCGTAACAGGGGCGTCGGAATTCCTCGCGATGTGCGCAAGCTCGCGCTCAATCCAGCGCATGTCCCCGAGCTCGCGTTCGGCATCCTGCTCGGAAAGGTAGACAAAGACTTTTGCGCCGCAATCACAACCATTCCTGAGGGCGAGCGAACCGACCTCGTGGAGCTTGTTGCACCGGACGCATTTGTGGGGCATTCCATCGGCCTCTCAGCGTGTTTTTGTAAACAAGTCTATTGAGTTCGGATTCTTCTTTATCTGCCGGATCAGCTTCGAGGGCCCGATCACTGTGAGCCCGCGAGGCTTGCCGCCGAGTATGCGTATGAGGGCAGACCTGAGGCCCTCGGCCTCGCTGCTCAGCGTGCTCACTTCGATGCCCGGAAACTTCGGGTCCACCAGCTTCATAGTCTCCTTTATGAGCTCCTTTTCCTCTTCCGGCGTGAGCGGTTCCTCGAGCACCAGGATTGTGTCCGCCTTCACATTCTCGAGAATGTAATCTGTCTTGTTCTCGCCCTGCTTATCTAGCACCTCAGATGCCACGAATTCGATGTGTATTCCCTTTGCACTCATAAAAATCACGTAAGACGCTTTGTTATTTCAGTGTAAAGTTTCTCGACATTCGTGCCCTTGAGCGCGCTCACCTCGACCAGCGAGTATTGCGGGAAGGCTTCGCGTATGCGCTCGGGCTTTGCGTTGGGCAGGTCAATCTTGTTTGCAATCAGGATTACAGGGATTTTCTTGGCCTCAAGGTTGCCCAGAATTGTGATGTTGACCTGCGTGTACGGGTCTTCTGTGGCATCCATCACGACAAGTGCGGCATCGACGTTCTCGAGCCATTTTATGGCCTCTATTATGCCTCGCGTGGCCTCCTTGGCGCGCTTCTGCGCCTCCTTTGTGCTCAGCCCATAGGGCAGGAACTCGCGGTAGTCCACCTTGGTGGCTATCCCAGGCATGTCTAGCAGGTTCATGGTGAGCGTCTTGCCGTTCACCTTCATCTGCACTCGCTCCTTCTTCTGCACGACCCTGGTCTCGTGCGGAATCTCGCTCACAATTCCAACAGGTTCGCCCATCCAGTCTATCGAGAGCCTGTTCGCTATCGTGGTCTTGCCCGCATTCGGAGAGCCGTAGAAGCCGAGCGATACCGCCTTGTGCCCGTTGAAAAAATGCTGTAGCCAAGATAGGAATTTTCTGAAGGGCATGTCATCACTGCATCAAAGGCTTTGCAAATCACTGGTCGCGCATTGGTTGTGCGCCTTTGGCTGTCAGTAGTATATAAATATTTCCTCGTGTGCAAGGGAGAGTGAACTTCTCTAAAAGGGAAGGTTAACCTAAGGAAACGGCCATTCCGCAGTCCACTTTCTGCCGAGCAGAAAGGGACCCCTTTACGCCGAAGGCGTAAAGCGGGCCGCGGAATGGCGCATCATTCCGTCCTCGAGACGGAATGCTTGCAGTAGGTTTCCTAGGGGCCCCTGTGGTATAGCCTGGACAGAATGCGAGCTTCCGAAGCTTGAGACCTGGGTTCGAATGGCCCTTTCTTTGCGAAGAAAGCGCCAGCGGAAAACCGATGCGAAAATCCCAGCAGGGGCGTTTTTTATTTTTCCTTCTTCTTCCTTGCCGGCGGGCTGCGTCGCATACTGAAGCTGAATGTCGAGCCCTTGCCCGGCTCGCTTGTCGCCCAAACCTTCCCGCCGTGAAGCCTGACCAGCTCTTTGGTTATTGCGAGCCCCAGGCCCGTGCCGCCCTTTCGGTCTACACCTGCTGAGAGCTGCGAGAAGCGCTTGAAGAGCTTGGATATCTCGTCCTGCGAGATGCCTACGCCCGTGTCAACCACGTCGAACTGCGCATAGGTGCGGCTGACATTCTTCACGTGCACAGTCACTCCGCCTTTGCTTGTGAACTTTATCGCATTTGCAATCAGGTTTATGAGCACCTGCGCAAGCTTGGCCGGGTCGCCGTACACCTCGCCCACGTCTTGCGCAAACTCCCAATTCACGTAAAGGCCCTTCTCGCGCGCCATGGACTCGCATGAGCAGAGGCCCTCGAGCTCGCGCGGGTCGAAGAGGCCCAGCTTGAGCGCGAACTTGTTCGACTCCATCTTCGAAAGGTCCAGCACATCGCTTATGAGCTTTGAGAGCCGGTTCGTTTCGCTGTAAATTATTTCCATGAATTCCTGCTGCTGCTTCGAGAGCGCGCCAGCCTCGCCATCCTTTAGCAGCGAGGCATAGCCATGGATGTTGGTGAGCGGGGTGCGAAGCTCGTGCGATACGTCGGAGATGAACTTGTCCTTCTGGGCCAGGTCGCCCACAAGGTCCTTGTTCCTGTGCGCCTGCTCGCGCAGCTCGCGCTCCTTCTCGCCCAGCTCCACCTCGGCGCCCAGGTCGCGCAACACTTCAAGGTAGCCCGTAATCTTTCCATCATCGTTGATAAGGGCGCGGGCCGATGAATATGCGTTTACCTGCATGCCGCCCTTCCCGATGCGCTCGGTCTTCGAGGTTACTATTCCTTTGCCTTCCTTCAGCTTCCGTATCATCTCGTCCAGCTCGCGCGTGCTCTCGTTCGGGAAGAGCCTGCGCGCCTCGGTGCCCAGAATCTCGGCCTCTGAATAGCCGAAGAGCTTCTGCGCGCCCTTGCTCCAGCTCCGCACAACGCCGAAGGCATCCATTGTGTAGACTGCATCGGATACTAGCTCTGCGAGGCCCGGACCCTGCCCCGCACCGTCGCCGCCGCTGCTTCCTGATTCCGGCTTCAGCAGAAGGCAGTATGTGCGCGTGTTGCTGCGCCAGCCCCGCAGCTCAAGCCGCGTGTGGCTGCTGTCTTTTGCTATGAAAGTGAAGTCGATGTCTTTTACAGTCGAACCCCCTGCAAGCTGCCTAAGCACTGCATCCAGCCGCACATAGTCGTCCGAGTGAACTATGTTTGAGATGCGCATGCCCGCAAGCTCAGCGGCAGAATAGCCCAGCAGGGCATCGGGCGCGCCGTCGACTGAGAAGAGCCGGAAGTCGGAGTCAAGGGAGAAGAATATGTGGGGCAGGAGATGGGCAATTTCAGCGCTCGTGCTGTGCTGGCGCGCAGTCTCGCTCCGCATGAGCGCGTAGAGTAGTTTCGCTAAATAATCGCACGCAGGCGCAAGCTGCTGGATTTTTTCCTGCGTGAAAGTATACTCACTAGAGCTCGCTAAATTAAGGGTGGCGAAAATTTTGCCTTCGCATGCAAGAGGGAAGATGGCATAGCTCTCAAGGCTGGACTCGGCCAGCTTGCGCACGTCGAAATAGTTGCTGTACTTGCCTATGCCTGCCTCTGAAAGCGGCGCGCCCTTCTCGACCGCAGCCTGCACTGCCGAGCCAACAAGCGGCATGGGGCCAGACCAGCAGGTCTTTCCAGAAAGGCAGTGGGCCTCGAAAGTCTCGCCCCGTCCTTCGGGCAGGATTGCAAGCGCTGCCTCATCGAACTTTCCAAGGCTCGCAATGGCTGAGGGAAGCGAGCGAACAAGCTCGTCCGCTGTCCTGCATCCGCTCAGCGCGGCCATGAACTCGCGCATCGCGTCTTCGGTCGCCTTCATCGCCCGTCTATCTATTTGCGGGAATTTAAATGAAGCGGTGTGCCACGGCATGACTGCGGGGGCGGGCGGTGTCGGTGGTGGGCGCGGGGCAAAGAAGCCGCTCCGAATCGCAGCCCGAATCCGCGTGCATTGTCCGATGCCCAACCGCTCCCTTTTTTAACCTTTGGCGCGAAGTTTGCACAGGCGACTGAGAAATAATGCAGCAAGACAGGTGGTTAGATGGGAGACGTACCGGGTGCGGTCAGGCTCGAAGCGCGGGTGCTGCAGGCAATTGAAAATCACGATGACGGGATTAACGAGGGCGAGCTGGCGGGCAAGCTCGGCCTGCAGCGCGAGGAGCTTGCGGGCGTGCTGAACAACCTCAAGAAATACGGCGCCATCGAGTCGCGCGTTGTCGGCAACAGCGTTACTTGGTATTCACTCCAGTTCAACGCGCACAAGAAAGTTTTGATTGTCGAAGATGATCCTAATATCAATAATCTCGTAAAGGTATCGCTGGGCGGCGGCTATTCCATAAGGCAGGCGCACGAGGGCCGCGATGCCATGAAGCAGATACTCGAGTTCAGGCCCGACCTCATTGTACTTGACCTAATGCTGCCGGGCATAGACGGCCTTGAGATATGCCGCACCGTGAAGAAGGACCCGGAGCTCAAAAATACAATCATAATCATAGTTTCCGCGACAGATGCGGTGAAGAACAGGTTCAAGGGCCTGAAGTACGGTGCGGACTACTACATAAAGAAGCCGTTCGAGCCCAAACAGCTGCGCTCGCTCACGAGCATTTTCCTCAGGAAAAAGGGCAAACGTTTTGATCCGCTCGTGGATTTGCCCGATGAGCGCAGGCTGAGCGCGGAGATTGACCGCGTTGTGAGCACCGAGGACTTTGAGGTCACGAACCTGCACCTGAAAAATCTCGAGGAGTACGGGCAGGAGTATGGAGAGGAGGATGCCAAGACAATTGTGCGGCTAGTGTCGCAGCTGCTGCAGGACAAAGTGAGCGAGTGGGATAGTAGAAGAGGGTTCGTAGGCTATTTGGGCGAGGGCGAGTTCGTGGTCGCGGGCGGAAGAAATGAAGCCAGCATGGTTGTTAACGACGTGGCGCGCGAGTTCGATGCGGTGCTCAATTTCATTTACCAGGGCAAGGGGCTGATAGACTTCGGACTCGAGGATGTTTTCGGCAACAAGCCGCAGAACCGCATGCACATTGAGCACTCGCTCGTGCCGCTGGACAGGATAAGGAGCAAGCGCGAGGAGATTATCGGCCAGCGCGCCGCGGGCGTAAGGACGGGCGGAGGAAAGGAGGAGCCGGGCGCATACACCTACGAGCAGCTGCGCGAGCTCATCGGCGGCTCAAACATGGAAGTCGCGATTACGAGGGGGCCTGAGGGCGAGATGCGCGTGAAGCTGGCGCCCAAGGGGAAGGAAAAGAACGAGGGGAAAAAGTAGGCTTAACCCGTATCGGTTTTCTTTCCTAAAGAAGAATCAATCTTTTGTTGTTTTAACTCGGCGGCATATTTGAGGCCGCTTGTTGTAAGAATGGGTCGTTTTGAAGAAAAGATTAACTCCATGGTTTCAAGTTCCTTAAGGGCCGCCTCGAATTGTTTCTTTTCATCTCCGTGGCGCCGGATGGAATCGAGGTTAAAGTGATGCGGTTGACGCTTAGCAGTCCAGCCATGATCATATATCTTGAGCAAAATTGAATTCCGGTATGAACGCCAATCTTCGCTTGACATCTTGATAGTGGTCACATACTCACTCGTTTGTCACAAATTTTCTTCACTACTGGCACCTTGATGCGTATTGAATAAAAAAGCTTTTAAAGGTTCGCATTCAGACTTATTGAATACTTTAAAAAACATTCGATAGATGACGAACATAGGTTTTTAAACATTCAATTAATATCATACGATGGTGATGAAGATGAACGAGGCGACCAGCACGATTTCTATTTTGAAACCAGTAGAGGATGTTTTTGGACTTGGAGGCCGTGTTCTTCGTGTACTGCTAGAGTACCCAAGTAAAGAATTCACTAAAAAGGAGCTTATAGAATGCGCAGGCGTGTCGTCTACGTTTTTCCAAAGATACTATGAAACGCTCAAGAAGCAGAAGTTCATAATCGTAACAAAAACCGTGGGGAGAGTTGAGTTCTTCAAGCCCAACCTAGATAATGAAATCCTGCGGTTGATGGAGAATTGGTATTTGGTAAAGAAAAAGGAGATGGAACTGGTGAAAGCTAGACAAATATACGAGAGAGAATACAAAGGTAAGGAAACCAAGGAAGATAAGGCGCTAGTGAAACTTTTTGAGCACTATGAACTATACGGGAATTTAGATGTGGAACTTCCGAGTGAGGTAGAACGCAACCTTGAAAAACAACTAAAAATAGTTGTTAAAGGCAGCAAAAAATATTTCACTCAGGATGGCTATGAAATTGCGCGGGCGATGCTGAAGTTCGACAAGGAAGTTTTGATGGCGGGCGCCTAGCCTTTCTTAGAGCCCTGTCCTAAACCGTCACCTAGCAACATGAGCTGCGCGAGCATAGCCTCTAATTGAATCCTTTCATTCGCGCCCTCGCTCAGCCTGAAGTTGTACTCACCTATGCGGTCAATCATCAGCACCTTCTTGTAATCGTCAATGTCTAGGCCCGTAACCTCCTTGTAAACCTGCAGCATGATGTCCTCGCCGCTCATCCCATATTCAACCATGAGCTTGTCGAGCGCTTCGCGCGCCTTGGTGAACTCGCCTGCAATCGCGTGCTTCACCATCTTCTCAATTTCCTCGGGCTTTGCGCGCGAGCTGGCCTTGAACACAGCCTCCTCGGTAATCTTGCTCGAGATGGCGGCCGCACCCTGCAAGGCGTTGATGGCCCTGCGCATGTCGCCCTCGCTCACATAGCAGATGGCCTTCGTGCCCTCGGCCGTAAGGTGCAGCTTCTCCTTCTTCGCAATGTGCTCGAGCATCTGCTCCACTTCCTTTTCCTCAAGCCCGCGGAAGCGGAAGACCGCGCACCTGCTCTGTATGGGCGCAATCACCTTGCTGCTGTAGTTGCACGAAAGTATGAAGCGCGTGGTTGTGGCATAGAGCTCCATGGTCCTGCGCAGCGCATTCTGCGCATCCGGAGTGAGCGCGTCTGCCTCGTCGAGGAAAATGATTTTGAAGGGAACTTCCGCGAGCGACATGGTGCGCGCATAGTCCTTTATCTTCTCGCGCACGACGTCGATGCCGCGCTCATCGCTCGCATTCAGCTCAAGCAATGATTCCCTGTACCGCTCGCCGAACAGGTCCCTGCAAAGAGCCAAGGTTGCAGTGGTCTTGCCCACGCCGGGCGGGCCTGCAAAAAGCATGTGGGGCATGTTGCGGGACTTCACATAGGCCTTAAGGCGCTCGATATTCTCCTTCTGGCCCACTACCTCATCCAGCGTGCGCGGCCTGTACTTCTCAGTCCAGATTAGTTCGGCTGATTCCATCTGCCCACTCCCACTGCACCTCTTTCACTGCGAGGATTTAAAAGACTCAGTAGCGCTTGCGCAGGAAGAAGAACCATGCAAGCCCGAGGAACACTATAGTACCAAAGCCGGCTGCGCCAAAGACAATGGCTATGAGAAGCCAGTTCGGACCGCCTGTGCTTGCGGGCTCGGGCGTGCCCTGCTGTACTGGCGTGGTCTCAGAGGCGCCAGCATCCTGCCCGCTGCCCTGCGTGCTGCCTGAAGTTCCATTAGCCCCGTTGCCATTGGTGCCGCCAGTGCCTGCCTGCCCCTGCGGGGTGCCCTGCGTGCTATTTGTCGTGTTTGTACCCGGGTTTCCTGCCTGGGAACCAGCCTTTGGAGGAGCAGACTCTGCCAGCGCCTTGGCCTCGTTGGCGAGCGTTATAGCGGCATCGTACTCACCAGACCTGAACTTATCGAAAGCCTGCGCATATTTTGCATCCGCAGCAGTAATGTCCTTGTCGGCTGCAATTGCAGCGCCTATTGCCTCATTTGCTGCGTTCAAAGCAGCTTGCGCCTCGCCCTGCGTCGCCTCGGCCGCCGCAATTCCGGAGAGCAGCAGAAGCGCAGTAAATGCAAATGCAATCAACGAAGTCCAAACACGCACAATCTCACCCGGGGATACATGAAGGCGCGTATTAAAATGTTTTTCCAGCCCGGCGCGCTTGCGCCGGGGAATGCGCAGCTGCATGCTGCCCGTGCAACCTCGTGCCGAGGCTAGGGGGCCGTAAAAAATGAAAAGAAGGGGGTTCTTGCGAACCCCGCTGAAAACTCAGTATTTCTTCCTGGTCAGGAAGTAGGCTGCTACACCGAGCACCACGACAATCACTACAACCCAGAGCATCCAGCCATTGTTTGCTGCTGGTGCTGGAGTTACAGGTGGAGTCGTTGGCACGGTTGGTGTGGTCGGGGTTGTTGGTGTTGTTGCAGGCAACGCTGCCGCGTTCTGGGCCAGCGTAGTTGCCTCATTGGCCAGTGTCAATGCCAACTCATAGTCGCCCGTGTCAAAGGCAGCCTGTGCCTCCTGCAGCTTGCTCTGCGCATCTGCAACAGCCTTGCCCTCGCCAGCAGCAGTTGCTACTGCGCTGTTGGCATCTGTAAGCGCACTCTGCGCTGCACCTACTGTCACGGCAGGTGGCTGTGCAGGGGTTGCTGGAGTCGCTGGTGTGGCAGGTGTTGCCGGGGTTCCGGGTGTGCCCGGGGTTGCAGGTGTTGCTGGGGTTGCCGGGGTTGCGGGTGTTGCGGGGGTTGCCGTTCCCTCGCAGCCCACTGAGAAGCTTACCGAAGCACCCAGCTGGGAAATTGAAGAGGTTGATACAAGGTAGTCGCCCATCGTTGTTGGGGTGAAGGTTACCGAGCCGTCAGAGCCCAGGGTTGTTGTGTAGATCAGTTGAGATGGCTGGCCCGTTACTACCCTGAGTATCCTCACTGTGTTGTCGACCCGTATTCCGCTGAATGTCACGGTTGCAGGCTGGCCTGTGCACACGCCCGAAGGCGCGCTCACCTGCGGTGCCGAGCTGCTGCCGCCGCTGCCGGTTGCGCCGGCTGTTGAGTCGTTGGTCACTGGTATGTAGAACCACGACCATATGCTGTTGCTGATATTAGTGGTGTTGTGGCCCCAAGAGTCATAGCAGGTCACAGTCCAGTTTATCTTTCCAGTCAGGCTGTTGCCGCCAAGGCGCTGGTACATCTGGTTTGTCGAGATGTTGAATAGCTCGGTTGCATTCCAGGTGCCGTCGCCCTTCACATAGTCCTCTGTATTTGTGACTGTCTTGTTTATCACAAACTGGCCTGCAGTGCCGGTGCCGTCGTATTCAAACATCACGGAGCAGTTCTTCAAGAACGGCTCGGAAACAGCCCACTGGAAGGAGACCAGATCGCTCGCCGTCTTCGCGGTGTTGTTCGCCG
>NZ_JAUSNF010000035.1 GCF_030646255.1 Candidatus Burarchaeum sp. | reverse complement strand
CCAGGGCTCGCGCGCACTCAGGTACCTGTTCAGCGCTCCCGAGAGCGCAACTATTTCCTCAAGCCCGCTCTTCACCTCGTATTTCTCGAGCAGTTCGGCTGTGCGCGCTTTCGCGGTTGTTATGCGCGCGAGAAGCGCCTTGTCCGCATCATCGAACTGTGCGGCATCAACTGTCGGTATTTTGGAGTTGGCGTTTCGCTTGATGAGCGTGAGCGTGCGGTGCACAAAATTTCCTATGCTCGCCACCAGCTCATTGTTCACCTTGTCCGAGAAGTCCTTCCAGTAGAAGTCCGCGTCCTCGACATTGTGCGGCGTTATTGATGTAACGTAGTAGCGCAGGTAGTCGGGCGGGAAGGCCTCAAGGTAATCTGCGAGCGATACAAACCAGTTCTTGCTCTTCGAGAATTTCCTGCCCTGCAGGTTCAGGTAGCCGCGCACAGGTATTGCGTCGGGCAGCTTGAACTCGCCCGTGCCGTCAATCATCGCGGGCCAGAACAGGAAGTGGTGGTAGATGATGTCCTTGCCTATGAAGTGCACTACCTTCGAGTCGCGCCAGCGCTCCGCGAACTTCTCGCGCGAGCCCAGAAGCTTCACGATCGTGCTCATATAGCCAATGGGCGCGTCGAACCACACGTAGAAGACCATGCCCTTTTCGCCGGGCACGGGCACACCCCAGTCCAAATCTCGCGTAATGTCCCAGTCATTCAGGCCGTTGTCAATCCAGTTCACCACGTAGTTGACCACGGGTGCCTGGAGCTCCTTGTTTTGCTTCAAATAGTCCCGCAATTTCTGCGAGAAGGAACTGAGCCTGAAGAAGTAATGCTTTGTCGTGCGCGTTGTAGGCGTTGTGCCGCAGTGAAGGCACTTGGGCTTGAGAATCTCGCCTGCTGTGAGCGCCTTGCCGCACGAATCGCAGTAGTCGCTGTACTGGCCTTCGGAAGCGCAGTGCGGGCAGGTGCCGACTACAAAGCGGTCAGGCAGGAAGCGCTTGCAGTTTTCGCAGTATGCCTGCGAAACCTCGCGCTCATAAATATGGCCGTTCTCGCCCAGCCTCGTGAAGAAGTGCTGCGTGAGCTCCCTGTTCTCGGGCGACGAGGTGCGGTAGAAGATGTCGAATGAGAAGCCGAGCTTGCTGAATTCCGCCTTGTCGCGCTCGTGGTAGTAGTCCACGAATTCCTTGGGTGTCTTGTGCGCCTTCTCGGCTGCCGCCACTATTGGAGTACCGTGCTCATCTGTAGCACACACAAAAACAACGTCATTGCCCGCCAGGCGCAAATAGCGCGCGTAGATGTCCGCGGGCAGGTAGGTGCTCCTGATGTGACCTAGGTGCAAGGGGCCGTTCGCATATGGAAGGGCGCATGTAACGAGGTATTTCTTTGTATTCCCAGTTGTGAAGCAAACCACCTTTTGTAGACTAACCTTAGGAACGGCTAGCTATTTATGCGTTAGCTTTGGCGGGCGCTCAGACAACTAATGCTTCCATTGGTTTGTAACCGGGCAGGACTATATATAGGGTCGCCGGTATTTCGGCGCGTTTCATATCGTCCAGCACAGGCTCTAAAACCTTGCCTATTTTTCTCATGTGTGCATCAGAGAATAGTTTTTCCGCCTCTTTGGATACTGCCGCCTTTAGAAGCTTTCGTGCTTCTGATGCTTTTTCTACTTTAAGGCTCTTCAGAACTTCTTTTGGAGGAGACTTCATCCACTTAATTGCTTTTTGTGTTATTCTAACGTCTTGTTCAGGATCGGCAGGGTTTAGAGGTTCCAGGAATTGGCCGTGGTATTTTGAAGGTATTCCTTTTTCCAAGAGGCGCATGTGAATTGCCTGCTCGAACGCATTTTTCACCAATAGGTCAAGATCACGCACCTGCAGGATATGGCGACCATCTTTCTCGACTATTTCAATTGCACCTGCCCTTAGATTCGCCTCAAATAGCACCAGGTCTGAACGTGAGTGCTGTTCGAAAATTCCTACTTGGGCTCGTTTTGGAGGGGTCCAGCATGAATCGAAAATTGCTATTTGCGGTAAAATTTCCGGTAAGAAGCGGAGTGTGAGATATATTGCGCTTGCCTGCGCATTTGTTTCCTCGACATATCCACCACGTTCTTCGAGGAATTTTGCATGATCTCCAAGTGTGTGCCCAAATTCGTGTAAAATTACTGCGACGAGTACTGCAAGAGGCATCTTCCCTAATTCTTCGGGGGAGATTCCGGTTACAAAGGCCATTGCTTCGGCGCTTGCCCTGGATGCGGCTGCAGCGGTTGTGTTAGTAAACGTCATTGATTTATACCAAGGCTCATTGGCAGGATCCGGAAGCTTCTCCCCTGAAACGGTTAATTTAACGTTATGGCCGCCTACAATCCGAGTTTCTAAAAGCAAGATGTTGGTTTTCTCAAGGCCGTTCTTACCTTTTCCTTTGCTTGCGCGCTCCTGTACGGCTTCCCACAAGTTTTGAAGAACGGATGGAACTTCAGCAAACTGCGATACATGTATTTGGAAATCGCTCTTCTGCCCTATCGTCGAAACTTTCTCTTCGCAAGTAAAGTTGCAGTCGATCCGGTTCTGCGCGTTTTTTGCAGTTACCCAGATAGACAGGCTCTTTCCCCAATCAGGGTTCTTGGTTTTTTCTAAGCACCATTTGGCTTGCGCCTCCAGGACGGCCCGCAACTCCGCTGTTTGTTCGCCCTGAGGAAGGGCCCGCTTTGCTTTACGTATCTGCCTGGCAAGGAGGCTCAGTTCGTCTCTGAATTCCTCAGTATAATGCACCACTGAAAGAGAAAGTTTGCCGCTTGCACTTACACCTACGCTCACACGCGTACACATGCCTCGCGCATACTTGTTCTTCTTGAGGGCTTCCTCGAGTTTTGCCTTCTGTATTCCTATCAACTTGCTACTCAGGTCGTCATATCTCTTTAATTCGCCGTACTCAAGTGGTTCTGTAAGGGCCTTGGTAAAGATTTTTTCAAGCTGTCGCTTAAGTTTGGCATACTTATCGTCCAGAGAAACCTCAAATCGGGCCCAATCCGCCTGGCGCTTAAAAAGATAGAAACCCTCTCCGGCTTTTGGTACGGGATCATAGATATGATCAAGCCAGCCAGACCAATCAAATGACTTTCTTACCTTCGCAGGCAGATAACCTATTTCTGCTTCGAACTGCGACCTTTCGCAAGGAGGAATATAAACTGTTAGTCGATGCCCATCAGATGTTGCCCCATTTTTTAGAATCGCGAGCAAGTAAGGGCTTATTTTCTCAAGAAACTCAGGATTGAGAGAATCTTTATTTTGAAGGAGAATTTCAACTCCATTCGTAGTCATACCGTCGGCACTATCTCTGAGACGGTTGGACAAATGTGTTACTATCTGGGCAGCATCTTCCAAGATAGATAATGCAGCCCCGTATGCCTTGGCGTCTTTTTTAGAAAGCCCTTTCGGATTGAAGGCAGTTTCTGCTCCGCTAATGCATATCAGTTTGTAGTCTCGATTCGTATCAAGTCGGAGTTTTTGACCATCTGCGAGCCTTTTGACTTGCCGGTGTACAAAATTCGCGCCTTGAGCGCCGTTTTTCTCAGTTTGAGAAGTAGAAAACTGTTTTGACTTTTCTACCAATATGTCGCCCATCAAAAGCCACCCCCGGAATTAGTTTTCTTATATGCCTTCGAAGGCTTTTAAGCGTTTCAAAAGGGCGGCAGGCCTATGCTACGAGAGCTGCGATACGCCAGTCGCTAGGAATTACCACCAGCGGTTGCGATACATCTCTAAGGCCTTCCAAAATCGGCTCGAGCTTCTTTGCTACTTGGCGCATGTGCTCATCGGAAAAGTAGTCTTTTACTTCGGCAATCACTCTTTTCTCACGTTCAGATCTTGATTCAGGTTCACCAGGTTCTACTGGGACCAGATCTCTAAGGCGCATATCGTTGACGGCTTCTTTAATTATCAGAATACCCTGGTCAGGATTCGCTGGATCGAATGGTTTCATATAAGAAGACTGCAGATCCAGGGGTACGCCTTTTTCCCACAAGCACATCTGGAGTCCTAGTCGGTGTGCAGTTTGCACAAGCTTGTCGAGGTCAGTCACGTGTAACATATATTTTCCGTCTTTCTCGACTATTTCAACTGCGCCTGCTTTCAGATACTCATCAATGAGAACGAGATCTGAGCGCGAGTGCGCCTCGAGAGGACCTTGCCGCGCGCGCCGTATTGGTGTCCAGAGTGCTTCGAAAACAGCAATGGCATCCATCATTTCTGGAGCAAATACTGGCGTATAGAATATCGGGCCTGTTTGCGCGTTGGATTCCTCAACATAATTGGCATACTCTCCAAGGAATTTTGCATGATCTCCGCGCGTATGCCTGAACTCGTGCAAACAGGTAGCTAGTATTGCTGTAGGACTTAGGGCCAACGCTTCCTCAATTGTACGTCCCGTTGCCTTTGCAATCGCCTCTGCTTCTGCTCGAACCTGAACAGCAACGGTGGTGTTCGTAAAGGTAGATGATTTATACTGCGGTTGGTTTGCGGGGTCGGGTAGTTTTTCACCTGAAATGACATAGTTGCTTGCAAAGCCGCCGACTATAAGTGTACGAAGAAGGACAGTGTTTATGTTACTCTCACTTGCGCGTGCCGTTACGGTTTCCCAAACAGGTTGCAGTGCAGGCAAGATTTGATCGTGCTGCGAAACCAACAACTGGAAAGTACTCTTTGCTCCGAGCAGTGCGACTTTTTCTTCGCACGTTACGTTGCAATCAAGGATATCACGGGGATTTTTGGCCGCAAGCCATTCCGACCGGGTTAGGCCCCAATCGGTATCGGCATTTTCAATCCTGCACCACTTTTCCTGTGCCTCAAGCACTCCGCGCAGCTCGGTGGCCCGTTCAGGAAGTGCTGCGCGCACCTTAGCTAGCAAGTCGGCAAGTTTGTCCAGCTCCGGCCGAAATTCAGTCGTGTAATTGACCGCTGAAAACGAGATTTTCGCGTCTTCGCCAACGCGTATTCTCACGCGCGTGCACATGCCGCTCGCAGTCTCATTTTCTGCAAGTGCAAGAACTTTTTTGAGCGCATTCCTCTGCAAATCCATGAGCTTCTGGCTCGCCACATCATATTTTTCCATGTTTTTCATATCAGGAGCGCCATTGAGGGCGCGTTCAAAGCGTTTCTGAACTATGAGCTTGAGTCGGGCATAATCGACACCCAAAGAAGCCTCGAAACGCTCCCAGTCGCCCTTTGTTTCAAAAAGATAGAAGCCTTCGGTGGCCTTTGGCACCGGATTGTATAAGTGATCTAGCCAGGCATTCCAATCAAAACTGGTTTTTGCGTCAGCTGGCAGGAGGCCGATTTCCGACTCGAATCGCTCTCGAGAGCATGGAGGGACGAAAACGCTTCCGCGTATCTTATCGAAATTATCTATGTTCTTTATGATCGCAAGCAGATAACCGCGTATCTGCTGCGCAAATTCAGGTGAAAGTTCATTCATGTGCTTGATAAGCAAGCCCACACCTTCCGTTGTTTTTCCATCTTGGCTGTCTGAGAGCCTATCGGAAAGCCGCTGCGTAATTTGGGCAGCTTCTCGCAGTATGCTTAGCGCCCGGCGGTATGCTGAAGCATCTTCCACTGGAAAGTCCTTGGGGAGCCTTAAGGCAGTTTCCTCATCAGGGATTATGACTATATGATAGGGCCGGCCATTAATCGTCACGCGGTCTCCATCTACGAGCTTTTGAAATCGTTGGTTTGAAAAATTCGGACTTGAGCCTACATCGGTGTGCGATAAAAATCGTCTTGGTCTTCCTGCTGCAAAGCCATTCATCAAAAGCCACCCCCAAAATTAGTTATCTTGTATGGCGTTGAAGGCTTTTAAGCGTTTCAAAAAGACTGAAGCGCGGCGCAGGTGCCGGCATACGTATTTAATGATTTTCCAACCAAGCATATCCCCCTCGAGAAAGGTTGTGGGAGACCGGAATCGAGAGATAGCAGAGGCGAGTTTGTGCCTGAATACAACCTAGACGACCTAATCAAAAAGTTCGAGGAGTTCTTCGACCTCAAGTGCAGGAAGGACGTTGAGAAGCTCGCCGCCAATTATCCGGCGCAGAAGAGCCTTGAGATTGACTACGCCGAGCTTGAGAAGTTCGATGTGGAGCTCGCCGACGAGCTCATCGAGAAGCCCGACGCAGTCATAGAGGCGGCCGAGAATGCGCTGGCGCAGATGCCGCTGCCGAGGATGCCCGGCGCGGAGTTCGAGCCGCACGCGCGCTTCTTCAACCTGCCCGACAGGGGCCTGCTCATCGAGCGCATGGGCGCGCAGCACATCAACAAGATGCTGTGTTTCGATGGCCTGATTACAAAGAGGGCAGAGGTGAGGCCGCGCGTGCGCATTGCACTTTTCGTGTGCAAGTACTGCGATGCCGAGTACAAGGTGCCCGTGGGCAAGAACTCGAAGGAACCGAGCGTGTGCGAGTCTTGTAAGAGGCGCGGGCTGGCTGTTGATGAGGACAGGTCTTACTTCGTGAATCTGCAGCGCGCAGATGCGCAGGAGCCCCTGGAAAAGCTGAGGGGCGGCGAGCCTGCATCGCACATGGACGTGCGGCTTGAGGATGATTTGGTAAACCAGGTCGTGCCGGGAGACAATGTCACGCTTACGGGCATACTGCGCATAATTCCGCCCATGAAGGGCAAGATCGGCTACTCGATGTACATAGATGTCGTGCACGTGAAGAAGCAGAAGCGCGAGTTCGAGGAGATTGAGCTTACGAAGGAGGAGGAGACTGAGATAAAGAAGCTCGCGAAGGACCCGAAGCTCTACGATAAGCTTATCGGCTCGATTGCGCCCGCACTCTACGGCTATGATGAGGTGAAGGAGGGCATTGCGCTCCAGCTTTTCGGCGGCACGCCCGACCTCGTGCTGTCAGGAGGCGGCAAGATAAGGAGCGACATGCACATTCTTTTGATTGGAGACCCTGGCGTAGGAAAGACCAGGTTCCTGCAGTATGTGCAGCAGATTGCGCCCAAGAGCATCTATGTCGGCGGCAAGACTTTGACTGGCGTGGGCCTGACGGCATCTGCTGAAAAAGACATGGAGTTCGGAGAGGGAGGCTGGGTGCTCAAGGCAGGCGCGCTCGTGCTGGCGAGCGGCGGAATTGTGTCCATTGATGAATTTGACAAGGTGAGCGATGATGACAAGGCCGCACTGCATGAGGTGATGGAAAGCCAGAGGGTGAGCATTGCGAAAGCCGGCATTGTGGCGCAAATGCGGGCTAAGACTGCAATTCTTGCGGCTGCGAACCCGGAGTTCGGAAGGTTTGACCAGAGCAAGAGCGTGGCAGACCAGTTCAAGATTATTCCCACTTTGCTCTCGCGCTTTGACCTCATATTCCCAATCAAGGATATTCTCGACCCTTCGGAGGACAAGAAGCTGGCAGGATTTGTACTAGACTCGCACAGGAGCGCGGCCATGGGCACTGAGCCTCCGAAATCGAGCGATGTCCCGATAATTTCAACCGAGCTTCTGCGCAAGTACATCGCCTATGCGCGCAAGACCATCAGGCCGGTCCTCTCGGCCGAGGCGGCTGATAAGCTCAAAGGATATTACGAGGAGATGAGGAGCCTTGGAAAGCGCGGGGGGCCTGTGCCCATTACGCCCAGGCAGCTTGAGGGCCTTATCAGAATGAGCCAGGCTGTTGCAAAAATGAGGCTGAGCATGGAGGTCACCGTAGCGGATTCCGAGAGGGCCATAAGGCTCATGGAATTCGTGCTCAGGCAGACTGCATTCGACGTGACTACGCAGACTCTCGATATCGACATGATTACGGGCCAGCAGAAGTCCAAGATTGACAAGTTCAATGCCATCATGGACATCGTGGCTGACCTGCAGAAGAATGGCGAAATGGTCGAGGTGAAGGCAGTGGTCGATGCGGCAAAGGCGCAGAGCATTGATGAGCGCGTAGTGGTGCAGCTAATAGATGACAAGGTTACGAAGGGAGATTACTACAAGCCCAAGCACGGCTACATAAAGATTGTGAAGAGGTTTGAGTAAGTGGCCCATAAGGAAATCATATCCATCCTACTTCTGTTCCTTGCCGCGCAGCTGCTCGGGCTGTTCGTGGGCGCGACGCTTGTACAGCAGGCGCAAATCTACCCTGAGTTCGAGAGCCTGGATGTGGCGCCCGCAGGTTCTGAGAGTGCGGCCAGCGCGCTGCTGTTCATAGTTTACATACTCGTGGGCGCGGCACTGCTGCTCCTGCTCATGAAATTCTACAAGGGCATGTTCCTGTTCAAGCTATTAGAGGCGGGCATTGTTTTCACGGCCTCCAACATAGTGTTCTACATCACGCTGCTCGCGCTCGGCGCGCCCTACTACTTCGAACTCTCGCTCGTGCTCGCTGCAGGGCTGGCTGCTGCCAAGTTCTTCCTGCCGCAGCTGAAGAATGCTGCTGCGATAATAGCGAGCGCAGGAGTGGGCGCAATCTTCGGCTTCTCGCTCGACCCGCTGCCCGCAATCGCGTTCATGGTTGGGCTGTCGCTCTACGATATCTGGGCTGTGTTCGGCACAAAGCACATGATTGTGATGGCGCGCGAGCTGGGCGGAAGGAACCTGGCATTCTCAGTGGGCGCGGAGAGCATTGAGAAGGTGCGCGTGCCTGTGCCCATGAGCCCGAAAGAGATTAGGATGGGCACTCCGCAAAAATTCAAGGAGGAAACGAGGAAGTCGAGCCTTGAGCTTGGCACCGGCGACATTGCAATTCCGCTCATGCTCGCAGTCTCGGCTTCAAAGACCGGCAGCCTGCTTGCCCCATTTGCGATTATTGCAGCATCTACGCTGGCACTCTATTTCGTGCTCTGGTACGTGCTCGAGAAGCATGCCTTCCTGCCCGCGCTCCCGCCGCTCAGCGCTGCCGCAATCATGGCCCTTGCGCTTGTGAAGCTGGCAGGGCTTTAAAGAGGCATTATAAATTCTCTCCTCGTAAGAGTACGTGATAGCATGACTGAATATCTTGATTTGCTCGACAAGGCATACCTGGCAGTGCCGCAGAAGTCCAGCAGCGGCGAGCGGTTTGAGATGCCCATGGCAGACGTGCTGCTCCAGGGCAGCAAGACCATTGTGAAGAATTTTGATGCTATTGCGGGCACGCTGAGGAGGCCGCCCGAGCAGATACTCAAGTACATGCAAAAGGAGCTGGCGGTGCCCGTAAGCAAGGAGGGGCCCCGGCTCATACTGCACGGAAAGTTCAATCCGCGCGTGGTGAACGAGAAGCTGAAGAATTTCTGCGATGCGTTTGTAATGTGCAAAGAATGCAAGAAGCCGGACACGCACATAGTGACTGGTGAGCACGGAATAAAGCAGCTGGTGTGCGAGGCTTGCGGTGCGCGGGCGCCGGTAAAGGGCTGAGAAAGGCAGTATGTTCGAAGGCGAGAGGTTGATATTTTGGCTGAAGACGCACCGATGAAGATACGGATACCAAAGGAGGGCGAGATTCTGGGAGAGGTAATGGGCATGATGGGCGGCTCGCGCGTGAAGGTCAAGTGCAATGACGGGAAGGAAAGACTGTGCAGGATTCCGGGAAATATCCGGAGGTTCATCTGGGTGCGCGAGGGCGATGTCGTAGTGGTCAAGCCGTGGGACATTGACGGCGACAGGAAGGGCGACGTGAAGTGGCGCTACACTAAGATGCAGGGCGAATGGCTGAGAAGGAAAGGCTACTACAAAGATTAGGGTTAAATAGCTGCCCTGCCATAGTTTCATCTAATTCTGCAAGTGGTGAGTGGATGGAAGCTGTAAAACTCGGCACTAACGACATGAACTCTGGCACAGCAGCTGCTCGGAAACCGGCCCACGGGAGGAATCCTAATCCCATTTTCTTCAAGAAGCTAGATGAAGAAGATCGGCATGGCAAGGTTCTCCTGTCTTGCAAAGGCCTGTGGGTGGAAGAAGGCAGCGTTGGTCCTGCGTTCGTGTTCAGTGTCGGCAATTTGTTTGAAAAGTCTGCCAGCGGATGTGTACTATCGATTATTGAAACCACTGTGGACGAAAATTTCAGGGGCGTGACCCTAAACGGCTGCGGCATCAATATACTAGGGAACGCGACAGGCGTGGTGCACGGTACGGTCGCATCCATCGAGGGGACTCTTGATGGTGTGGTGACGGGCGTGGGAATAGCGGTTCGTGGAGACGTGCGCGGCGCGTTGCTGGGCGGTTTTCTCGCGTGGGCAATGGGAAATGTGGCAGGCACCGTGAGCGGCGTGATTACAGAAGTGGATGGATGTCTCCGCGGATTCGCGCTTGGCCTTGTGAATAAGGCCAGGTCTTTTAGCGGTATGAGAATCGGTGCAGTGAACGTAGTCTCCGAGCCACCGGCCAAAGGCGTGCAAGTTGATGTTGGCTTGGTGAATATTGCATTGTACGCAGATAAGTTGTACGAGAGGATCGTGCCCTTGGTGGCCATAAGAGGCCCGCGGAAGGGCACGTAGGTGGAGCTACTATAAATAAGCTGGATGGCTAAGTCTAGCACATGGTAAGGCGGGAGTCCAAACGCAAGATGCCTGAGCGCGAGCAGAAGCAGACCAAGGAGAGATACCTGATTGAGAGCGAGGTCTTCGACAGGCCCGTGATGATGGTTTTGAGCGATTACATCCAGAAGGGCGTGCTGAGGAGCGTCGATTACCCCATTCAGAAAGGCAAGGAGGCGAATGTTTTCAGGGCCACGACACCCGACGGCTATGCGGCTGTAAAAATCTACCGCATTGAGACCAGCAATTTCCTGCGCATGGCCGATTATGTTAACGGCGACCCGCGGTTCGGAAAGGTGAAGCATGACAAGCGCAGCCTCGTGCATGCATGGGTTGCCAAGGAGTTTAAGAACCTCAACATATGCGCAGAGGCCGGAGTGAGCGCGCCCAAGCCCATTGCATTCAAGAACAACATATTGGTGATGAGCTTTATAGGGGAGGAGGGAATGCCCGACTCGACACTGCAAGCGGTCGGGAGCGAGGAGCCCGAGAGGCACTGCGGCGAGCTGCTGGAGATGATTCGGAAGCTGTGGGCAAGGGGATTTGTGCATGCGGACGTGAGCGAGTTCAACATACTGATGCACGGCATGCCGGCCGAGCCGTATCTGATAGATGTGGGCCAGGGGGTGCTGGCGGTGCACCCGAAGGCGCGCGAGTTCCTAAGAAGGGATGTGTGGAACGTGCTGCACTATTTTGCGAAATATGGAGTGAGGCGCGAGCTTGAGGCTGAGCTTCAGAGAATTTTGTAACTATATGATGCCTATAGACGTTATTAGGCGCAACTCGGCACTATATGCTTATAAGTATTGCTTGCGCCAGTCATGTCCGCATGATGCTAATTAGGACAGATACTCCAAATTCTATAGGCTTGGCCTCAGAATCGCTGAGGCGAGGGGAACTCATAATTTACCCCACGGACACCGTTTATGGCATAGGCGCGGATGCAAGGAGCGAGGCATGCGTGCACAAGATCGACGCTCTCAAAGACCGGGATGGAAAACCGTTTTCAATAGTCGTGACGGACATTGCCATGGCCGAGCACTACTGCCGAGTGAACCCGATGGCAGGCAAGTTTGCCAAGAGCCTTTTGCCCGGTCCGTACACTTTTGTGCTTGAAAGGAAAGGAAATGGCATTGCAAGGAATGCTGCGGGGGACACTGTTGGCATACGCATCCCTAAGAACGAGTTCATACTTGCACTTTCGCGCGCGGTCGGATTCCCGATAATTTCGACCAGCGCGAATATTTCCGGCCGCGAGCCCGCATGTTCAATAGAGGAGCTTGACAAGAAACTTCTTGAGGGCGTGAATATTGTGATTGACGGCGGGCCCTGCGAGCACCGCATGTGCTCGACAGTGGTTGACTTGCGCGGGAGCGCGCCCGTCGTGCTGAGGAGAGGAGCAGGTTATGACAGATTTCTCGAATTGCAAAAGAGTCTTCTATGAGGACTTTGAGCTCCGCGTCCATGAAGATGTTTACGAGCCTGCAGAGGACTCGTTCGCACTTGCAAAGCATGTGCCTGCTTTTGCAAAAGGCAATGTGCTGGACATGGGTACGGGCTCGGGATTGCTTGCGATTGTAGCGAGCAATGAAGGGACGACGGTGCTTGGAGTGGACGTAAATCCTCTAGCCGTCGAGAATGCGCGGTTCAACTCCGAGCTGAACGGGAGCGGTTGCAAGTTCTCTGAAAGCAACCTTTTCACCGAGCTCGAGAGCAAGTTCGACCTAATTATTTTCAACCCGCCCTATCTCCCCACTGGTGCGGGCGAGGCTGTGCCGGGGCACATTAACAAGGCATGGGACGGCGGGAGCGATGGGCGCGAGGTGATTGACCGCTTCCTTGCGGATGCACCTGATTTCCTAAGCCCCACGGGTGCGATTCTCACGCTCGCAAGCTCGCTCTCAGGCATAAAGGAGACTGTTGAAGCGCTGAGTAAGGAAGGGCTGAAAACTGAAGTTCTTGAGGAAGTGTCCATGTTCCAGGAGAAGCTGGCTGTCATAGTTGCAAGAAAATAGATGTGAAAGGGGAACCTCAATGGAATTGCGCGTTGTGCCGGTCTGCGCGGTTGTGCGGGGCGAATAAATGGACATCCGAATTGTTCTTGTTGAGCCCGAGCATGACATCAATGTTGGCCACTGCTGCCGCGCGATGAGGAACTTCGGCTTCCGCGAGCTTTTCATAGTCAACCCGAAATGCCCGCTGGGCTTCGAGGCCCATATGTACTCAAAGCATGGGGCTGACGTGCTCAAGAATGCGAGAAGGGTGCGGAGTGTGGAGGAAGCCTTGAAGGGCTGCGCACTCGTTGTCGGAACTACCGGAGTAGCAAGGAGAAGTAAGCACGTCATACGGAATCCCATGTCTGTTGCAGAGCTGAAGCAGAAGGCAAGGATGGTGAAAGGGAAGATGGCACTCCTGCTGGGAAGGGAGGGCATGGGATTAACTCCTGAGGAGATTAAGAAGTGCGATTTCCTTGTGACCATTGAGGCTGACGGAAGCTATCCTGTGCTGAACCTTTCGCACGCGCTCGCCATTCTACTCTACGAGCTAAGGGGTGCGAAGGGCGGGACATGGGAGGGGCTGGCTCCGCGGGCGGAGAGGAAGGCGCTTGTAGATGCGTTTGCAAGGCTGGCGCGAAAGGGAGGGAAGAAGGTGCGCGTGCGGGATCCCGCTAAAATTGCGACTGCGTTCAAGAATGTTGTTGAACGCGCCCTTGTCTCGTCTATCGAGGCGCGCGCAATTCTGGCAGCACTCAAGGAAGAGAAAGAATGACTGCATGCGAAGGCACTGCCTAACGTTTATAAACTGCGGCAGATTAAACCCGCCCATGGAAGACCTTACGCTTACGGAAAAGAACGGCTCGCTCTACCTGAATGGCAAGCTGCTCGCAGTGAAAGGCGACATAGAGAAATATGGCTTGCCGGCAGTCGAGCTTGCGCTGCTGCGCAGGACAGAGAATGTGACTACTGCACTTGATCTTTTGCAGGAGGCCAGGGTTCTGCTGAAGAAGGGACCTGCGAAAGTCAGCGGTGTGAGCTTCCTCGAGGGCTCACAGGTAAATGAAAGGCGGCAGGAGTTCGTGCACTACGAGCTGCCGCTGGCAGACGAGAAAGGCAAAGGGCACGAACTGGAGCTCGTGAAGTTCGGCAAGACTATTTACGGAATTTTTGTGGATGGAAAAATAGTTGCCACGAATGGAATGGCCGAGGAGCCGAAGGCGCTTGTGAAAGAGATACTCGGGCTTGCGGGCAAGAGCCTGGGTTCCGGCGAAGTGGCAAAGCTCAACACGATGCTGGCGCAAGTGGCGAGCATCAAAAGCTCACGGGACTATGTGATTGTGACTGTTGTGGAGAACGAGAGAAGAAGAGGAGTGGCTGCCTGATTTAAATTAGGGATTGTGAAAAACAAAAATAAGACGGCGGACGGAAAAGTTCCGCACCGCCGCAAGCTCCTCAGAATTATTGCCCGCTTACTTCGTCCGCTTCGACTTGACTATCTTGACCCTGGAGGGAGTGAGGAGAATCTTGTCCTCGTCAATCCTCGCAATGTCGCCGTCGATCTTGGTGACGAACTTCTTCAGCTCGTTCACAATCATCTTGAGCTTCGCCTCGTTCTTCTTCATGGGCGTGATGTTGAGAAGGATGAGGTTCTTGTTCTTGAGCTCCTCCGCGATTACCTTCGCGTCAGCCTCGCTCTCGAGAGCCACGGGCTTGACGTAGAAGTCGGCGGCCTCGTGCATCATGTCCACGTTCTCGAGCTCGATCGTGTCCATGTATTCCTCGATGTCCATACCCTTGCCCAAGCCCAGTGCATGCGAAAGACTCTGAAGCAGACCCATCTTCTCACCTCGATAATAATGACTGAAGGCACTTTTGTCGTAAGCATTAATAAGCTTTTCTTATAAGTCTCTTGCTGCGGTGGTAGCGTGGTCGGTTCCTTCGAATCTATTCTGAAGAAGGCCAGCATTTTCAGGCAGAAGGACGTGCTTTCGCCCCATTACCTGCCCGAGACGCTCCCGCACCGAGAGAAGGAGATTGAAATAGTGATGCGGCTGGTCTCGCCGGCGCTGAAGGGCAGCCGCACGCAGAACCTTTTTGTCTACGGCAAGACGGGCACGGGCAAGACGAGCAGCGTAAAGCACGTGATGGAACTTTTCGGGAAGGAGGGGACAAAATCGCACATGCTCTACATGAACTGCCGCATCTACAATTCGCGCTACCGCGTGCTACAGCACGTGGTGAAGGAGTTCATGCCCGCGTTCGACAAGCCGGGCTACGGCGTGAGCTTCCTTTATGAGAAGATTTTAGACTGGATTGAGACTGAGGGAAAGGTGCTCTTGCTGGTGCTGGACGAGATTGACATGGTGCATGACTTGGATGACTTGATTTACACCCTCATACGCTCGAACGATGATTTGAAGCACGGGCACCTCTCGATTATCGGCATCTCGAACAAGCTGAACTTCAAGGAGGCCCTTTCCACGCGCAGCAGGAGCACGCTGTGCGAGACCGAGCTAGTGTTCCCGCCCTACAACTCGCCCCAGCTGCAGGCTATTTTGAAGCAGAGGATTGGCGAGGGATTTGCGGAAGGGGCGGTCGAGGAGGATGCGGTTGCGCTGGCTGCTGCCATAGCTGCGCAGGAGACAGGAGATGCCAGGTATGCGCTGCGGCTCATGCTCAGGGCAGGCGAGCTGGCTGACGAGGCGGGCGCCAAGAGCGTGACAGGCCGCGAGGTCGAGGAGGCGCGCAAGAGCGTGGACGAGAATGTGGCCATTGACGCCGTGTGCACTTTGCCCGAGCACCAGCAGCTCGTTCTCTATGCGGTGGCCTCGCTTGCGCAGGGCGGCGGAAAATATTCGAAGCTGGCAGACGGCGGGGATGGCTTTTTGCTTTCGGGCGAGGTCTACGAGCAGTATTCGACTGCATGCAGGAAGTTTGGCAAGGAGGCCAGGAGCGCGCGCTGGTTCCGCGAGTATCTGAATGAGCTTGAGATGCTGGGCCTGATTTCGATGATTGCGTCGGGCAAGGGCATACGGGGCCACACGCGGCTCGTGAAGATGGCCTATGTGCCGGAGAAAATTATGAAGATTCTCGAGAGGAGCCTGCTGCCGATGGAAAAAGATTAGGAGGGAGCGTATGGCAAAAAAATCGAACTCGCAGTCTGCCCTCGTCGACTACCTTTTCTCACTTGGCATGCTCAAGCGCACTGAAAGGAGCGGATGGCGCACGATTGGCGTGCTGACGCCCGAGTCTGTTGCCGAGCACTCGTTTGTGTCTGCGCTTGTAGGTTCAGAACTGGCGCGGCTCGAGGGCGCCGATGAAGCGAAAGTGATGCGCATGTGCCTGCTGCATGATTTGCACGAGCTGCGCATGAGCGACTTGAACTTGATGAACAAGCTTTACGTTAAGAGGGATGAGAGGAAGGCGTTTGCCGACACGGTGCGGGGCGCGGTGGATGAAAAAGATATGCTTGCTATTTTCAGTGAATTCTGCGCAGGCAGGAGCAAGGAGGCTTTGCTGGCGCGCGATGCCGATGCGCTCGAGATGCTGCTAGAGGCCAAGTTCCTCGTCGACTGCGGCAATAGTTATGCGCGCGACTGGATTGAGAGCGCGAAAATGAAGCTCAGCAGTGCGAGTGCGCGCAAGCTGGCTGCGGCGATTGAGAAGCGGGATGCCGCGGGCTGGCTGCTCGAACCGTTCCGAAAGGCGAGAAAGAAGGGGAGAAGGTAAGAAAGGAGGAAGGAATTAATAAGGCAGGGCTGAAAGAAGAAAATGCATTGGCTGCGGCGGTATTATGAAAAAAATCCTTCTTGCATTTGCCCTTGTCTCATTGCTCCTGCTCTCGGGCTGCACAAGAGCATTGACGGGCGATATAAAAGACCAGTGGGACTATTGCAAAGATACGAGCGATTCGGGCCATCTAAAGCTCAAGATAGAGCGGGCAAGGTGCCTGCACAACGTGGCCACGC
>NZ_JAUSNF010000033.1 GCF_030646255.1 Candidatus Burarchaeum sp. | reverse complement strand
TGCACTCGCCTTCGCACCCTGACCTGACGGTTCCTATAGAGATTCTATCGAGGGTACTGGCGCTGCTTGAATCGCACATGAAAAGCTCGGATGAGGAGAGAGGGCAGGCTTGGAATGTGCTGCTGCCGCAGGGCAATCTCTACATCTACCCGTGGCCGCACTTCTCTGCGGTGAAGGAGGTCGATTCCGAGGCAGGTGTTGTGCGCTACTTTATGGCGAAGAAGCTAAAGAAAGAAGAGGGCGGGCGCATTGCAGTCTACATATACGAAGAGCCGCTACTCAGGGGGCTGAATGATGATGCGAACAGCCTGTCGAAGCCAGTTGATTCTGATGCACTCGCGAGAATTGACGAAGTGCGGAGAGCGTATTCTGAGTTCAGTGAGAAAATAAAAAGTACGCCTGACAAGGTGCAGAAGGAACGGCTCAAAATGGAGCTTTACGAGGTGTGCGGCATACCGTTCGCGAAGAACGAGCCGCTAATAGTCGGAGCTGGCGAAAACTAGGGGCTGAAAAAAACAGAAAAAGAAAGTTGCCGCGCACTTTCTCGTCGCAACGAGAAAGGCGTCCCTTTCCGCGTCAAGCGGAAAGAGGACGCAAAGAGCGCGGCGCTCGGCATTATTGTTCGCTACTATCTAGGCATTCTTGAGCTTTGCCTCATACACGTAGCCATCCTTGCCGAGGTAGTACATGCAGCCGCCCTTCTTGGCGATCTTCTCAGAGCCGATCTTCTTCTTTGTTCCGCCAGTCTTGTGCTTCATGGGCGCGCGCCACACGTAGCCGTCCTTACCAAGGTAGTAAAGATAGCCGTCTTCTCTCGTTATTTTCTCGCTTCCAACTTTCTTTCCCATTCAAGTCACCTCGTCGGGAGGCTAAAACTAATACTACGCTATCCGACAATTCGGCCAATTGCCCCCCATTTACGGCGTAGTATCGGGGTAAATGTTTATATATGTATCGCCGACGTTGCTTCGACGGAAAAACGTAAAAATGGCGCAGGGAACGTCGGAGCGTGCCTGGGCTGAAGAACATTTATATAGCCCGACTGCGCTTATTGTGTGTGAGTTTCTTGTTCTGAAGCGCGAATCTACGAGGCTACGGACTAGATTTAAATGCCTTTTGCGCGCCAATAGGAGAGGGTTGTGGTGAAGGGAGTACTGGTTTTGAAAGATGGCAGCATTTATGCCGGGGAGGGCTTCGGGGCCGAGGCCGTTGCAGTAGGCGAGCTTGTCTTTTCCACCGCCATGACGGGCTATCAGGAGGCTTTGACAGATCCGAGCTACGCCGGCCAGATTCTGATGCCCACTTACCCGCTCATAGGCAACTACGGAGTGAATGATGAGGACGGTGAGAGCAAAAAAATATGGGCGCAGGGCTTTGTAGTGCGCGAGAGGTGCGAGGGGTTCGAGCATGCGAAGGCGCGCGAGAGCATTGATGAATTCTTGAAGAGGTTCGGCGTGCCCGGCATAAGCGGGCTGGATACGCGGGCCATTGTCCGGAAGATAAGGAGCGAGGGCGTGATGCCCGCGTGCATTGCGGCCTATGAGAGGGAGATTGACTTCAACGAGCTGCTCGCAAAGGCGCGGGCGCTGGACTATTCCTCAATAGACTTTGTGCGCGAGGTGAGCGAAAAGGGCGCAAAGGTTTACGGCGGAGGCGAGGACGAGATTGGGGGCGCGGGAAAGGGCAGGGAAGGCCGCGCGTGGAGCGGGAAGAAGGTTGTGCTGATTGACTGCGGGGCGAAGAGGAATATCGTGCGCGAGCTGAATGCGCGCGGCGTGCAGGTTGTGAGCGTGAACTGTGAGACTAGCGCGGATGAGATTAGGAAGCATGAGCCGGATGGACTCGTAATATCAAATGGGCCGGGCGACCCGGCACTTCTAGGTTATGTGGCAGGCACTGTGAAGCAATTAATCGGCAAGATGCCGATTTTCGGAATCTGCCTTGGAATACAGGTGCTTGCGCACGCAGTCGGCGGAAAAACCTACAAGCTGAAGTTCGGGCATAGGGGGGCGAACCATCCCGTTAAGGACCTTGCAAGCGGAAGGGTGCGAATAACGACGCAGAACCATGGATTTGCGGTTGATGCGAAGAGTTTGCCGAAAGATTATGTTGTGACGCAGGTGAATGGCAATGATGGGACGGTTGAGGGCATGAGGCACGAGAGCCTGCCCGTATTTGCAGTGCAGTATCACCCAGAGGCCCATCCGGGGCCGAGGGATTCGGAATATTTGTTTGATGAGTTTGTGAAGATGATGAAATGAAGTTGTAGTTGGTGGCGAGGTGGTGAAAATGGCGAAAAAAGATTTGCTCGGCGTGAAGGACATGCCTGCGAAAGAGGTTGAGGAAATACTCAAGCTGGCTGCCAAGATGAAGAAGGACGGCAAGCCTGTGCTCGCAGGTAAAACGTTGGGAATGATTTTTGAGAGGCCCAGCACGCGCACGCGCGTGTCCTTCGAAGTTGCAATGACGCAGCTTGGCGGGCACGCCATATACCTTGACCTGGGCGGAAGCCAGCTCGGCAGGGGCGAGAGCATGGCCGACACTGCGCGCACGCTGAGCCGCTATGTCGATGCAGTGGTTGCGCGTGTTTACACGCACGAGGAGATTGAGGAGCTTGCGCGCTACGGGAGCATACCTGTGATAAACGGCATGAGCGACAGGGAGCATCCCTGCCAGGCGCTGGCCGATGTCTTCACCATGCGCGAGAGCGGCAAGAAGGAGGTTGCGATTGTGGGCGACCCGCAGACAAGCATAGCCAACTCGCTGATGGTTGCGTGCGCAAAGGCAGGCATAGGGGTGCACCTCGTCTGCCCGCCGGGCTACATGCCGCGCGCAGAATATTTGAAAGAGGTGCAAAAGGCCGGCGTGAATGTGCGGATGTCGCACGACATAAGCGAGGGCGTGAAGAATGTTGACGTGATTTACGTGGTGGCATGGAAGGCAGGCGGCGAAAGCGAGGAGGAACGGGAGGAAAAGCTGCGCGCATTCATGCCCTTCCAGGTGAATTCCGCGGTGCTCGCGCATGCGAAGAAGGACTGCATCGTGATGCACCCGCTGCCTGCGCAGCGCGGGGTGGAGATTACGAGCGACGTGCTGGACGGCAAGCACAGTGCGGTGTGGGAGCAGGCCGAGAACAGGCTGCATGTGCAGAAGGCAATACTTGTGCACCTGCTCGGTGCGGGGAAGTAAGCGAGCAAGCAGGGAAGACGCAGGAAAACGGGGCGGGAAAATGCCTAAGCGACATGACATAAAAAAGGTGCTGGTCATTGGCAGCGGGCCCATCGTGATAGGCCAGGCCGCGGAGTTTGACTACTCGGGCTCGCAGGCGTGCCAGTCCCTGCGCGAAGAGGGCGTAAAGGTCGTGCTCGTGAACTCGAATCCGGCCACGATTCAGACTGACCTTGAGATTGCCGACATTGTTTACATTGAACCCCTGCGGCCGGAATTCATAGAGAAGATAATTGCAAAGGAGAAGCCTCAGGGCATTATCGGGACCATGGGCGGGCAGACCGGCCTGAACCTCACTATTGAACTGCGCGACAAGGGCATACTTGAAAAATACGGAGTTGAGGTGCTTGGAACGAATGCCAAGACAATTGAGGATGCAGAGGACAGGAAGAAGTTTGCGGACCTGCTCATAAAAATAGGCGAGCCGATTCTGCCGAGCGTGGCAGCCACTGCTACAGAGCAGGCGCACGCATTTGCGGCCGAACACGGCTATCCGCTCATTCTTCGGCCCGCATATACGCTTGGCGGGACCGGGGGCGGGATAGCGTATGATAGGGCAGAACTCGAAAAGCTCATGAAGCTCGGGCTTTCGCTCAGCCCGATTCACCAGGTGCTAGTTGAGAAGAGCGTGATTGGCTGGGCTGAGATTGAGTACGAGGTCATGCGGGATGCAAAGGACAACTGCATAACCATCTGCAACATGGAGAATGTTGACCCCATGGGCGTGCACACGGGCGAGAGCATTGTGGTGGCGCCCTCGCAGACATTGAGCGATGATGATTACCAGATGCTGCGCAGCGCCTCGCTGAAAATCATAAGGGCGCTGGGCATAAAGGGCGGGTGCAACATACAGTTCGGGCTGAACCAGAAGACTGCGCAGTATTATGTTATAGAAGTTAATCCGCGGCTCTCGCGCTCGAGCGCGCTTGCTTCAAAAGCCACAGGCTACCCTATTGCGCGGGTGGCTGCGAAAATCGCGCTGGGCTATACGCTGGACGAGGTTGTGAATGCGGTTACAAAGAGGACGCCTGCGAGCTTCGAGCCTGCGCTCGACTACGTGGTTGTGAAGATTCCGCGCTGGCCTTTTGACAAGATGCCCGAGGCAAACAGGAGGCTCGGCACGCAGATGAAGAGCACGGGCGAGGTCATGGCCATTGGCCGCACGTTCGAGGAGTCGCTGAACAAGGCTCTGCGGAGCCTTGAGGTGAAGAAGTCCGTGCTTGAGGTGAAGGCGGGCGAGGAGCTCGAGCCGCTCATAAAAGTGCCGAACGACAGGAGGCTGAATGCGATTTTCGCGGCCCTGCGGAAGGGCAAGAGCGTGGAAGAAATTTGCGAGCTTTCAAACATCAACCCATGGTTCATTCGCAAGATGAAGAATATTGTGGAAATGGAGAAGGAGGTTGGGCTCAGGCGGCTGGAAGAAAGCGTGCTGAGGCGCGCAAAGAAGATGGGCCTGGGCGACAGGCGCATTGCCGAGCTTACGGAAAGCGACGAGATGGCTGTGCGCAAGGCGCGGCTGATGTTCGGGATAAAGCCAGTCTATAAGATGGTGGATACGTGCGCCGCGGAGTTTGAAGCCACGACGCCATACTATTACTCGACCTACGAGCACGAGAATGAGGCAAAGCCTGAGAAAAGGAAGAAGGTAATTGTGATTGGAAGCGGGCCGATCAGGATAGGACAGGGCATTGAGTTCGACTACTGCTGCTGCCATGCATCCTTTGCACTGCGCGAGGCTGGCGTGCAGTCAATAATGATTAACAACAATCCCGAGACCATCAGCACCGACTTCGACGCAAGCGACAGGCTCTACTTCGAGCCGCTCACCTATGAGGACGTGATGAATGTTATTGAAAACGAGCAGCCGGACGGCGTGGTGGTACAGTTCGGCGGGCAGACTGGCATTAATTTGGCAGAGCATCTGCACGCAGCGGGAGTGAAAATTCTTGGAACGCAGGTTGATGGCATTGACATAGCCGAGGACCGCGAGAGGTTCAGGGCACTGCTGCACAAGCTCGGAATTCCGCAGCCGGCCAATGGGACTGCGACCAATGAGAAAGAGGCGCTCGAGGTTGCGAATAAGATTGGTTATCCGATTATCGTGCGCCCGAGCTATGTGATTGCAGGCCGCGGCATGGCCATCATTTACGCTGATGAGGATTTGAAGCGCTACATACAGGAAGCAGTCGAGGTGAGTGAAAAGAGGCCGGTGCTCATAGACAAATACTTGGAGAATGCGCGCGAGGTCGAGATTGACGGCGTGAGCGATGCTGATGGGCTGTTCATAGCAGGCATAATGGAGCACATTGAGCGGGCGGGCGTGCACTCGGGCGATGCGAGCTGCGTCACCCCGCCTGTTGGCGTGAGCGCAGAGCACCAGCGCACGATTGTGGAATACAGCGAGAAAATTTCAATGGCCCTGAAGAATATCGGCGCGATTAACGTGCAGTATGCGATAAGGAATGGCACCGTGTATGTGCTTGAGGCCAACCCGCGCGGCAGCAGGACAATGCCCTACCTGAGCAAGGCTACGGGCGTGCCGATAGTGAAGATGGCGATGAAGGTTCTGATGGGCAGGACGCTGAAGGAGCTTGGGTTGAAGCACACACCCAAACTGCCGTACTATGCCGTGAAAAGCGTAGTGTTCCCGTTCCTCAAGCTGGCCGGCGTCGACATCGTGCTGGGGCCGGAGATGAAAAGCACTGGCGAGAGCATGGGCATTGACCGCGATTTTGGCATAGCATATTACAAGGCATTGCTGGGCGCGGGGGTGGTGCTGCCCATGAAAGGCAAGATTGCGATTTCACTGAACAAAGAGGACAAGGGAAAGGCGGGCGAGCTGGCAGGGAAGTTTTTGGAAATGGGCTATACAATAGGAGCCACTGACGGAACTGCAATTGCAATTGGCAAGGATGCCGAGGTGCTGAAGAAGGCGAGCGAGGGCACGCCGAACATAATTACGATGATGGAGGAACGGAAGCTGGGCCTCATAATAAACACGCCGCAGGTTGGCAAGCGCTCGTTCAGCGACGGGTTTAAGATAAGAAGGGCGGCGCTCGAGAACAGCGTGCCACTAATAACTAATTTGGAGGCCGCATTCGGAATGGCCCATGCGCTCAAGGCTGCGAAAGAGAAGGAAATAGGCGTCAGGAGCATTAACGAGCACGTAAAAGAGGTTGAAAAATAGAGGGGAAGATTCACGCGGCCTGATTACTGCTTTGTGTCGTTAGCTTCGTTGATTATGAAAACTGCAGCAGCCACTACTGTAGTCCACTTTCCGTCCTTGTCGCACACGGCCGATTGAGTGCTGTTTGAGGTCTTGACGAACTTTCCGCTGAGCTTGAATAATTCTTCTTTCTCGTCCCAGCTCGTGTCAACATTAAAGTCAACGCCCAGCGTCGAGGCCAGCATGGAAGCGGCCATGTCTTCCGCGCGGTCGCCCGCCTTCTCATCGGTCTCGCCAAAGGAGTGGTGTTCGCTGAGGTAACCGTAGGCCGCAGAGTCCTTAGGCTGCGCAAATCCCACCGAGGCCGCGACCAGCCTGTTGGGCTCGTTCGCAGTGTTACGGGAAATCACCATGAAAGTTATCTCTCCGGCTTTCAGCAGTGAAAGACCTACCTCTTTCGAAATTATCTCGCAGCCTGGCGGGAAAATGCTTGAAACCTTCACGATGTTGCAGTGCTGTATGCCCGCATCGCGCAGCGCCGCCTCGAAGGACTCAAGCTTCTCGTGGTGCCTGCCGACGCCTTTTGTGAAGAACATTTTTCGCGGAATAAAGTTGCCCATGTTTTTCGTTCCTCCAAAATCCAAATTTTTTCCAAAATCCGATTGAAATTCCAAATTTGCAAAATAAGATATCGTAGCTTATTAAAAAACCTTTTGTTGCGTTTTCAGTTGGTTTGCTCCAAAAAATTACTGGAAGCGCAGTGAGGCGCCGCCCGTGCCGGAAGATGCAAGGCCCTTCAGCGCATTTGCAAATATGCTGGAAAGTGATTGGGAGGAAGAGGAGGTGAGCGCTTCGAAGAAGCTCTTTTCGGAGCTCAGTACGCACACGCGCGGCTCCTCGTCAGTTATCCCGCCGAGCTTCGCGGCCTCTTTAATCGCATCGTCCTTTGAGCCCAGCTCATCTACGAGGCCGAGCGCATAGGCCTGCCTCCCTGTGAGAACGCGTCCGTCAAGGACGGTGTTGAAGCCGCCGTAACTGAACCTTGGCTTGCCGCTGCGCGCATCAAGCACAATCTGCTTGAACTCGCCAAAAGACTCGTTCACAATGCCCTGCAAAACGGCCAGCTCCGCCTCTGTCGCCGGCCTGTCGAATGCCCCTATGTCTTTCATCTCGCCGGATTTGATGTTCGTCATGTTGATGCCTAGCTTCTCCAGAAGGCCGCTCATGTCCGAGAGCGCCATGCGCGCGCCTATGTTCCCTGTCAGCGAGTCGGGGTGCGAGATTACGCTGTCGCCGGCCATTGCCAGGTAGAATGCGCCCGATGCGCCCATCTCGCGTATGTACATTACCTTCGGCTTTTTCAGTTCCTTTGCCGCGCTGTACATTTCCTGGCTGGCAACCACTGAGCCGCCGGGAGAGTTTATCTGGAATACTACTGCCTTTATCTCATCCCTTTTCGCGGCTTCGTTTAGCAGCTCTGAGAAGGAGTCGCTGCTCAGGGGCGCTTCGGAGAAAAGGCTGGGCTGGGCCGAAGTTACAATCTCGCCGTCCACATTGACCAGGCCCACGCACGCGGGCTGCGGCAGGGAGGCGGAAAGCAGAAACAAAAGGGGCGCGATTATGAAAATCAGGGCGCCAATTACGAGCAGCAGCACAAATAGCGCGTCTTTCTTTTCCATGCGCTCCCTTTGCGCCAGCATATTATAAAGATTTCCGGTAAAAAATTCCTCATGGACCTGCTGATGCTGCTGATTCTTGTCCTGCCAGCATACCTTGCCAATGCCTCGCCCGTAATTCTGGGCGGCGGCGCGCCCGTTGACCTGGGCAGGAAGTTTTTTGACGGCCGGCGGATTTTCGGCGACGGGAAGACGTGGCGCGGGCTTATTGGCGGAATTGCCACAGGCACGCTTGCGGGCGCGTTGCTTGCCTTTCTCGTCCTTGGCGCGCCATATTCAGTTTATTCTTCATCCGCGCAGTACGTAACTGCGGCATTTCTCATGTCGTGCGGAGCGCTTTTTGGCGATTTGGCAGGCTCGTTTGTGAAGAGGCGGACCGGCATGAAGCCGGGCAGGCCCTATATTCTGCTAGACCAACTTCCTTTCATAATCTTCGCGCTCCTTTTCCTCGCGCCCTTCGGCCTTCTTCCTGCATTGAGCTTACTGGACTGGCTCATCATTCTAGTCGCAACGTTGGTGCTGCATCCGGCCACCAACTGGGTTGCGCATAAACTAGGGTGGAAGAAGGTGCCGTGGTGAAAGTTGGCTTTATAAATTATTTTGGCAATAAAATAGTGCATGGAAGAAAATGATTTTGCAAAACTACTTGAAAACTATATGCCAACGGGGCGTGTGCTGGCAGAAAAGGAAAGGGGAGAGAATGTACCGGAAAATTGGGATCGGGCGAAGGAAAGGACTCTGAAACCGAGTTTTCGTAGTTTTTTTGACAGCATACTCAATAAAACTCCTAGTGAGCAGGAGAAGCAGATTCTAGAGTTGTCGGTGCAAGAACGTTCAACGCTGGTGACATTTATCAGGGTCGCAGTCCGTACCTTACAGGATGAGAACAGGTGCGTGGAAATTTTGAAATTCATAGCAACTGAGAAACAGATACCGACCGAACAAAAAGAAATAATGTCTAAGGCGCTTAGCGGCGCGGTTATGGATCCGTACTCAGAAGAACGGGCGAGGCCAATATTCCTTAAACTGCCGGTGGAAATAATTAAGACGCCGATTATGGGGATGTTGGATAACCCAGATAGTGCAGAATACGCGATGGAACTGATCAGGTCGCTTCCGCCTAATGAGATAGGGAGATATTTGGTTGTGGCGCTGAAGAATGACAATCAAAGGCAAAGGGCCATGAAACTACTAGAGGAAATGCCCGCGCGCACAATTGCACCTTACCTTGTTTCTGCCTTGGAGGATGAAGCTCAGAGGCCTTGGGCTTTTGCGTTGATTCAAAAAAGTCCGATGGAAGATATTGAAAAGAATCTCGTGGGTGCTTTGAAAAATAATGTTATACGACCCTCGGCACTTGAATTGTTGGAAGGCAGGATTGGGGAAGTAGATCCGTGGTACCTTGCAGCGGCTCTTGGAAATGACATTCAACGGCCATTTGTTGAAGAACTGCTATTAAAAAAGAACCCTGAAGACGGCGTAGTTGGGGCTCTTAAGAGGTGTGAACAACTGCGGGCTAAAGCCCGCAGCTTCCGACGAGTATGAGCTTTAGGCGGAAGCTGCTGGGTGCGCTCCTCTGCTGGCTGAAGCCAAGCAGCTTCCGCGCACCCGAAGTTGTTCAGTGAATATAAGGGCGGAGCCACAGGACGGCGCGCGGGAGAACTGCTTGTAAGAATAGAACGAATGCAGAATGAACTACTCAAACTGCGGCGTCAGCCGCAGAAAGGCGCATGGACGGGAGAGAAACAGGAACGTCAGGACAAGGGGACAGGCCGGCAACGTGGCGCTCAATAGTGAGGCAACCGTAGCTCAGGCAAAATATTCCTTGAACTTCGGGGTCGTGCGCAGAGCCATTGTGCGGCCCTTCTTTGCGCGCGTGATGAAGCCCTTCTCAAGAAGCTCGTGCACATATTCATAGACTGTCGAGCCCAGGCTCTTGACGAGCTTGGACTGCTCTATACCGTCGTTCTTTGAGACGAATGCAAGAACCTTGAGGCCGCCGCGGCTTATGTCCGGGCCTTTTGCAAGCACGCTGGCCTTGGACGCATACTCGGAGCGCACGCGCATGTAGTATCCGCCGTCCTCATTCGCTATCTCGACTGCGCTGCCGCGCTCGTCATATTCCTTCTGCAGCGCGCGCAGCTCGCTCTCAACAAAGCCGGGTGCGGAAACGCCCACTATTTTTGCCAGCTCCGGCAGGCCCATGGACCTTGAGCTCATGAAAAGCGCGGCCTCGAGGTTGCGCCTTACATTCTCGCCGGCAGCGGCCCAGACTTTCGCGCCTGAATCCGCGTTCTGGTTGCCCGGGTTGCCTTGGGCGTTTTGATTGCCCTGAATTTTTTGAGTATTTTGGTTTTCCAGTTCGCCTTCGGCCATGTTTACACCCATTCGTCATCGTGCGCCCAATCCACCAACTACGTGACGCTTACCTTCATCTGCACGAATATTTCCCCGAACAGCTTTTCCTGGAAAATATTTATCTTGCCATCCTGCGCCAGGTGCAGCAGGGGCAGCAGCGTGAGTATTATCTCCTGCCGCGTCTTTTCCCGCAGGAGGCTCGAGAAGAGCACTAGGCCTTCCTTGTCGGCCAGCGCAGTTATGCGCGAGAGAAGCGCGCTCATGCGCTCCTCTATATTATACTCGGGAAGTATGATGGCCATCGCGTCCGGCACGTGTACGCGCTCTTCCTTCGCGCGCTGGTATTCAAATGCATCCTCGAGCGCATCCATGAGCTCGGTGATCGTGACGCGCCTCTTGGGAGGTATGCGGGTGCGCAGCGTCAGGACCGGCACCTCGAGCGGCGCGCTGTCCTCTTCCAGGTAGACCTGCTCCTCGGCCACCTGCTCCTCCTCGAATTTCAGCGCCTCGCTCTTGAGGTGCAAAAGAATGGCGGCTGCCAGGATGAGGTTGGCCGGCAGAACGAGGTCTAGAGTTTGAAATTTGCGAATGCGGGCAAGGAACTTGTCAGCTATGTCCGCCAGGTCGATGTTCCACGGGTCCAGCCGTTCCTCTTCCACCATGAGCCTGAGCTCCTCGCGCCAAGTGGGCTGCGCCACGAGTTTTTCGAGGTCAAGCGAAGCGGATTCGGAATTTTGCCCGCTTTCATTTTCGACGTCAAGCATGGGCTTAATAATGATTTCGTAGTTTATAAGTTTATGCGCGTTTCAGGGGGCAAAGCAAAAAATCTGGCAAGGAGCGTGCAGTTCGAGGGCGACAGGCTTGTTCTCATAGACCAGCGCGCCCTGCCTTTTGATTTCAAGCTTGTTGAGTGCAAGAGCGTTGAGCAGGTTGCGGCCGCCATCAGGAACATGACTGTGCGCGGAGCGCCTGCCATCGGAGTTGCTGCTGCCTATGGCTTTGTGCTGGGGCTGCGCGGAGCGCTGGGTGGGAAGAAAGAGATGGATGCGCGGGCGCAGAAAGTTTACAAGCTGCTTTTGGAGGCGCGGCCGACTGCGGTCAACCTCCGCAACGCGATTGCAAGAGTAATGAGCGCGTGCACGCATGCACGGAGTGCCAATGAGGCCGGGCTGGCCGCACTCGAGGTGGCGCAGAGGATTGACGAGGAGAACGCGGTGGCGTGCATGCACATAGGCATGAATGGCGCGGAGCTTGCGCACAAGGATGCCCGCATACTCACGATATGCAATACAGGCCCGCTCGCGTGCGTTGAATATGGGACTGCATTTGCCGTAATTGCCGGGGCGCATAGGCTGGGAAAGCTGAAGATGGCATATGCATGCGAGACAAGGCCGAGGGCGCAGGGCTCGCTCACCTCATGGGAGATGCTGCAGGCAGGCATACCGCACCGCGTGATCGTGGACGGGGCTGCGGGCGATTTGCTGAGGCGGCGCATGGTTGATTTTGTGGTTGTGGGCGCGGATCGGATTGCGTGCAACGGGGATTTTGCGAACAAGATTGGCACTTATCAATTAGCCGTGCTCGCGCATGAGAATGCCATCCCATTCTACGTGGCCGCGCCCATGAGCACGTTTGACAGGGAGCTGAAGAATGGCGCTGGAATTGAGGTTGAGGAGCGGAATGAGAAAGAGGTGCTGGAGTTCAGGGGCGTGCGCGCCTATCCGCAGGGCGCGCGGGCGCTGAACCGCGCGTTCGACGTTACGCCCGGCCGCTACGTGCGGGGTTTCATAACTGAGGCAGGAGTCATACGGAAATAAAGTTGCGCGGAGCGGCGGCATGCGGAGAGGGGCGGACTTTTAATGGCTGAAGAATACGCTGGCGTGCGGTTTGATGTTTCTGGTTTTGTCAAGGCCGAGCTGCCTGCGCAGCTCATGCCGCTGGCGCGCGAGATTGAGGATGCGTGCGGGGTGGTAGAAGAGGCTGGCCTTGCGGCAGGCATTGCGGGCAATCTTAGTATTAGGTGTGAGACTGGCGGGAAGGAGGGGCAGTCATTTCTCATCACGCCCACAGGCACCGGGCTTGCGAATGTGAAGGCGCGCGAGGTTGCGCTGGTGCGGGATTTTGATTTTGATTCAAACATCCTGCGGCGCGCACTAGGTCTGAGGATGCCGTCCTCTGAAACGCCCATGCACAGCCTCATCTATTCGCGCATGCCGGGTGTGAATGCAATAGCGCATTTGCATGCTGATTCATTGCTTGATGAAAAGAATGCAAGCAAGCTCGGCATAACGGTGACAGAACGAGCGCTACCATATGGCACGAAGGAGTCGGCTCTCGCTGCCTCCAATGCCCTTGAACATTCCGATGTCATCATAATGCGCGGGCATGGGGTGGTGGCAGTAGGTTCGAAAATAGGCGAGTCTGTTGCGAAAATCATTAATAAGCATGCCGAATCATTGCGAATATAGTATTGCAGGTATTGAAGCGGGTGGAAGTGTGGATGAGATTGATGCTAAGATAATTGCACTCTTGAAGGAGAACGGCAATGAGGCCAATACTGCAATAGCCAGGAAAATAGGGCTGAGCGAGGCGGCCGTGAGGAAAAGGATTGCAAACCTTTTGGAAGATGGCACGATAGCGCGCTTCACCGTTGAGCTCGGCTCAAAGGCAGCCATAAGCGCGCTCACCATGGTTTCCGTTGACCCGCACTATCCGGTTGAGAAGGTGGCTGAAAAGATGATGAATATGAAAGGGGTTTCTACGCTTTACGAGATAACAGGAAACTACGACATAGTGGCACTTATGGAAGGGCCTGATGCCGAAACGATAAATGCGATCGTAGATGAGATAAGGAATTTGAAGCATGTTTCAGGCACTGACACAAAGATGATTTTGAGAAAAAGGAAGTAGAGGTGCTGGTCAGCCTAAACTGCTTGGCTGCGGCTTTGGCTCAGTTTCCTCCTCTTTCTCGGGCTCAGAACCCACATCCAGCAGGGCCTCATCCGCGCCCTCGTACTTCTGCCTGCCAGAAATGAATGCGAGCAGCGCGAGCTCGACGAGCGCAAGCAGGATGCCGATGAACACGTAGCTGATGAGGGCCACGAAGAGCGGCAGGAGCAGGAAGGCCGCGCCGTGGAGGCGGCTGAAGCGCTTGTTTGCAGTGTAGCCGGCTAGTGCTGAGAGTGAGAGCAGGAGCAGCCAGAGGAAGTTGCAGCCCAGGAAGCCGAGGTCGACACCGAGCCCTGCGCATCCGCTCTTGACGCCCACGCCGCCAGGCAGCGTTAAAGCCTGCGGTGCAGGAGGCTTCAGCCTGCATACGCCCGCCTCGCAGTAGCCCGAGCAGCAGGCAGCGCTTCCATCATCTTCACAGGTTTGCTTGCACACGAAAGCCGGGGGCGGCGGGATTATTGGCTTCTTGAGGCAGGCATGGTTTTCCAGATCGCAGAAGTAGCCTGTTTCACAGTAGTCATCTGAGCAGCATTCGTAGTCGTACCATTTGTGGCCTTCTACAAAGCCGCAGTCGCCAATTGGTATGAACTCGCACGAGCCGCCTGCGCATTCGCTTCCGGCAGGGCAGTCGCCGTCAGATTCGCATGGAGGCGGAGGCGGTATGCAGGTTGGGTCGGTTGCAGGGTCGCATGGGGGCGGCTGGCAGGTTGGATCAGTGGCTGGATCGCAGGGCGGTGGACATGTTGGGTCGGTTGCAGGGTCGCATGGAGGTGGTGGCATGCAAGTTGGATCAATAAGCGGATCGCAGGGCGGCGGGGCGCATGCTGCAAGGTAGAAGGAAGTTGATGCATCGCGGTAGCCGCTCTTGCTTGCATCTGCTTCATAGCTCCCGTTTTGCGCGCTGATTGTGCTGAAGATTATGCTGTTGCCTGCACCTGTTGAGCCTGCGCCGACAATTTCAAGCGGCCCGAAATTAGACCAGTACAGCACTACGTTTACGTTGTCCGTGCTTGTGCGGAGCGTGACCGGCTCGCCCGCGCATGCGTATTCGGCGCTCATTGAAAGCGTGAGGTTCTCGTCGGGCGGGGGCGGCGGGATTATTGGGGGCGGAATCACCTTCGTAACCTGCACGTATGAGGTGTCGTTGTATGTGCTCGAGAAGGACGAGGCGTTGATTGTTATGTTGTAGGTTCCGTTGGAAATTGGTTGTGAGTCATAGTAGGCAAGCCAGACGCCGGAATAGATGGTGCCTGAGACTAAGGAGAGTGCCGTCCAGCCCGTCACACTTCCGCCAGTTGCGTTCGTTATGCGGTAGGTTGCGGACTGCACGCCGTCAAGAGTCTCGTTTATGCTTGCCTGTATTGTCCACATCGAGCTGTTGAGAATGGATTGGTTCGGCGGAGTCAGTATGCCGACTGAAGGTATGTTGAGAACCCTGAACAGGGTGGAGTTTGTGACATTGTCAGTGCCGTCGAAGGCGCGCACTATGCACCGGTAGTTGCCAATCTCAGTTATTGTGAAGTTGGTGGAGTTGTAGATGTCGCCTAGGGAGACATTTGTGGAGTTGACTTCATTGACAAGGACTGCGCCGCTGGGCGCGATGATGGTGAAGTTTACGTACTTCGTGTCGCCCGCATCAACATCCGTCACGTTTGCCTGGCAGATGGTGCCTATGCTGTTGTTGTAGATTACTGATGGAGTGACGTTGCTCGAATTGACCCAGTTTATGACAGGAATGTTCAGGTTCCCAGTCTTGTTTATGTGCAGGAGCCTGTTGCTCGCATTGAATGCGCAATCTCCGCGCACGTCGCACACCTGGATGTTCCATATGTATGTGCCATTGCCTTGCACTATGAACCAAGTTATGTTGTTTGTAGCTGGGCCTGCTGCGACTGCAGTCTGGTTGGCCGCCACGAATGCGAACGTGCCTGTGAAGTTCGCCCAGAGGGAGGCGTTGAGGAAGAGGTCGCCGTCTGGATCAACAGTAGTGAAGTTGAAGTCTATGGTGCTGTTGTCAGTATTGTTGTTGTTCGGGGGCGAGCTGAGGTTGACGCGCGGCGGGTTGTTGAGCACTGCGAAGGTGCTTGAGTTTGTGACATTGGCGGTGCCGTCAAAGGCGCGCACTACGCACCTGTAGGTGCCAATCTCGGTGATTGTGAAGTTGGTGGAGTTGTAGATGTCGCCCAGGGAGCGGTTGGTGGAGTTGACTTCGTTCACTAGGACTGCGCCGCTGGGCGCGATTATGGTGAAGTTGACGAACTTGTCATCAAGGTCAGGGTCAGTCACGTTGGCCTGGCAGATTGTGCCTACGCTGTTGTTGTAGATTAGTGACGGCGTGACGTTGCTGGCATTGACCCAGTTTATGACTGGCGCCAGGTTGGAAGCCAGTATGCGCAGGGTCCTGTTGCTGGCGTTGAATGCGCAGTTGCCGAATAGGTCGCATACTTGCACATTCCATATGTACCTGCCAACGCCCTGCGTGATTAGCCGGGTGATGTTGTTCATTCCGGGGCCGGCTGCAACCGCGGTCTGGTTGGCTGCCACGAATGCGAACGTGCCCGTGAAGTTGGCCCAGAGCGAGGCGTTGAGGAAGAGGTCGCCGTCCGGGTCTATGGCCGTGAAGTTGAAGTCTATCGTGGTATTTGTTGTGCCGGTGTTGTTAACCGGGCCGCTGAGGTTGACGAGCGGCGGTTCGTTTTCGTTGAGGAAGAGAGTTATTGTCTTGCTCTCGTTGACCGTTGCATTGGTGTAGTTGGTCCTGTAGCTAGTCTTGTTGGCATAGAATGTGTAATTGGTCATGTTGTTGTAGGTTGTGAAATTCTGCTGGCTGCTTTCGCTGTAAGTGAACGAGCCGTTGGCTATGAACTCTATGAATTCAGTAAGGCCTGAAATCTGACCGTTGCTGTCGGTTGTGCCGTTGAAGAGGGACTGGCCGTTAG
>NZ_JAUSNF010000032.1 GCF_030646255.1 Candidatus Burarchaeum sp. | reverse complement strand
ATGCAAGTCGTGGGCGAGAAGGGGCCCAACTACCAAGACCACCTGGGCGAAATGCTGCGTAGGCTGAAGGAGAAGGACAGGGCGCGGCTCGTAGCTGCGGGCGTGCGCGCATACCATGAGGCAAAAGGGGGAATAAGGCCGTTTGCAGACGTGCACGGTGCGCTTCTGAAGATGAGGCGCGCGGGCCTGGGACTCTATGTGGCGAGCGAGGGAAAGTCCGTGAAGCAATGGGACAAACTGCTGCGCATGAACGTGCATAAGTATTTTGATGGCGTATTCATTTCGGAAGATGTCGGGGCTGAAAAGTCCGTGAAATTCTATTCGCACATTATGAAGAAACTGCGCGTGCACCCGGAAGAGGCGCTCATGATTGGAGATAGGGTTGAACGGGATTTTGTGCCTGCGAAAAAGGCAGGGTTGCATGCAATTTTAATAGACCGGAGCGCAAAGAAAAAGAAGCCAGATGTTGCCAGGAACCTGCAGGAAGCTGCGGAGTTGGCATGTGCGATGATGTGAAGTTATGGAACAAACTGAAGCGTATGAAAAGGCCGGCAAGATAGTGTGGAAGGCACTGGCAGAAGGCAGGAGAATGATACGGCCAGGTGCGCGGCTGCTTGATGTTGCTGAGAGGGTTGAGGCGATTATTGCAGAGGAAGGGGCGCTGCCCGCATTCCCTGTGAATATTTCGATAAACGCAGATGCTGCACATGACACGCCGAAGTTTGGGGATGGGCGCACATTCGGAGAGAAGGATTTGGTAAAGCTGGATGCAGGCGCACATATTGAGGGCTATATTGGTGATGCGGCGATTACAATAGACCTCTCGGGCGAGCAGGGCGCGCTGGTCGAGGCGTCTGCCGCGGCACTTGAGGCGGCGGTTGCAGCCATTAAGCCAGGGGTCGGAGTTGTTGAAATGGGCGGCATTGTGGAGGAAGAAATCAAAAAACGCGGCTTTAGACCAATAGAGAACCTCACGGGCCATCAGATTGCCCAATATATACTGCATGCAGGAACAGAAATCCCGAATGTGAGGCGGGGCGGGCAGGACGTTTTTGAAGAAGGGCAGGTTTATGCCATAGAACCTTTCGCGACAACGGGCGCGGGAAGCGTTGCTGAAGGGAGCTACGTCGAGATTTTCGGGTTCGAGGAAAGGCAGGCGGTCAGGATGAGGGAGAGCCGGCGCATGATGGCACTTGCAGAGCATAAATATCGGACGCTCCCATTTGCAGAGCGCTGGTTGAGAAAGGAATTTGACTCGCGGCTGCTTTTTGAGGCCGCCCTGCGCGAGCTCGTGCTTTCTGGCGCGTTCAGGCAGTATCCGATATTGACTGAAGTGAAGAAGGGGCTTGTATCACAGGCAGAGTACACCGTCTTGGTCGAGCACGATGGCGCAAAGATCCTTACAAAGTAATGGGTATAAATAGCGTTTTGTTCACTAAGACTGCACGGGCTCGTGTGGCAACCTGGATAGCCGGCGAGGCTTCGGAATCAGGAACCCGGGTTCCCGATACCCTCCTTTTGGTTTTCTGATGGAGCAACCTCGAGACGCGGGTTCAAATGGCCCTTTTCCGCCCCGGCGCAAAAGCGCCAGCGGAAAATCGCATTGAAAATCCCGCCGAGCCCGTTAATTAGGATTATAAAAGAGTGGTGAGGAAAGAAGTAGTCCTGAATAGGGTTTAGAAAGGGGGCCCACTTTCTCCTGCGGGAGAAAGGGGCGCCTTTCCGCGTCGAGCGGAAAGTGCGCGCGGAACGTGCCCCCTTCTAGCGGGGTAGGGTAGTCTGGAGTGCCCGCTGGGCTCATAACCCAGAGACCGGTGGTTCAAATCCACTCCCCGCTATTTTAAGAGGCCTATTCTGAAGGTGGTTCCTCGGGCTCGGCCTTTTTCTCCTGTGGCGGTGGCTGAGGAAATTCCAGTTCCGGTTGCTGTGAGCGAGGAGACGCTGCAGGGAGAGCCGCAGGCACTGGCTGGGCATCTTTTGCTGAGGCGAGCATTACAAGCAGTGCGTCAAGCGAAGAGGAGATTTTGGCACCATGGGGCGTCAAAGTTACGCGCTTCTCACGGCCAGCGCGCACAACGGCCACCAAACCCTCATTTGAAAGCGCAGCTACGGTATTCGAGGCGTGGACTACAGACATTCCCGCGGCTCGCGCCAAAGCTGAAATTGGAAGGCCCGCAGCATCGGCTGCGCGCAGTGCCACGAGCAGCCGGGCAGGTTTTTCCCGGAGGATAATCGAAACTTGCATGAAGTGCATTCGACGGCATGAATTTAAATTTTTAATGGTTAAACTTGGGCATGCTCGACATAGGCATCTGCGGGAAACCGAACAGCGGCAAGTCTACGTTTTTCAGCGCGGCCACGCTAGTCGACGTGCCTATCGCAAACTACCCGTTCACCACCATACAAGCCAACGTCGGGATTGCGTATGTGCGAGCCCGCTGCCCATGCAAAGGATTTGGCGTGAAATGCAGTCCCAAGAATGCGGCATGCATTGATGGTATGCGGCTTGTTCCTACGAAGATAATAGACGTCGCAGGGCTTGTGCCGGGCGCGCACGAAGGGAGGGGTCTGGGAAACAAATTCCTGGATGACCTGCGGACGGCGCGCGCGATTATCCAAGTTGTTGACGTAAGCGGGACTACGGATATCGAAGGAAAGGCAGTGCAGGGCGCTGACCCCATAAAGGAAGTGGATATGCTGGAGGAAGAGATGGCCCGCTGGGTTGCGGGCATAATAAAGAGAGGAACTGGAACGAGGAAAATGGTCAAGGCAGAAGAAATGGCGGTTTTGTTGAGTGGACTTGGAATTGCGCGGGAGCATGTAAACGCAGCATGCGACGCGGTTGGGCAGCAACATGATGAGATTGCTTTTGAAAATGATGGGGGGCTCCTGGAATTTTCCAAGGCACTGAGGAAAAAAGCCAAGCCCCTACTGATTGCGGCCAATAAAATAGATTTGCCCGGAGCAGAGAAGAATGCAGCTGCGCTGATGGAGGTAGTTGGAAAAGAAAATATGATTGGTTGCTATGCGGATGGCGAGCTTGCGCTGAGAAAGGCTGAGAGGGCGGGCATCATAAACTACGTTCCGGGGGCGGCACGGTTTGAGATGATGAATGCTGACGCAAGGCAGGCTTCTGCGTTGGAAAAAATACAGGCAGTTATGGAACGCAACAACGGAACGGGTGTTCAGCAAGCAATAGACCGGGCTGCGTTCGGGCTGTTGGGTTTGATAGTTGTTTATCCAGTGGAAGACGAAACGCGCCTCAGCGACCAGAAGGGGAATGTGCTTCCGGATGCGTTTTTGATAAGGAAGGGAAGTACGCCGATAGACTTGGCAAGAGAAATACATACGGACCTGGCTGAAAAGTTTATATGCGCAGTCGATGTAAAGAAAGGAAGAAAGATGGGCAAGGAACATGTTCTTGAAGACGGTGATGTTGTAAAGATTGTGAAGGGGCGATAGCATGGTTGAAATGCGGACTGCGGTACTCGTGCTGGCTTTGCTCGCAATTGCGGGCGGAGCGTACTATTATTTCCAGCTAGGGGGCGGGCCGCCCGCAGCATCAGCTAAAAATGGCACGGCAATTCTACTTAGTGCAGTGGATGCGGCAGCTGGCGTAACCACCTATGTGCTCGTAAGCGGCACCAGCATCGACGGCGCAGAGCCCATCGTAGCGCACATGGTTGCAAAAGGCGAGAGCGCAAGAGTAGACATAAACGACTCGGTGGGCGTCCTGCGGAGCATGTATTTCTTACCGGACGGAGACTACATATGCCTGCCTGAAAGAAAAGTTTGCGCAGAGGTTGAGAAAAATACGACGTCATTGAAACTCAGGAATGTGATGGGATACGCACGGGGGCAGATTGTCAAGACAAATGTAACGGCAGTGAATGACTGGATCAATAAAAAAGTAATTGATGTTGAGCCGGGCACGGTAGAAAGAATGTTTGCGGGCAGGCGCTGCGAAGAGATAAAGTACGTCGTTCATCTGGACCTTTTGAGCTCTGAAGAGATCCGGGGCGCAGGATATGACCTGTCGGCCGCGCCGTATGTTCGGAGAGAGATAACTGAGTGCCTGGACGCTGGCGCAGGATTTGCACTACATAAACTCCTGAATGAGACGCTGCTTGGACAGAGCAGGATAATTGAACTAAATGTAAGCAAGTTTGAGCCGCGCGCAGAAGTTAAGGAAAGTGAGTTTGCGTTGGTCGGAGAGCTTGCATCGGAGCAAACATATCTGGCCAATGATGATGCGGAAATCGAACGCAAGAGCTGCATGCGATTGCCAACGGAAGTTGGCAGGACAGAATGCTTCAAGCAAAAAGCGGTTGGAAATAATGATGCGACCTATTGTGGGTTTGTTGAGGGGGACTTGGAACGAGACCTGTGCCACCTCCTCTTACTTCCAGAATGGAAGAATGCGGCAGGGTGTGCAACCTTAACATACCTAAAAGACGATTGTTACTATGAGGCGGCACTGCGGTTTGAGAATTCGACGTTGTGTGGCCTGGTAGGGGGCGCAGACCGGCGCGAAGCATGTACGACTATATTTGAAGGGAATGCCACGGCGTGCCTCGCCCTGACGCTCGCAGATGAGTGCACCGTGGCCTTGGCGGGCCGGCTCGGAGACGCGACAATTTGCAATCAAATAAGGAACGCGACGCTACGGGACAGGTGCCTCAACACAAACGAGGGCTGAAAATGGTGAAACTGAGCGCCGAGGCACAGGAAGCGGTTGAAAAGGGGAAGGTTGAAATAAAGGTGTGGCGGGCAGGCGCGCTTCAGCGCATAGAATTTTCAGCTAAGCGATTTCCGACGGGGAATATGCAATATTTGGTTCTTTTTACCGATAGGTTTGTGGATTTGGGGGAATTGGTGCGCCTTGCAGAAGAGGCCGGGCTGCCCATTTTTGCGGCGAATGGGAAGGTATTTCCAAGGGGAAAGACATCTGCTGATTTTGTTGGCTTGTAGGTGCTGCGCGCATGCTACCGACCCCACAGTTCCGGTATTGTTTGTTGTAAAGTAAAAAAGTATAGTAAAGTATAAGTAAGTAATGTAACTATAGTTACATTATATAATATATTAATATAATAAAATAAAAAAGAAATAATAAAAAAATACAACGAAGGAATTTGCATGATAATTTACTGTTTTGACCTGAAGCCAAAAAACAAGAAGGACTACAACCGCCTCAAGCGGCGGTTCTACTATCATCTCGCCAAATCCGGACTCGCCAACGCGCCCTGGAAGACGAAATCAGTGCTTTCGGTTCCGAACTCCTCTGCGCCCATGGCCGACGCCTTTTTCAGGCAGTGGCGCGGCTCAATAGAGGTGTACAAGATATATGCGAGCGCGGTGCGGGAGCTATCCTAGGTGCCTCTGCCGCGGTGCAAGAACCCATTCGAACACGCCTGCCGCGACGCATCGGCTTCCCTAGACAGTTTCTTCCTGCGGCCGGAAAAACGGCCGCCAAAACTCCATGCGAGCTTCAAATAGCGGAAGTATGCCCTCCCTGCTGGACGGGCGCCTTACTCGAGCGGCGGGGACGGGCCAACTTGCTTGGCCACCATCACCACATCCTCAACAGACTTCACATATTTGTAAAGCACGCTCTTTTCCTTCAGAATCCTTTTGGCGTCTTCCCTCGACATCGAAGCAAGTGGCTCGGTCAGTATCCTGACAACCTCTCCCTTCTCCAGGTCGACAACGACTTCCTGAACCTTGCCCAGGAACTTTCCCTCGTCGTTGTAGATGTCCATTCCATAAAGTCTTGACACACGAAGCGTCATCTGATCACCTGCTCCCTATTGGATGGCGCCGCTTTAAAAATCTATCCTTCCAAATCGATGCGCAGAGTGCAACGACAAACAGAGCGGACGCACGGCGAGAACATGATTTATACTTTTGACCGGTTCGAAGACTTTCAGGAAAAGGCGCGCGAGCTGGGGATCGCGAGCGACTTTGAAAAGCTCCGCACCCTGGACATACTCTTCTATGAACAATACCCTTCCTACCTTCTGTTCAGTCTCGTCGCCTTTGAGAGCGGCATCAACAAGATAACCATTCTTACCAAGGAAAATGCGCTCATCTACCCATCAATGCTTCTCGAAAGCAACCGGTTTATGAAAATTGCCGTGAAGGGGCCATATGGTGAAAGCACCATGGCCGCGTACATCGTGCTGAAGAAGGTTTCAGAGAACTACCAAAACTATTTCGAGGCAATGAACCGCGAAGTCGCCAAAGTAACGGAATCGCCCTCAACTGAAAAAATCGAGCAGCTGACCCGCCGCCTCCGACGCCTTCAGGACATCGCAGACGATTTCATGGCCTTGCTCATACGCCTGAAGGAGCGGGAGGTTCCGTTTGTAGATACGAATAAAATCGGCTACGACTTCGATATCCTCCTTGCCCGTACTCGGCACCTGGTTCATAGGTGCTCGAGCGCCACGCGGGAGCTTTCCCGGCTCCATACTTTCCTTGAGATGAAAACTACCTCGGAGCTCAACAAGCGCATCGAGAGCCTTACTGAAATCATGAAGCGGCTTACTGCAATCACCGTAATCTTGATGATTCCGACGCTTATCACATCCCACTACGGAATGAATTTCCGTGACATGCCGGAACTCTCAACGCCCGGTGCCTATCAGGTGGTTACTCTCCTAAGCCTTTCTTTCATGCTGGCCGCATACATGTACTTCAGGCACAAGCATTGGATATGAGTGCTCGCCTATTGTTGCCGAACCTCCGGCCTATCCTCCCGCAGTCCAGTATCTCTTAGTCCGTATGAATGTCTTCTGCGCTTCCAGGAGTTCGAAGAATAGGTGCTTCTCGTTCTTATGCAGCTTCGCAAGTATCCTTGCCGCAGTTCTGCTTCCCACCCCGTAGGTGTTCAGGCACAAAATTGCCCTCCCGCCATATGCCTCGACGAGGCTGGCCCTTAGGCGCAGTTCCTCCTTATTTTTCTTGAGCATCGGCGCAGGCTCCTCATGCTTGCGCAGCGGCGCCATCAGCACGCTGCCGCAGCTCCTGCATGCAACTGTCCTTCCAATCTCCTCCATCCTTTCATACATTACGCGGCCGCAATATGTGCAAAGCAAGCGGACGCTCTTGGCCGAAATCTTCGCAGCAAATGCCTGCAAGACACTGGCCGTGGGCTCAATCGGCGCGAGAAATTCACCCGCCCGCATGCGGACCGTCAGGAACCTGCCCAGCGGGCTGAATCGTTCAACATCCTGTGCAACAAGCTCAATTCTCCCTGCCTTTACTGCTTCCAGGATTTTTTCCGCAGCCCCTGTGTCAAAATAGTCCGCCAGTGCACTCTCCGCAGCCTCTTCAAATATCGGTGTGCCTTCCAGATGCCGAACCGCTCTCCTACCAATTACCGTTTCATTCTCAATCAGCCCGAAAAGCCGTGCAACATGCGTAAGCCTATACGCGAACAGGTGAGTTTCAATCATTGCCGCCCGTACTATGCCCCCAATATTCTGGAGACGTGAAATGGCCCCTGCAATTTCCCCTGCCCGCAGCCTGTACGGAACCTGAAGTATGATGCAGTATGCATCGGCATAAGTTCTCACCTGCACACCTTCCCTTGCGCTTAGTGCCGCACCCAGCGCCTGTGCAAACGCCTTATTGGCCTTCATGCCGCCGCACAGATGCATGACGGCCTGCTCTTCACATTTTTCAATGAGTATGGCCTTGGCGCCCGTAGGCACGCCTTCAAAAAGCTGTTCAGAATCTCTTTCTACGCTCGTGCGCTCTCCCTGCAGTTCCTTACGCATGCCCTTCATATGCCGCCTCATGCAGACGTCCTGCGCCACTTCATAGGTAATCGGAATCTGCTCGCCAGACCAGTCCGGAAGCGCAGCCGCAATGTCTTCACTCGGCTCCACGATAATTTCCTCGCCAACATCCAAAACGCGCCACGGAACGCCCTTTGAAAGGAATATCTCGCCCGCCTCGAGCGAAGCCACAAACTCCTCATCAAGGCTCGAAATTATCCTGTTAGTCGCCGCATTCCTCACTGCAAACTTCTTTGTATGTGGGATCGTGCTCACATTCTTGTAATAGTATATCAATGCCCTTCCTGACGGCCCATATGTTGCGCCTTCCTTTTCCACCTTCAAAATCCTCTCGCGCACGAGCTGCTCCGCGACCCTTTGCATAATCTCAGGTGAGAGTCCTGCATATGGTGCTGCCCTTCTTATGCGCTTCAGGACATCCGAAATGTCCAATCTTCCCTGCTCAATTGCAATGCCTGCCAAGGCATGGGCCAGAACGTCGAGTGCCGCCCGCGGCCGGTCTTCCTTTTCCAGCCGCCTCTTCAGGGCGCGCTCTACGAGAACCTCGCACTCAATCGCATCGTGCGCATCAGTCGCAATCAATATGCCCTGCGGAACACGGGTTTCAGAATGCCCGCTCCTGCCTATGCGCTGCAAAAGCCGCGCTGCCTGCCTCGGCGAGGAATACTGTACGACCTTTTCCACAGCCCCGATATCAATGCCCAGCTCGAGCGAGGACGTGCATACGAGCGCATTCAGCCTGCCTTCCTTGAATTCTGTTTCTGCGGACAGCCGCGCATCGCGCGAAAGCGAGCCATGGTGCGCAGCCACCTTGCAGCCGAGCTTCAGAAGGCGCGAAACAAGCAGTTCGGTAGTGCTCCGTGTATTCACAAACACCAGCGTCTTGCCCTCCAAAATCTCACCCCTGAGGAACAGTAGCCTTCCTAGGGCCTCAGTGTCGATGTGCAGGCGTGATGCGAGCTCGGCATCCTGGCTTGCCTGCGGCCGCACAACCTTCAGAGACATCTCGCGCTCGCGCCCCACAACTATTTTTTCGCAAAGCCGGTCTCCCACAAGGAACTGCGCGACGCCGTCAGCATCTGCGATGGTGGCGCTCAGGCCTATGCGCTGCATTTCCCTGCCGGTGCGCCACACAAGGCGCTCCAGTGAAAGCGCAAGCTGTGCGCCCCGCTTATCGCCGTAGAGCTCATGCACCTCGTCAACAATCACTGCCCGCACGTTTGCAAGCGCATCGCCCAGCCGCTTCCCGACCAGCATGGCCGCCAAAGTTTCGGGAGTCGTTATCATAATCTGCGGCGGCGCGCCAGCCTGCCTGCTTCGCTCGCTTCCTTTCGTATCTCCATGCCGCACCGCAACGTCCAGGCCAAGCTTCGCGCACCACCATTCAATGCGCGCCTGCATGTCCCTGTTCAGCGCCTTCAGCGGAGTTATGTAAAGAATCAAAATGCCCTTCTCTTTTGCAAGCCCCGCAGCCAGCAGCCTCTCGAAAAGCGGCAGCAGCGCCGCCTCGGTCTTTCCAAATCCCGTCGGCGCCACAATCAGTGCGTTCAGGCCACCCGTAACTGCTGGCCATGCCTTCTGCTGGACCTCATTCATCTGCCCGAACCGCTCCTTGACCAGTGCCGACAATAGGGGCTCCATAACCTTAAAATGAGCGTTGAACTAATATAATCCCATGCTATGGAGCGAGCGTCACGCCCCGAAGGCAGTGAGCGAAATCATTGGAAACGGGCCTGCCGTGGCAACTGTGCTTGCATGGGCGAAGAGCTGGGCAGCCGGAAAACAACAGCCCCCACTAATCCTGCACGGCCCGCCAGGCACTGGAAAAACCTCGCTTGCCAAGGTATTAGCAGCTGATTTTGGGTGGGATTTTCTTGAGATGAATGCCAGCCAGCTCAGGAACAAGGATGCGGTTGCGCGGACGAGCGGCTGTGCAATGTCTTCAGCAACCCTCACGGGCTCCCAACGCCTCATACTAATAGATGATATCGATAGTATGTTTGCGGCCGACCGCGGCGGGATGCCTGAGCTCGTACGCATAATTTCCCAGGCGCGCCAGCCCATGTTGCTGACTGCCGCAGACCTCTGGAACCCGAAGCTGGCCGCCCTGCGCAATGTCTGCAAGGGAGTTGCATTTGCGCCTGTCGACTCGGCCGGCATAGCCTCGCTGCTGAAAAAGCTCCTAACCTATGAGCATGCACAGTTGCCCGAACAAACACTCAACGCAATTGTGGCCGCATGCGACGGGGATGTGCGCTCAGCCATCACTGATTTGCAGGCCGCCTCGGACGGAAACGTCCCGTCCGCACCTGCCTCTTCCCGCGACAGAAGCCTGGATGCCAGGTCAGCACTCACCACCCTCTTTGCTTCATCATCATTCAATGACGCACGCAAGTCCTTTTTCAACGCCGATGTAGATCATGATATGCTGCTCAAATGGGTGGACGAAAATCTCCCTTCGCGCTGTTCATCCAGCCTGGCGCTCGCCAGGGCTTTTGATTTCCTCTCCCGCGCGGCGCTGTTCGATGCGCGTGCGCAAAAGCGGCAGTACTATGCCCTCTGGCGCTATTCATCAGACCTTATGTCGGGCGGCGTAGTGGCTGCCGGCGCGCACGCAGGCCCGGGCCGCCAGACCTTCACCTTCCCAAAGCAAATCCTTCTCCTATCCAGGAGCAAAATTCTGCGCGCCCAGCTCAATGCCCTGGCATCAAAACTCGCCACAGCCTGCCACGTTTCAAAAAAGCGCGCATCTGCATACTTCCCGCTAGTGGTCGCATTCTCTGCGAGCAAGCAGGGCCGCCAGCTTCTCAAAGATGGCGTGGGCCTGAGTGACGAAGAACTCGAACTCGCATCTTCACTGGCCCGCTGAAGGTAGATTTTAAAAGGTTCACGCCGATTAAACGGCATGGTTTCCTCTGGCCTACGTCCAGCGACGGTTCTGCTGGTCGTGATTGCCATCATAGTTCTGGCTCTTTTTGCCAACTCCTATGCGGTGCTGACGCAGGACCAGCAGCTCGCGCTCACATATCTTATAAAAATCATACTGGCCGTCCTCGCAGTTGCCTTCCTGGCATTCTTCCAGCTCCGATGGGTCGCAACAAAATACGACCTTTCCGTACTGCACTTCTACATCAAGTGGAAGTTCTTCAGGCAGAGCCTGCCGGCAGGCGCAGGCGTACTGCTGCTTGCAATGGCCTTCATTCTGGACTTCGGGCGCTATGCAAACGTGCTCAAGGACCCAAATCTCCCGCTGGTGATAAATCTCCTTGAGATGCTGGCACTGACATTCTTTGGTTATACTTACTATCGCCTTGCCCGTTTGCAGGGCGTTTGAGGTGGAAGCATGGGCATTCTTGAAATGTTTGGAAAAAAGGACGTTGGTGATGCGCTGGTCCGCAAGATACCGTACTCTCTGAAAGTCAGGTTCAACCCCTACCGTCTCTCTCTCAAGGACAAGGCGGCCGTCGACCTGCTCATAGACTTGGAAAATCTGCGCGACGAGGAGCCGCTCCTGACGTCTGTCGTAATCCGGGTTCCAAAGCAATTGGGCCTCGACTCCATGGGCCTGAACCAGCTGCGCGAGATACGGCTGGGCTACCTGAAGCCAGGGGAAATAAAAAACCTCAGGATTGAAATATATCCCACTGCCCGCACAAAACCCGCCCTCTATCCTATCCTGCTCACTGCCTTCTGCCATTACCGGGATTATTCACATATTCTGAACTCGGAAAAGAAGCGCATCGAACTGCGTGTCGATGCTTAGGGGTGGTTCAATGAATCAGGTTGCTGCAGTTCTGCTAGCGTTATGCCTCATCTTTCCGTCTCTTGCCTTTGCCGACGATTTGTCAGCTGCCATAACCAATCCCCCCGGAGGCGTCTATCCTGGTGAAATAGCCAACTGCCCTGCTGCAGTTCAGACTGGCAACCCTACGCGCATAGATTCGCAGTTTACAATCACAAATCCCTGGCCAGTTTCCATGAGTGTCTGGTATGATTATTATGACTTCGGGACTGATTCCTGGGCCGAAGGCTCGCACCCAATATGTAATGTTCCGCCGAGCATGACTGAAAACCAGTGCAAGGTTACAACGCCGCTAAGCCTTGGTGGCAGGGGCTCCGGAACACTCACTAGCGTGTCCTATCTGCGCCTTAAGGGCACAGACCCTGATGGTAAGCGTCAGACGCTCACAAAGACTCTAGCATACACTTTCAACCACTTCGAGAGCGAGACCGAAACAAATTCAAAAGTCAAAATAACTACGCTTGGCGACCTGATATCTACGATGAACACCGGCTCCGGAACCTGTTACCTTGACTTCTGCTGCGGTGCAAGCGGTTCTTCCCTATCTAGTGCCAAAGCAGCCAAGTCTGCTGCCGATGCCTCTCTCAAGGCCTGCGACCTTTCAGCGGCCTATACTGGCGCCGCAAATGCAATCAACGACCTGACTGCCGTTTCAGTGCCTTCGGATCCTGCCTGCGTTTCAGCGGTTGCAGCCGCAAATTCCGCAGCCTCTGACATTTCTTCTGCGAAAGAAAAAATGACCGCATCTGCCTCCTGCAATACCTCTTCTGCATCTGAAAAGCTTGCAGCAGCTGAAACCGCCCTGTCTGAAGCGGCTGCAAAGCTCAGGACTAGTGATTTCAGCCAGGCCAGTGCCCTTGCATCAACCGCGGCATCTTCTGCCTCTGAGGCGGAAGCCGCAATCTCTTGCGCGTCCTCGCCCGCGGGAACCACGCCCCCCGCCGGTCCAGGTTCCACGCCCCCAACTTCACCAACATCAAATCAATCAACGCCGCCCGCTTCACAGCCTCCTTTAACTTCGCCAACAAGCGAACAAGCATCAAGCAGCGGCAGTGCATGCCCGCTCGGCATGGCTGTTCTTCTCGGCGGCCTGACGCTCGCAGCCTGGAGGCAGAGGGTGCGCTAGTTGGCCATACTCGACCTTCTTCTGGGGCGCATCAAAAAACCGCCTTCCTATGCTAGGCGCAAGGAAAACTGCCCTTCGTGCAGTGCTGAGCTCACGCTGGGCATGCAGAAATGCCCTAAGTGCGGGAAGCCACTCGCAAAGCTATTCTACTTCGTATGCCCTTCCTGCAACGAGCACGTTGCCTTTGGCGAACGTTTTTGTCCCAAGTGCAAATTCGACTTCGAAGTCCCATCCACCCCGCCCAAGACAATCTACAGGTGCCCGCGCTGCGGCTATTCTGCGGATTATTACATGCTTTCCTGCCCTGCCTGCAACACACGTTTCGTCTGAAAAGTCGGGCTCCGCCCGCTTCGTCTAATTAGTCGTTCTCGCAACCCTTATTTAGTGCCCGTAAAAACCGGCTGGCCCGGAAACAGCATCACGCCTTTCTCAGTTATTTTGAGCGGGCACATCTTCCTTTCATGCGCAATTCCGCGCAGCTTCAAAATCTCAAACGCCAGGTCCCTTTCATCCACTCTCCGCACTGCGTGAATTGCGAGCATGCCATCTGCCAGATAGTCTATTCCAAACCTGCTCCGCACCTCGCCGCCCACCGTGCGTGCCTCTGAAGTCAGGAGGCTTGTGCAGCCCCATTTTTTTAGCGCCTCCAGTGTCATAAGGAACGACTGCCGCCTCTTGTATTCATTCTCATGCAGGAGCACGAGCGAAGTTATGGAATCTACAACTACTCGCTTGATATTTCCGTCCTTTATCATGTCCTCAATAACGCCGCCTTCCGACACGAACCTATCGACCTCGTGCGGCGGATATTCCAGCACATGCACGAGCCCTTTCTTCTCGAGCTCGTCGAAATTCAATCCGAATTTTTCCATATGCGCGAACAGGCTTTCCTTCTGCTCTTCAAATGTGATGTAAAGCCCGCACTCGCCCAGCTTCTTGGCCCCATAGTGCAGGAATTGCATTGCAAAAGTAGTCTTGCCGCTTCCGGCGTCCCCTGCGACCACCACTGCGCTCCCGCGCTCGAAGCCGCCGCCTATCATGCTGTCAAGGCCAGGTATGCCGGTCTGCACCCGGTCCTTTGCAGCTGATGCCACGTTATCCCTCGTTTATTATGGTCTCGGCCAGCCTCTCGCCAATTATCTTGCCGCATTTCTCCTTCATCAACTGCTTGAATCGTTCAAGTTTTTTCCCATCAATATCAAGTCTCTCGCCCGAAACCGTGCCGTCGCAGGCCTTGGCCGCCTCTTTTGCCATAGTGTTTGCGACCGGACCCATTATCTTCCTGAATCTTTCAGTTATGGCATTTGCATCAGCGTTCAACTTAACACCTTTTCAATCTTTTTGCTGGTCCTGTCCATTGCCAGAAGCACAAGCCCCAGGTTGCCAGTAGTCTTCACAAGGCACACAAGCAAAGCCAGCTTGCCCGCGCCCACGC
>NZ_JAUSNF010000025.1 GCF_030646255.1 Candidatus Burarchaeum sp. | reverse complement strand
TGGAATAGACTGCATGGCCCGTGTGCATGGCCTCGAACATAATCTCGGCCTCGCGCTGGCGCCTCACCTCTCCGACAACAATGCGGTCAGGCCGCATACGCAGGGAGTTCACCATCAAATCAAGCATCGTAATCTCACCCTTGCCCTCGGCGTTGGGCTCGCGCGTGCTGAGCGCCACCCATTGCAGGAACGAGGGGAGCGTGAGCTCACGCGTGTCCTCGATTGAAATAACGCGCTGGTTGGGCGGGAACATGCAGGAAAGCGCATTCAGGAAAGACGTCTTTCCCGAGCCCGTGCCGCCGCTCACCAGCAGCGACAGCTCGTTCTGTATGCAGAGCCAGAGCAGGGACGCCACCTCTGCCGACAAGCAGTTGGCCTCTATTAGGTTCGGCAAAGTCCAGGGATTCTTCGAGAATTTCCTGATTGTAATCGTATTTCCAAAAGTCGAAATCGGGAAGAGCGTGGCATTCACGCGGTCTCCTGTAACCAGGTGCGCGTCCATGAGCGGGCTGAGCGTGTTTATCTGCTTGCCCACGCGCCTGCCGATGATGGCCGCATAATCGTAAATCAGCTCCTCAGAGCGCATCTTTATGTTGGTCTTGCACCACCCGTGCTTCTTGTGGTACACCCATACCGGGTCAATCGAGCTGTTAATCACGATTTCCTCAAGCTTATCATCTGCCATCGGCGCCTCAAGGTCTCCCAGGCCCAAGGTATTGTGAATCAGGTAGGCGATGAGCATGCGCTTCTTGTCCTCGGGCAGCGCCGGGAACTGCTGCTCGAGCAGCATGCCCGCCTTTTCCTCGAACTTCTTGCGCACCCCGAACGCGAGCTTGGGGTCTATGATTTCATTAATGTCAAGCTTGACCTGCGTGATGAGCTGGCCCTTCAATGTTTTCAGGATGTAGAGCTTTGTGCCTTCCTCAATTACGGACGTAAAAACCTCGTAGAGGGGCGCGAACTCGTCCTCCCTTCTTATCCTGATGTCAACCTTGATTCCACCGGCATCAAATGAATATGTGTCGAGAATATTGCTGTCAGGCGCTTTGCTTCCGACCGGCTTGCTGGTTTGGGCTGGTGGTGCTTTTGCTGCCATTTCATCGTCCTCTGGCGCTTGTCGCTGGCTTACTTTTGCTGGCCTTCTTTAAAAGCATTACCTTTTCAGCCCGTTTTTCAAATCAACGAACTCGCGCAGTGCCATGGTGGCATAGCTTCCAGGCCCGAGCGCGAACCTGAACCTGCCCGCTTCCTGTCCTTCCTGCCCACTTTCTGCTTCGCAGAAAGGGGCCCCTTTCCGCCTAAAGCGGAAAGTGGGCCTTTCAAGCACCTCAAACGAAAATCCCTGCAGCTCGACAAGCAGCTGCCTCTCGGTGCCCTTTGAGCCCAGCTCCGGCATGTGCTTCAGCCTGAAATTCTCCGGTTCGATGCGCAATTCCTCGAGAACTTTTCTCTCCCTCTCCGTGGGAACTGTTTCATACCCTATGAGATTCCCCATTTCCGAAGTGGATGTTTCCGCGTTCACCTCGCCCGCCGCAATCTTCCCGCTCAGCACGCGGTTGAAAATGTGCGACTGGAGCGCGTGCACGAACAGCAGCATTATGCCGCGCGGCAGCCTGCGGATTGCGCCTGCAAAATCAGTGGGCGCGCGCGCAAGATGCTCGAGCATCATCAGCTCGTACTTCAGATGATGCGGGAAATACTGGCGCGCGGCCGCAAAATCCTTTTCATTGCTCAGCCTCTCGCGGGCAGCCCTCGCTTCCGCATTCTCCTCTGCGCTTGTTTCGCTTGTGCCGGTCAGATACTCATTCACCGCACCCTCAAAATCCCCGTGCAAAATGCACTCGCCCAGCTTGTGGCTGTTGCCCCTCATGCCAAACCGCTGCCCGCCAAAATAATTCGGCACGCGCCCATGCAAGTCAGAAAAAATCTCTTTCACCTTCTGCTCCGCCCCTTCACTCATGCCCTCAACCACAACCGTAAACCTGTTGCCAGCCAGCTCGCCCATCCTCACTTTATCTGCGGCAGCCCATACACCCAATATCTCAACATCCTTCACGCGCACGCCCATCACCCTTTCGGGCGCAAACCCATACACGCCGCACAACTGCGTGGTGAGCGCCTGCCTGTCCTTCATGCCTGCATATGAAAATCTTTTGATGCCGCACCCGAGCTGCCTGCCAATTGCGCGCAGCGCGCCATGCGTATCCCAGCTCCGTTTCTGCAAAACAAAATGAGTGAACTTCGTGTCTTGAGGCGCGCCTGCCCTGCCCTCGGCCTGCATTCCACTCGCATTCCCTGCTTCCTCCCCGCCCGCAGCCTGCCTTCCACTCGCATTCCCAGCTTCCGTACTGCCCGCCCCGCCGTTCAGTTTCTCAATTTTCCTGCCTACTTCCAGCACAGTCCCGTCGCTAGCAATCTCCTCGACCACAAAGCGCTCAGGCGAGGCCTTGAGGCTCCCGCCCACCCCGCTTATACTAGATAAGTATGAAAGTTGCTCCAGCATGCCCATCCTTCCGCCTCCAAAGCCCTAAATTCAATATGTTCGCCAATTGCCGAACAAAGGTTTAAAAAGAAACAGCCTTATTTTATGCGCACAGAAAGAAATATCGATATAAGCTTCGAAAAAATAGAGGTGGTTTAAGATGGTTAAGAAAGGACAAGCAGCCATGGAGTATCTAATGACGTACGGCTGGGCAATTCTGGTTATCGTCATAGTGCTCGCGGCATTGCTTTATCTCGGCGTGTTCAACATCGGTTCACGCGTTCCAGAACAGTGCAACCTGCCTGTGGGCATAATGTGCAATAGTGCCAAGCTCGTAGCAGCTGACCTCACACTTACGCTGAAGAACGGCCATGGCAACAAGATAAACGTCTGTGCCATAACGTGTGATGACACCAAAACTGCGGCCGATATTGCAGCTATAACTGCAGCTTCCTGCATAGTGCCCCTCAGTGGCACTTACCGCGGAACGATTGACGTTGGCGAGCAGGCAACCGTTACAGCTAATGGTGCTGGATGCACTGACGTAACCGGCGCCGTAACTGCTATTGGCGCCAGGTACCGCGGCAAGCTCTTCGTCCAGTACATTGAGGTGGGCGATGCCGGCAATGCACGCGTAACGCAGGGAGACCTCCAGGCAACAGTGCAGGCCTAAGGTTGACGGTTTTTTCTTATTTTTTATTTTTCAAAATCCCTAGTGCGAACCAGTAGCAAGCTTAAATTCAGGCATGTCCATTGCCTCTGAGGCATGATACAATGAAAAAAAAGAAGGGCCAGGCGGCCATGGAATATCTCATGACCTATGCCTGGGCCATCTTAGTCATAATCCTCGTGCTGGCAATCATAATTTACCTGCGCATATTCGAGATAGGCAGCAAGATACCGGAACGGTGCGACTTCGGATCCGGGCTTCTCTGCACTAGCGCCAAGGTCACGCCAACTTCGCTCTTACTCAAGCTGAAGAGCGGATTCAACAGGCCGATTTCCATCTGCAATCTCGTTTGCGACAATTCAAAAACCCCGGGCGCAATCGACTTGGGCGGCGCTGATGGCGCATGCACGTCTGCCTTGGCAAGCCTCGACGTGGGCGAGGAGAAGCTTGTCGGTCCAGTAACTAGTGGCTGCAGCGACTCAAGCGGTACAATAGTGCCTGTAGGCATGCGATACCAGGGCAAGCTCTTCCTCACCTATTACCTGGCGGGTGACAGCGGCAACCCGCGCGTCATTCCGGGCTTAATGGAGGCCGTAGTCCAGCCATCCTAGCATGAATCTTTAAATTAGTCGGCCCAAAATCACCAAGCATGGCAATGCGGCGCGGGCAGGCAATCATCGATTACCTATTGTCCCATGCCTGGGCCCTAATTGCGCTGTCAATGATTTTCGTCATTCTCGTCTGGCTCGGCGTATTCAGGGGCGGAACGAGCGAGACATGTTTTTCAGGGGATGGCGCGCTTTTTTGCTATGACCTGAAAGCAGCAAAGTCAGATGTGCAGCTAACGCTCTACAACAACAAGCCCGATGCAATTTCCGTCTGCGACATCATTTGCGATTCACGGCTCCCGGGCAATGCCTCGCGTCTTCCGCCTAATGCGCCGGACTATTCCAACTGTGCTTCAACCGGCATCAAAATATCCAGTGGCAGTTCGGCCGAGATTAGTGCGACCAGCAATTCCATGGGCCGTCCCTTCTGCACCCACGACGGCAAGACTCCGCTCTCAGTGGGCGAGCAGTACCGCGGCCCGCTCTACATAATATTCTCCGAACAGCAGGAGGGCGACTACGGCAGCCCGCGCGTCTCTGTAGGCGAGATAGCTGCAACAGTCCAACCGTGAAATGATAACTATTTATAGGGGCAAAGGCGAAAAGCAGGCATGAAAGCCCAGAGCGCGACTGAATTCCTCCTCAACTACTCCTGGGCCATCCTGGCCCTGACTGCCCTCATCGTGGTGCTCCTTTTGATAGGCCTCCCAAACCTAGCGAACTCGGAGCCGGAAAGGTGCGACTTCCCGGCCGGCTCGACAGGTTGCGAGATCCTCAGGCTCGACAACGGCGGCTCAGGTGACGCGCTGCAAGTGAAGGACTTCATACTTACGAACAATTTCAACAAGAAAATTTACATCTGCGGCATCGGATGCTCGCAGTCATTTTCCAGCACGCCGCCTCTTGCATGCGGCGGGAGCCTGACAAAGCCTCCGATAGCACCAGGAGCAAACGTAAAACTGGACGACGTGCCGGTGCTTTTCGGTGCCAGTTCAGCTCGGTGTACTGACGACAGCGGCCAGCCCGTAATTCTTGCAGTAAACGGAATTTACCGCGGCAACCTCTACCTATTCTATTCTTACGATGGCGAGACTACGGGTAATGCCCACGTTTCAACAGGCGCAATCGTGGCGCGGGCGGGCCAGGCATAATGTTTAAAAGGCGGGGAATGCTTATATGAACGGGGTTTTTGCATGAAAAATCGGAAAGCACAGGCAGCCATCGAATTCCTTTCAACCTATGGCTGGGCCCTTCTTGTAATTGCCCTGATTCTTGTCGCGCTCGGATGGCTCGGCGTCTTCTCGCCGCAGAACGCAATAAGCCAGTTCTGCCAGTTCTCAATAAACTCGTTTGAGTGCAATGACGCATTGGTGGCGTGGAGCGCAACAACCCCGAAACTTGCAAGCCTCCAGGTCACAAACAATTTTGGCAGGAGGGTGGTTGTATGCGGCGTGCACTGCAGCGCCGCCCAGCCGTCGCCCGAGACAGGCTTTCCTCCTGACCTAGTCGCACCCTACCTTTCAATCTATGCAAATACCTGCCAACCCGGCATTACGCACACCACTGCCGACGGAACCTTGGCAACCGTCATGATGGAGCCGGGCGAAAGGGCTGCAATTTCAACACAGGCTTTCATGCCGTCCTGTTTTGATGAAACAGGCGCGCTTCGCCCCCCGCAGGTGGGTTCCAAATATACCGGCAAGCTATACGTTTTCTATTCATATGAGGGCGAAACCACGGGCAAGTCCCGCATGGTTGTCGGCAACCTCGTAACTACGGTACAGCCGAGCTAGGATGATTTGATGAAAAAATTCGGATGCAAGGCAAAGAAAGCGCAGGCGGCAATGGAATTCCTTTCAACCTACGGCTGGGCCGTGCTCATAATCGCGCTCGTACTAGTGGCAATTGCCTGGCTCGGAATCTTCAACGTGACCGGGCAGGTGCCTGACCGCTGCGCATTTCCCGTCGGCACCCTGACCTGCAGCGATGCAAAGGTGATTTCGGGGCCGGGCGCAATGCCTCAGACCGTATCAAACAAGCTTGAAACCATCACAGTGACAAACAACTTCGGAAAGGCGGTCAAGATATGCGGCATTGCCTGCAGTGCCCAATCAGCCGTGCCTGAAACGGGCCTGCCTGACGGGGCAACAGCGCTCACAGAGGCCAATTGCTACATAGACCTCGGAACCGGTGCAGTACAAGTCGTCTCACTATATCCTGACGAGAAAAAGACCCTGAATCTTGTGCTCGGAACACTCTGCAAGGATGCTGCAGGCAGAGCCGACACCTACGCAGTCGGCAGCAGATATGTCGGCACGCTTTATGTCCAATACATATTTATGGGCGACACCGGGAAAGCCAGGATAGTTAACGGCGACATTATTGCAACTGTGCAGCAGGCATAAGATGACTGACGAAAATCTACACGGAAAAATTTGGGGTGTGTTAACATGACAAGATGGGGACGCGGCCAGGCTGCAATGGAATTCCTTACAACCTACGGCTGGGGCATTTTGGTAATCGTGATAGTCCTGGCCGCCTTATTGTATATGGGCGTCTTCAACGTCATGCAAAAGGTGCCTGACAGCTGCGGCTTTCCGCCAGGCATAAAATGCGAGTCCGTCAGGGTCCAGGGCGGGCCTGCAGTGTGGATAACCACCCTGCGCGTCACCAACAACATGCCCAAGACCATACGGCTTTGCGGAATCGAATGCACCGAGGGCAGCATCCCGCAGCATTCGCCGCAAGCGAGCGACTGCTTGTTCTGCAACCCGCCCCTCATGCCTCCCGGAGCCACTGCCGATGCAGCCCAAATAGCCGGAACGCAATGCAGTCCCGTAACCCTGCCATGCGAAAAAGAAAACGGGGATTTGCTCGTGCTTGAACCCGGCGAGATGCTAAGAGCCAACCTTTATATATATTATCTGGAAGAAGGAGACAGCGGCGTCGGGCTGGCAAGGGCAACAAAGGGCGAGCTGATATCAAGGGTCCAGTAATCGGCGAGGTGTGTTCGAATGAAAAAATCCTGCAAGCGCGGCCAGGCCGCAACTGAATTCCTGACAACTTATGGCTGGGCCATCGTGATAATCGCGCTTGTGCTGGCTGCCTTGGTCTGGCTGGGCGTGTTTAACACGAGCCAGGCAATCCCGGACAGGTGCGCGTTCGAGCCGGGCATGCAGTGCGATTCCATAAAACTCATCGCAGCAGAGGGCGGTTCCGGCTGGACCCTGGTCGTGCAAGAGCTGCGCATCACAAACCGCCTTCCGGAGAGAATAGCGTACTGCAATGTTGAGTGCCGGAGCGGCGATGAGCCCCAGCACATGCCGACTGCCGCATACTGCGCGTCTTTCGCAACCTACCTGGCCTCCGGCGACAGCCACATCATAAATATCCAGTCGGGACCTTTGGGCCTGCCCCTTCCGATAATTTGCAAGGATGGGAGCGGGGAAGAGTTCCTCCGGGTATCTGGCCCTGGCCAAATCGTAACTCCAAACATATTCATTTATTACGTAAAGGAAGGGGATAGCGGCACCGGCAACGCAAGGGTGGCAAGGGGCACGATTGCGGCCAGGGCCGAGTTCGGGGAAATTTGACGGGGTGCATTTGAATGAAAAACAATCCGAAGCGCGGCCAGGCCGCAATGGAATTTCTCTCAACCTATGGCTGGGCCGTGCTCATCATAGCTCTCGTTTTGGCCGCCCTCCTCTGGCTGGGCGTCTTCAACGTGCAGCAGGGCATACCTGAACGATGCACCTTCCAGGCAGGGCTCGACTGCAGCGACGTGCGCATAACCGTTGCGGGAACCGGGTTCGGCCCGGCTTCCCTCTCCCAGATTACGCTCCAGAATAAGATGACAAACACAATCTACATCTGCCAATTCGGCTGCACGAACGACCTGCAATCGGCCCTGGATGACGCCATCGTTCCTTTTGTCACGCCTTCCGAGTGCGCCCAGCCGGCCGCCACTCCGATTGCAGTTCTGCAGTTAGGCCAGAAGCAGACAATCGCGCCAGCCCAGCTTTGCCAGGATTATTTCGCAAGCACGCAATCCAACAACCTCTTCAAGTCCGGTGAAGTATACTCGGGAAGCGTAGTGGTCTACTACTCGCTAGCTGCAGATGCCGGAGTAGCGGGCGCAAAGGCGCGCATGGCCACTGGCGACGTCTACTATAAGGTGACCGAAGGATAGACAGCCAGCGACGGCCCGCGGGCGCCAATGTTCCTCATTTGCGCCGCCCCTTTCACATTTATTTCTTTTCCTCCAATTGACTAGCATGCGCACTGCAGGAGTAATTCTGGCCGTCTTGATTCTGCTTTTGGCAGGCTGCTTTTCAGCGCCTCAGCCGCAAACAGGTTTCTCAGTATCCAACTCCGGCGTGCTTTCCTACCCCGCGGCGCGCGGCGAGATGAAATATGAAAAAGAACTGCTCGAAAGCGGAAGCAGCTACGCGCTCTACAAACTCGCTTACGCGGGCGCCAGCAATGCGACAATCTACGGCCTGTTGCGCGAGGTGAGCGGTGCGGGCAGTGCGGGCGGCAGTGGCGTGCAGGCCGAGAGGGCCGCAATCGTGCTTCTGCCAGGCGCAGGCAGGACAAAGGAGCAGGAGCAGGAACTTGCACAAGCGCTTGCAGGCATGGGCTACTCGACACTTTCGCTTGATCAACGGGGCGATGTCGGCGAGAGTAAGGACCTGGCCGAGGGCTTTGACACTCAGTATGCGGGCTTCCTGAGGGGCGAGGAAATATTTGAATACAAGCGCGTCTACGACGTGTTGCGCGCCTCCGACATTCTCCGGCAGTCCAACCACGCAAAAATAATCTTCATGGGCGAGAGCATGGGCGGCCGCTATTCGATAATTGCCTGTGCTATTGAGCCAGCCTGCACAGGTGCAGTAGGGATTTCAACCAGTGGCTATGGTTTTGACTACGCAAAGATGCCTGATGCGAACCTCACGCGCTTTGCGCTCTCGATAGACCCTGACACCTACGCGCCACTCATCGCGCCCCGCAAGCTAGTAATGTTCCATTCGCCCAACGACCCCGTGATTCCTCTCGAGCTTGCGCGCTCGACCTACCTGAAGGCCCACGAGCCGCGCTCTTTTGTCGAGGTCGAGTGCAGCGATTCCGAGGGAAATGGTTTGCACGGCTGGTGTACTTCGATGAATGCTGTGCTTGAGCAGGAGCTGCAGAAGATAGTGAATGGAAACTGACCGTGATTGCATGGAGATAGACCGCCAAACTTCGAACCTGTTGAAAGGAGTTGCCATAATACTCATAGTGCTGACGCATGCAATACGCACATTCCAATTGCCCCTTATACCTTTTATCGGGGCCGCATCACTCGGCGTCTTCATCTTCCTTTTCCTGAGCGGCTACGGCATATACAGGAGCTATGGCCTGAGCGGCATCGATGCAAAGAAATATCTCAGCAGGCGCTTCAGGAACGTCGTCGTGCCCTATTGGGCCATTCTTACGCTCTATATCCTGGGCCTTCTCCTTTTCATGCCATTCTTTTTTACAGACCCCCGGATCCCCACGGCCATAGTCCTGAACTATCTCCTGATAGTCTTCCATCCCTATGACATACTGGGCGTCGGCTGGTTCGTCACCTATATTCTGATGTGGTATCTGATTTACCTCCTAGTCTCGCGCCTGCCTCTGGGCGATATGAAAAAAATCTTGCTGATGCTTATCGGAGTTCCGGCAGTCGTCTATCTTTTCGATCATGCCATCGCCCAGTTCCTCCTTTCCGTTTTCCCGGAAATTACGGCCGACGTCCTGTTCAATTCCCGCAACCTGTACCTGCCCTATGCATTTGCCTTCCCTCTCGGGGTGCTGGCCAGCAGGAGGGGCAGCTGGACAGTTACGCTGCACTTCCGGCCGCTTTCGAAACTGGGCGAATATTCCTATTACCTCTACCTCCTTCACATGGGGCTATTATGCCTCTTGCTCGTCAATTGTTTCGACACCAGCTACTGCGCCAACTGGAACTTCGTTGAGATTAATAAATACGTATCTGCCGGTGCAGAAAAGATTTCCAGCGGCGATTACAACGGAGCACTTGCGGACATTGATACCATCCTTCGAATCAATCCTTACAAGGAAGATGCATATCTTGCGAGGGGCCTGGCGAAATACATGCTCAGAGATTTCCAAGGGGCGCTTGCGGCCTTTGACAGGGCAATCGAGCTGAACCCTCTTTATGCGGAGGCCTATCTAAACCGCGGCACCGCAAAATGGGCCCTGAAGGATTATGCAGGCGCAATACAAGACTACGACCTAGTGCTCAAGTTCCAACCTGGCTCCGCAGTTGCGTATTTCTACCGTGGCTCTGCACAGGAGGGCATTGGAAATATAACGGGGGCGATAGCTGATTTTGACAAGGCGGTCAATTCGGACCCCAAGTATATTGATGCATATTTGCACCGTGCCCAATCGAAACTCTTGATTGGCGATTACGAAGGGATGCGAAAAGACGTTGATAGCCTGCCCGAGACTGACCCGGCGAATAACAACAGGTTTGCCGCACTTTTCAGCCAATACGGAGACGCCCTGAGCGGTTCTGGAAAGTATGACAGGGCCATTGAGGCATATGGCCTGGCGCTGGAGTTCCTTCCCAATTCCGCGGTCATATATGGAAAACTAGGGGCGGCCAAGGGCACGCAAGGTGACTATGCCGGAGCAATCGCCGACCTTGACAAGGCCATTGAGCTAGACCCCAAACTTGCAGAAGCATATTATAATCGCGGCGGGACGAAATACATGCTCGGGGATTTTGAAGGCGCAGAGGCGGACATCAACAAGGCGCACGAGCTGAACCCTGCGCTTCCTGATTATGATGCTATAAAGCTTCAGATGGGTGTGCAGGGCTGAACTAGTTGGCTGTGATTGCATGAAACTCGAAGTCAAACGGGCCAACTATGCAAAGGACAAGGACACGATACACGACATACGCACGCGCGTGTTCGTGCTCGAGCAGAATGTCACGCAGGAGGAAGAGGTTGACGGTCTCGACGAGAGTGCAATCCATGTGATTGCATATGCGGATGGAAAGCCCGTTGGTACTGCGCGCATGCTCGAGCTCGAGAGCGGCCCGCTTTCCGCTTCGGGCGGAAAGGGGCCCCTTTCTGCGAAGCAGAAAGTGGGCGGCGCGAAGCTGGGCCGAATGGCAGTGCTCAGGCAGTACCGGGACAAGGGCGCGGGCGCGGCAATGGCAAGGCGTCTAATCGAGATGGCACGCGCAATGGGCATGAAGGAGGTTGTGCTGGATGCGCAGGTGGATGCCATCGGCTTCTACGAAAAGCTCGGCTTCATTGCCGAAGGCTCCGTATTCATGGATGCGCGCATAGAGCACAGGAAGATGAGACTGAAGCTCTAGGCGGCCGAAGACGAGATTGCGGCTCTGACTGCAACCCAAAAGCTATTTATGCATCCGCATTCATAGCCCTGGTACAAGCACGTGATTATATGGCCTCTGAGAACCTTTGCTGGGAAATACTTCCAAAGGTTTCCCGCAGCTTTGCGCTCTGCATCCGCATTCTCCCGAAGCCGCTGAACGAGCAGATGATGGTTTCCTACCTGCTCTACCGCGTGCTCGACACGATTGAAGACTCCTCAGCGCCGCTGCCAGTGAAAAAAGAGCTATTCAGCCAATTCGTCAAACTTCTCGCAGCACCCCATGCAGACAGCAGTGCAATCAATGAATGCAAGGCCGCGCTCTGCACAAAGCTCAACTACACCTATGAGAAGGACCTGCTCGAGAACCTCGGTGCGGTCATGCAGGCCTATTATGCCCAGCCCGCACCCGCAAGGCACTCCATTCTGAAGTGGGGCCGCATCATGGCCGAGGGCATGTACGAGTTCCAGCAGAAGCCCATCGAGACGTTTGCAGACCAGAATGCCTACAGCTAACACGT
>NZ_JAUSNF010000018.1 GCF_030646255.1 Candidatus Burarchaeum sp. | reverse complement strand
CTGTTGTCGACAATGTAGGTCCTGTTCGAAGAGTTCGCGTAGTTGCCCGCAAAGTCTGCGCACTGCACGAGCCAATTTATTACTGACTCGTTGGTATTGATGTCGCTGCTTATTGAGTGGAACACCAAGCTCAGGTTGGTTGCGTCTGAGAGGTTTGCAGAACTGTTTGAAGCCAGGGTAAAGCTGGCGCCCCTGGAATAGGTCGTGTTCGTAATTGCTACGAATAGACTGCAGTTCGACTTGTTCGCGCCCGAATCCAGAGTAGTGAACCAAAAGTTGCGCGTACCGTTGGTATTGTTCACATTCACTTGCGCGGGGTTATTCAGCGTTATTGCCGGCGCAGTAATGTCAACTACAAGGTAAGTCATGTTGGTCATGTTGAATGTTGAAGTTCCGTTTGTTATTGAGCAGTTGACTGTCACGTTGTAGGGGTTGAACCTGCCCTTCTCGGCAAGCGCGCCGTATGTAGAATTCGCAACCAAGAAGGTAAATTGCGCCTGTGTTGCGCTTACAGCCTGAGGGCTGGAGTTCGTGAGGTTTATGAGGTTTCCTGCAGTCATGCTCGACGTTGCATTGGCTCCGAGGGAAAGAGTGCAGGCAGTTACATTAATCGAAGCCGCACCCAGACCAAAACCAAGCACGGACGTGCGGTTGTTGACCGTCACGTTAAGTATTATGCTCGAGTTGGAGTTGAGGCTGTACGGGGTGAGGTTCAGGGTGTCAATCGTATACGCGTGCTGTTGAGCGAAAGGAGCCACGATGGCCCTGCCGAAGAACACTGATTGGTTCTGGCAGATTTCACCCATAGTGGCACAGTCTGCTGCTGCGGGTACGCCGGCAAAAGCCATCATCACCGCAAACACAAATACTAACAATTTATTCATTCATCTCACCCTCACAACCAGCATCTGCTGTTTTATATTATCGACGTCGAACACTACTTTTCAACTTTGTAGGTGGGTTATTTTCACCAGTGTTTATAAACCTAATCCTTTGCGCGGTTTCTCACGAGTGTAAACGGGCGCACTCAACTGCTGTTTTCATTCTCTCTGTGCGGCCTCATCGAGGAAGGCAGCTGCTCGGGCGAGAGGTTTTCAGGCGCCTTTGGCGGTTGGGGCGGCTGCTTGGGCCCGGAGTCCCCGCCGCTCCCGCGGCTCCCCCGCGCACGTATGAAGAATGCGACTACTGCGAGAATCACGAGGGCTATGCCGACCATGGAAAGAGTCTGGAAGTCAAGTGAAATGGAAGGCAAGGCGATGACGGGCAGCTGGAAGCCGTTGCCGGGCTGTGAAGGTGCGGGCGGAACGTCGGGCGCCGGAGAAACTGGCGGCCTGGGCGCGCTGGCTGCAAGCGAGCTTGCCTCGTCGGCAAGCTCCTTTGCGCGCGCAAAATTGCCTTCGGTGTAGGATGTGCGCGCGCCGTCGAGCCACTGCTGGGCAGAGGTGATGTCGGCGCCCGCAGTCTGCGCCGCATCTATGGAATAGCGCGCATTCTCCATGGCATTGAATGCGGCTATTTCGGAATCGGACTTTGTAACCGGGCCGGGCTGCCCGCTCTCGTTGGCAGGCAGGGGGGCCATGGGAGGGGTTGTGCAAACGCCGGAAATGCACACCAGGTTCGCATCGCAGATGGTTCCGTTAGCTATGCTCGCATGCACGCAAACGCCATTGGCCTCGTTGTCTGCAGTGCATGCATTAGCGTCATTGCAGTTGAGCGGGTTGGGCGGCTGGGGAGGGACGGGCACGGCATATGTGCAGTCTATGGTGAATGTGCGCTTGAGCACTGCAAAGCCGAGCGAGCGCACAAGCTGGTATTCGCCCTCCTTTTGCGGGAAATACTGGAACAGCTTGCCATTGGGATAATAGGTGGTGTCGATGTTGACGGCTTCGAAAACCTTCTGCTCAGTTCCATTGACAAGATAATCAATGCGCACGGTTGTGGTTGTAATCTGGCCTACCTGTGGCTCTGGCGACTTTGAAATATTTACGTAGGCCGGCTCGCCTGCGCATGCATGGTACTCGGTAACTTCGGCAAGCACCACGGGCTCGCGCCACTTCTCGTCGAGGGGGTTTATGTAGAAGCCGGAGTAAACAGGAGTATCTTCGGCCGCAAGCACGGGTGCGAGCAGCAGGAGCAAGGAAAACAGGAGATGAATGCGCATGCCCTGATTTCCTCACTTAAGGTTTATTAATATTAGATGGGGAGCTTTGGAAGGCAAGGAAACCGCAGTGGTTGGCTGGAGAAGGTTAGGAAAAGGTGTTTGATTGGCTGAACAAAAGTCTGCTTCAAAGGGAGACGGAGTTTTCATAACGGCAGTTGTGCTGCTGGTGGCAGCCATGCTCTTCACGCTCGGCTTTGGGGGCCTTGGAAGCGCGGCCTACAGCCCATTTGCAATTTTACTATTGGTGGGCGCGGGCGGGGCAACATATTTTGTGCTCAAGGACGCGGGCGAGTTCGGCGTGAAGGGCAGTGAAAGTGCGCTGTTGATGGCAAGCCTTGCGCTTATGGCCGCCTTTTCATTCATAATAGTCTTCGCGCGCAGCTATCCCGTTCTCTCCTCGATTGCAGCTGCGGTTGTGATTGCGTGCGCGGCGCCCATCATAGGGCTCGCTGTGCGCAACAGGGCAGGGGCAAAAGCCGGCCCGCAGGAAGTGAGCGCTTCTTCGTAATTCATGATTTAAGCAGGTGTTTTAGTTGTACGATGCGCTTGAAACAGAGAAGAAAATACTGAAGCTTTGGGAGAGCGAACGCATTTACGAAAAGGTGAAGGAAAAGAACGCCAAGGGCGAGAAGCTCTATTTCTGCGACGGCCCTCCCTATGCCACAGGGCAGATCCATCCGGGCACTGCATGGAACAAGTGCATAAAGGATGCCATGTGCCGCTATTGGAGGGCAAGGGGCAGGAACCTCAGGGCAAAGCCAGGCTACGACACGCACGGCCTGCCCATTGAGGTAAAGGTGGAGCAGGAGCTGAAGCTCAGGAGCAAGAAGGAAATTGAGGAAAAAATCGGCGTTGCGGAGTTCATAAGGAAGTGCAAGCAGTTCGCCACGCAGTACGTGGGCGTGATGGGCGGGCAGTTCCAGCGATGCGGCGTGTGGATGGACTGGGCCGACCCCTATATTACATATAGGGACGCGTACATCGAGCGCTCGTGGGCCACCATAAGGAAGGCGCACGAGAAGGGCCTGCTGCACCGCGGCATCTACGTGCTGCCGCTCTGCCCGCGCTGCGAGACAACGATGGCCAACTACGAGCTCGAGTATGAGGATGCTGATGACCCGTCCATCTATGTGAAGTTTGAGCTGAAGAAAAAAGAAAAAATAGGTGAAAAAGAATTCCTGATAATCTGGACCACCACGCCGTGGACATTGGTGGCGAACATGGCCGTAATGGTTCATCCTGAATTCAAGTATGTGAAGGCAAAGGTTGGAGAGGAAGTGTGGATAGTCGCAAAGGAAAGGCTGGACGCGCTCATAGCGGTCACGCACGAGCTCGGGCTCAGCCCCATTATATTAGGGGAGGTGGCGGGCAAGAAGCTCGAGGGGCTTGAGTATGCGCACCCGCTTGCAGAGAAGGTGCCGAAGCAGAAGTCGGGCATGCACAAGGTGGTGCTGAGCGACGAGTTCGTCACGCTCGAAGATGGAACCGGGCTGGTGCACTGCGCGCCAGGCCACGGGCCGCAGGACTTCATAGTAGGCAAGAGGTATGGACTGGAAATTTTCTGCCCTGTGGGCCCGAATGGCAATTACACTGCAGAGGCCGGCGAGTACGCGGGCATGAACGTGAAGAAGGCCAGCCACGAGATTCTCGAGTACCTGAAGGAGAGGGGCACGCTAATCCATGCGGGCAAGATACGGCACAGGTACGCGCACTGCTGGCGCTGCAAGACGCCGCTCATCTATATTACTACTGACCAGTGGTTCATTACAGTTTCGAAAATCAAGGAGGAGATGCTCAAGGAGATTGACAGGATAAGGTGGCAGCCAGAGCACGCGCGCACGTGGTTCCGCGATTTCGTGGGCAATGCGCCGGACTGGTGCATCTCGCGCCAGCGCTACTGGGGCATACCGCTGCCCATATGGATTTGCACTAATGATAAGTGCAAGGAAATCAAAGTGGTGGGAAGCGCAAGCGAGCTGCCGCAGAAGCTCGATGATTTGCACAAGCCAGGCATTGACGCAGTGGAATTCCCGTGCGCAAAGTGCAAGGGCACGATGAAGAGGACGCCTGATGTGCTCGATGTGTGGTTTGACTCGGGCAACGCCGTGTGGGCTGGCCTGACTGAGGAGGAGGAAAAACGCTGGTACCCGTGCGACTTCATAACCGAGGGCAAGGACCAGGTGCGCGGATGGTTCTACTCGCTGCTCGGCTCGGGCGTTGTGCTCAAGGACGAAATACCGTACAAGAGCATACTGATGCACGGCTTCTTCATGGACGAGAAGGGCGAGAAGATGAGCAAGTCGCTCGGCAATTTCGTGCCGCTCGAGGAGATGCTCGACAAGCACGGCGCCGACGCCTTCAGGCTGTGGAGCCTCAGCTCAAGAGTGTGGGAGGATTTGCGCTTCAACTGGAACGAGATGAAGGAGGCCGCGGGCGTTGTGGGCATCATGTCCAATTTGTGCGTATACATGGAGCGGTTCTACACCGCGGGCAAGGCAAAGGGAAAGCCGGCATACAAAATAGAGGATGCGTGGCTGCTCTCGCGCCTGAACAGCGTGACAAAGGAGGCCACGCAGGCGTTTGATGATTATAGGATCCATGATGCGGTGAATGCACTCAAGAAATTCGTTGTTGAAGACCTCAGCAGGTTCTACCTGAAGATTGCAAAGGCAAGGATGGGCGGGGAGCAGGGGAGCGCTGACGCGGAGGCGGTGAACGACGTTCTCTACCAGTCGATGCTCGCGGTCGTGAAGCTCATGACGCCCATCACGCCCTTTGTGTGCGAGGACATTTATCAGAAGTTTTTCAGGCAGCGCGAGAAGGAGGTAGGAGCAAGCCTGCTGGGCTGGCCTTCATACAATGAAAAGGAGATTGACGTGCTGCTCGAAGGGCAGATGAAGGCCGCGGAGCAGATAATTACGGCAGCCGCAAACGCGCGGCAGGCCGCCGGCGTGAAGCTGCGCTGGCCCATTTCAGAGGTTGTTGTTGAGAGCGAGTCAAGTGAAGTTAGTGCGAGCGTTGAACGGCTCGGCCCCGTGATAGCGCAGCTAGCGAATGCAAAGGCAGTCAGGATGGGCAAAGCGCTGGAGGGCTACGCGAGCGCGGACTTCGAGGGCGGCAAGGCATGGATAAACCCGAAGCTCGACGACGCGCTTTACAGCGAGGCCATGGCGCGCGAGCTGGTGCGCAGGGTGCAGGCCACAAGGAAGGAGATGGAGCTGCTTGAAAAGGACGAGGTGAAGGTGCACGTGCACGCGCCCAAGGAGTTTGTTGCGATTGTCAAGCCCCACGCCGGCCTGATTGCATCTAGCGTGAATGCAAAGAAGCTGGAGCTTAAGGAGAAGGAGAAAGAGAGCGCGGCGAAGTCGGATGGTAAAATGTGGAAAATAGAGGAGTGGGAAGTCCACATAAAGGTGGAGAAGACCTAGTTCTGTGCCTCTGCGCCAGTCGGACTTCTTGCCCTCGCTCTTTTTCCATAGGAAAAAGGCGCAAGCAGAACTTTGGTTCTGCTGCGCACCAGAACGGTTCGCCGTTCTGGTCGCGCCCCTTTTTGCTCGTGCAAAAAGAGGGCTGGCAAGAATTCTTTCCTCGCTTTGCTCGAAAAGACGGTCTGACCAAAAATTATACGACCGGAGCAAGCTATTATAATTGCGGATTCGAAAGACGACATATGGTTTCAGGCGAGATGCTCCGGAAGGAGTTCCGCATATTCATCTACCTGTCGGGCTTCGTGCTGCTGCTGGAGCTTCTCGGCGGGTATTTCACCAACAGCCTGGCGCTCATGAGCGACGCCGGGCACGTGGCAACAGACCTGCTGGCCCTCCTGCTAGCTTACGTTTCCATGCAGTTTGCCGGCAAGGCGCCGGACAGGAAATTCACATTCGGCTATGGCCGGGCGGAAATCTTCGCGGCCGCAGTCAACGGGATATTCCTTGTTGGAATAACCGCATACATCTTTTATCAGGCCTACGACCGGCTCGTTTTGCCGCAGGCAGTCAGGGGCCCGGAAATGCTTCTGGTGGCCGTCATCGGGCTGATCGGGAACCTTTACGTGGCCGTCAGAATGCACGATTACGGGAAGGAAAACCTGAACGTGAGGGGCGCCTATCTGCACGTCCTCTCCGATACCCTTTCCTCCGTAGGCGTGATACTGGCGGGCGGCCTGATAATCCTGACTGGAAACTACATATTTGACCCGATAATCAGCTTCATCATCGGCGTCCTAATACTGATAGGTTCCCTGCAATTACTTCGGGAGGCAGCTCACATATTCATGGAATCCGTGCCTTCTAAGATTGACCTCGGGGAAGTGGAGCGGGAGATGCGGAAAATAAGCGGGGTCGCCGAAGTCCACGACTTGCACGTATGGAGCCTGACTTCGGACAAGCACGCGCTGAGCGCCCACATACTGATAGACGCGGAAAACCTGCGGGCCATGAACAGAATAGTGGAAAAGACTACTGCAATGCTTGAGTCCAAATACGGCATAACCCACACTGCAATCCAGAGCGAATGCGAAAGGTGCGCGGGAAAGCATTCACATTGAACGGGAAATGCAGCTTCTTTGCACGCGTTTTCAGGAGCCGGCCGAGACATCCGCGTCAATTAACGCACCGCAACCGGAAAACATTATAAATGTATTCGAATATTCTAATGTTCATGAAAAAAGGCCTGTATCTCATGCACGCGGAGATGTGCAAAACTTTTTCGAATCCGACCAGGCTGGAGCTTTTGGACTTGCTGGCTGGCGGAGAGCTGACAGTTTCCGAATTGGTGGAGAAAACAGGCCTTGGGCAGGCGAACGTTTCGCAGCATCTTGCAGTGATGAAAAATGCCGGCGCGGTCGTGGCGGAGCGGCGGGGTTCGAACGTTCACTACAAAATTGCCAACCCGAAAGTCATGAAAGCCTTTGGCATAATCCGCGAGATGCTTCGCGAAAGGCTGGAAAAAAGCAAAAAATTAATCGAGAGCTTATGAGGTGGTAAACATGAAGAACGCCATTATTGCGCTGGTTCTGCTGGCTGTATTTGGAACGGCATTTGCCGATGCAAATATGATGGGTTTCTCAGGTTCGTCTCCCGATAATGCCGCCATACAAAGCCAGCAGCAAGAAGAACAAGAAGGCAAATTTTTTTTGGACGACCTAAACGCTAAAACAGTCGTATGTTCGCAACTCAAGGATGCGGATTTTGAGAAAATTGGCGAATATTTTATGGGTCTGTCCATCGGAGATGCTTCAAGGCACATTGCCATGAATGAAATGATGAAATCAATGATGGGAGAACAGGGGGAAGAACAAATGCATATCGCGATGGGCAAGCGAATGAGTAATTGCGAACCTGACGCAACAACGCCTCAAAATATGATGAATGGTGGGATGATGGGTTCTGGCATGATGGGCGGAAGCTGGCAGGGCGCGCCCTATGGAATGACTGGCTACGGTTACCCCAATTTGTTCGGCTGGAGCGTTTTCGACGTGCTTTTGCTGATTCTATTGCTCGGGCTGATAGTTGCCGTATACCTTCATATTTGGGGCAAGGTAAAAAAACAGAAAAGGGCGAATAGATGAAAATCGGAATCGTGATAGGCACCAACGAGCCGGAAGTGGTCTGGAACGCGTTCAGGTTCGGAAACGTTTCTTTGAAGGCAGGTCACGAAGTCAAGGTTTTCCTGCTAAACAAGGGCGTCTAGGTTGAAGACATCAAGAGCGACAAGTTCAATGCCAAGGAGCAGATTGATTCGTTTGTTGGAAGTGGCGGCCGGATTCTCGCGTGCGGAACGTGCTTGAAGGCGAGGCAAAAGGAAGGGACAAACGTATGCCCGATTTCCACGACGAACGATCTGCTTAAGCTGGTCGAGGAGTCGGACAAGATATTGACGTTCGGCTAACGCCTCATTTCCCAGGAAACGAGGTCTCCTTTGAGCGTCTGAGACCGAGTTGCCCGCGCCCCCTAAAACTCTTGTGGACCCTGATTTCCGTTCAGACGAACTCCTTGGAGCGTCAGGCAAGTAACCAACAACTAGCGGGAGGGTTGGCAACCTGCTTGGCAAACTAAGTAGACTTGAACTTCTTCCTGGCCTTCAAATCGCTCCAGCATGTCTTGCAGATTACGAGCTGCACAGTCTTGCCCACGCGCTTCGAGGACTTCAGGCATGCGCGGCATATGACTTTCGTGCAGTACTCGCACTGCTTCGGCATGTGGGTCGGGTTTCCGCATCTTTCGCAATTCAAAATATCACCGTGTCAGCTTCTTCTTCGGGGGGAGGAAGTTTATAATGGTTATCATGAAGCATACGCCCAAATTGCGCCGCTCCCGAAACCATTCCTGTTTACGCCGCCCTTGCGGAGGACTTCTTTTTTGGAGCGCTTTCCGAGTTCTTCCAGCTTTTTCCTGAGGTTTTCCAAGCTGCTTTCGAACTTGGCGCGGGCACCCGGGGGCAAAAAACGCTTCGCCTGATTCAGTTCATCCCGCAGCTTCTTCATTGCCTTCTGTGTTTCCCTTTCTCTTTCCTGCGCCCTTGTCGCCTCCGCACTGGCGTTTGCGCTCTGGTTGAGCATCCAAGCCTGCAACAAAGCATCGTAAAACTTGCGCAATTCCCTCAGCTGTCTCTCTGCCTCGCACCCACTGAGCATTGCGCGCGCCTTCTGCATCGCATCATCGCCATAAGGCACCAGATAGTCTGACGCGGGCTCTTCAGTGCGCAAAGCCCACGCAGCGGGCAGGAGAAATGAGGCTTCGAACGGAATCAGTCGCAATGAGGCGGAGGCAGCAGAGGTTCCCGTTGATTCTGCCTTCTTTTGCGTTCCCTCATCCTGCCCCAGGACATTCTGCGCGAAATACGTGGGTGCCTCGAACATGGGCTGCCTGCTCGCGAAGGTCTGCAGCTCCCACGAGTCGCCGACCGGACTGACGCTGTCGGAGTCCAAGAAGCGGCTGCTCGCGACTGGCTCGGCGGGCTGGGGAAGCGTCGTTGCGTCGCTGTGGTCGGCAAAGCCAGTCCTGGGCCTGCCAGCATCCATCTTGCCTGCCTGCTCGCCCGCATAATCGCGCGCGAAAATCACCGGCACATCGAGCAGGTTGATGTCATTCATGAACTTCCCGCCCCTGTCATCGCGGAAGGTGATTGTCATTGTGGAATCGTTAGCTATCTGGTGCAGGCCGAGGAAAAACGTCTCGCCGTTGCTGTGAGTGGCTGGCAGCAGATCATGGATGTAGAACTGCGGCCCGCCCTGCGCGCTCTTGCTCAGCACAATCTCGCGGTCCCCGAGTGCCATGCGTATCTCGGTCACTTCCGGGCCGAGGCTTGCGTGCACCTGCACAGTGTAGGAAAACCTGCCGCCCATGACCTCGGATAGCACCTGCATGCCCTCGATGCCGTTCGTGCCCTTCAGGCCATACCATGCGAGGTCTATCTGGTCGCCTGCGGCGCTTTCGAGGCGCATGTCGAACCGCGCCAGCTCAACGCCGCGGCCGTGGAGGCGCATGAGATACTGCCTGCTGGCTTGCAGGGCTTCGAGAGACCGCACGGGCTCCCGGGCTGGGGTGCGCAGAAGAAGATGCTGCGTTGCAGCTTGCGGAGAGGCCATGGCATCGCCCTAAGTCACGTTCGCATGAAAACAAAGACAGAAGGCACGGGGAACGTCGAAGCCGGCTATTTTAGCCTGAAGGGCGCGCGGGAGGGAGAGGGCAGGCGGAAATTGAACGAGAAGGGCAGGTCGAGCCGCATCTTTTCAATCGCCAGGTTGATGAGCGGGCTGAGCGCGAACACGAAGAGCGCGTTGCCGAGTATGTGGTTTATGGTGAAAGGTATTTGCGGGCCGAGCGCGAGCAACATGGGCAGGCCGAAAAGCATGCTGAAGAATGCGAGCGAGGAGATGTCATAGACTACTGTGAGCGCGACTGCGGCGGCCACGAGCTGCTTGCGCGAGAATGCCTTCTTGTTGCTATTCAGCAAAGGCAGGAAGCCTGCGAGCAGGCCGACAACTCCATAGGAGAATGCGGTTGCAAGAGTCCATGGGCCTGCCCACACAATCTGGAAGTCATAGGATGCGCGCACGAGCGCGCCTATGGCAAAACCATAGGCAGGGCCGAGCATCAGCCCTCCTGAAAGTATGAATGGCATCAGCAGCTCGATGTTGGGCGGGGAGCCCGAGAGGTGCAGGAAAGCGCCGGTCATGGACGCAAACAGGACAATTGCAGGAATACCGAGGAACTTCCGGTTCATTTCAATCCACCCCTCAATCACGCGTAATTACTGATTTGATGCGAATTATTAATAACTATATTAGACGGTAGCCGAAGAGCACGCGGATTATCTCGCTGAGCTCGGGCGTGGTCCGCACCACGCATGCATGCGCCTCGCACCTCGCCCCGCTTCCGAGCGCGCTGCACGCACTGTCTGAGCAGCATTCGTATTCCGTGAACTTGTGATTCTCGATGAAGCCGCACGAGCCGCTGAGCTGCGCGCAGCTGCCCTGCTCGCACGCCCTGTCTTCTGCACAATCTGCATTGATGGCACATTCCGGCACGGGCGTGCAGTCGACCACATTGAAATTCTTGAGCACTTGCACAAATCCGTTCTTCGAAACGTCAAGGCTGTATGAACCCGGCTTTTCCGCAGAAAGCTCAAGCGTGCCTGTCTTGCCTACCTCCTGCGCGCTCACAAGGTTCCACCACACTTCCTTGCGGAAAAACCTTGCAGATGCGCCATAGAACGCCTCGCGCTCGAAACTGCCGGGCACGTGCGAGGGCTCGGCGGATATTTCCCATATCGGCCCTTCATTCTCTAGGGAGAGCACGCTCACATTTATGGGCTCGCCCGCGCACAGCGTGCGGTTTGGAAGCGAGACGGACATGTGGCGCACGGCCGGAATGACCTTTGCATTTGAAGTATCAGGGACTGTGCATATTTCAGAGAATGCGCGCAGTTCGGGTTCGGCCGGCGGGAAGGAAGTCCAGCTGAAGCCCAGAACCTCGCGGTTGCCCACCTCGTGGAAGCTTACGCCGGTCGGGGCCTCGGCCCACGAGCTCCCGTAAGAGTAATAGAAGGCCCAGTAGTTCGCGTCGCAGAAGCAGCTGGACGGGTCGCAGCCGGTTGCGCCAATCCTGCACACTGCCTTGCCCAGGCTTCCGCCGTAGTCGGCGAACGCAAAGCTGAGGCCGGAGTTGGAGGCTATGTCAGCCGCAGTTGTGGTTCCGGAGAATTCTACGCACGCCGTGCGCACGGTCAGTCCGTTGTCAACGACCACCGCGACCTGGCCGGCGTGAACCAACGCTGAAAATACGGCGAGAAGCGCAAATGCGAATAGCATGCCTGCCTTACCCATAAAACCACCGACCACAACATATAGTTGTTTGCAAAACAGGGTTATACCATATATATTTAAAAGCCTTGCGCTGCCCGTTCGCTGCTTCAGGCCGCGAATTTCCTCTAACAAAAAGAATTATAAGCGGGGGCCGAGATGAAAGGCGCGAGGTCTGTTGGAATGGGCGTGCTCGAGCACTCGGTGAATGCGTATCTGAAGAACCAGAAGCTCATGCTTTTCTTCTCAGTGCCCGCGCTCCTCGCCTTGCTCATCCCGCTCGCCTCGCCCCTGCCGACGTACATCGCAGTGGGCGGCGCGTACCTGCGCACGAGCAGCATGCCCGAGCTCACGGGCTTTGACATCGCATTCATGGGCATTGCGTTCCTCGCCTCGCTCTTCCTAATCTCGTTTGCGACCGCAGCCATATGCATAATCGTGAAGTCGCAGAGGACTTACACTCACATAAGGCGCGAGGTCATAAGGGGCATTGAGAAATACGTGCTCAACATATTCTGGATTTTCCTCACTGCCGAGCTGCTCTATATAATAGTGGGCATGCTGGCCTATGAATGGCAGGTGCAGAGCTGGCTGAACCCGCTGGCCACGCTCGTCGGCTCACTCTTCCTAGTCTACGCGCCCGCTGCGCTCGTGATTGACGACATGCGACCCTTCCGAGCAATAGAGTCGAGCTTCAATTCAGTGAAGCGCAGGCCCGAGCTCTTCCTGCTCTGGGTTGCGGTCGCAGTAGTTTCACTCTCAGTTGTGGAAGTCCTGGCGCTCGCGCTCCTAGATCACAAGCTTGCGCAGATGGCGGTGCTCGTGCTCAACTCGCTCTTCGTCTTCCCGTTCCTCGTCGTGCTGCAGACGCAGATATACATGGCCAAGTATCCGCTGGCCAAATAAGCGCAAATACTGCCCGCTATTTGGGGCCTATCTGTGCTATGAACCCGTCGATTTCCTTTTTCTTTGCAATATTTAGCGAAACGTGCTTTCCGTAGCCCGTTGGCTTGAGGTGCAGATAGCCCTCGCGTATCAATTCATTCGCTGCCTGCGAAGCCATGCCCCGCAGATGCTTGGGAAAACTTTTGGATAGATTTTCCAATGCAGTATGCGAATGTTCCCACTTGTTCATGCGGGCCAGCTTCTGAAGTATTTTGGCCTTTATGATACGGGTATCAATAGTCATATTTTAATCAATGATAGCAAAACTTTAAATATCTTCGCAGGCACAATGAACACATGTACGAAAAAAGCATTCTAGTAGGCTGCCTTGGCGACACGCCGTACGTGCGGGTGCTGGACTACTTCATATCAAACCACATTTTTGACTGCTCCGTGCAGGACATGGCCGAATACACAGAATTAGCGAGAAACACTGTGAAGAATATAGTGGACGAGCTGCTTGACGCGGACTTGGTCGTAAAGACGCGGAATGTTGGGAGGGCAGTGATGTACAAGCTCAACCTACAGAACCCGGAAGTGAAGCTTCTCTTGGAGTTCGACATGAAGATGTCGAAGCTGAAGTCGGATGAGGCCGAAGACGGGGCAAGGCATAAGGCGATGGCGGCGCGCGTCCGCTGAGTTCGAGTATCGCGTGTAGCCGACCTAAGAGAAAGCTGTTTTTAGGAGCTGTAAAGCAGCCGCCCCTTTAACATGTTTTTTACCAGAGGATTCCCGTTCTTTTTCATCTGCTCAATTTCCTGCGGGGTGTAGCAGAACGGCTCTATGGGCAGGGAAGAAAGCCTGCGCACGCCAGGATAGCGGTCGAGAAAATTGCCCTTAAAATCGCCCACTATCAGCAGGTCTATGTCGCTCGCTTCGCTCTGCTCGCCGCTCGCGAATGAGCCGAACAGGTAGACTTTGTGCGTTTGCACCTTGGCTGCAAGCCGCCGCATAAACGTGCCTAGCTGCCGGTTAATTTTTTTACTTCCCGCTTTACGCCTTAAGCGTAAAGGGGCCCCTTTCTGCCGAAGCAGAAAGTGGGCCGCCAATATCGAGCCTGCATGTTCCATGCATGTTTTCGCCTCTTTTTCAGTATAATATTGGAAGGGTGCGCCGCTTGCAAAGGCATCCGGATAACGCGGAGGCACATAATGCTTGTCAAGGTTGAGCGCCGCTTCCGTCAAGTTACGCATGCCTGCACTTTTTTTCGCCAACAAAAGGAGCTCGTACACAGAGTGCGTCACGATTCCCCGCCTGCCTTTTGAAATCAGCAGGCCTTTGAGTGCCTTTTCGGCGCTCTGCTGGCACATGAAGCATGCGGATTCGAAAATTTCATTCTTGGCAAGAACCTTGGCTGCCTTCATGTCCCGCTCTGCCTGCGAAATCCAGCTTCTCGCCTGCTCGCCGTTCTTGCTCATGAATGGAGTATGGTGCTGCAGCTTAAAAAGAATTGCATGCTCAGGGGCTTGCCTGCCCGCTTCCATGCGTTATGTTCCTGGTGTATGCGCCAGTGTCCACCGAGCCTGCTGCCACTTGTATGTTGTCGTAGAATGCCCACACCCACAAGTTCCTGGACGCCGAAGTCGGTATGTTGGTCACGAACCTGCTGCGCGCGCCCGCAGTGGTGAGGTTCTTGCAGGAGAGCGGCACCGCGCCGTTCCCGTCGCCCGGCTCGCTGTCCAGATTATTAGTAACATCAGACTGGTAGGCGCAGCCAATGCCGCCCGTAGCCAGCAGGCTTCCCAGGCTGGCGGGCGAATTGTTGGATGCGGTCACGTTCACGCCCGGCGGCATGGTCGTGCCGTCGAACCAGAGCGAGATGTTTATCGGTGTGTTGCCCGTGTTTGTGTACACGAATATCGGCGTTGCGGCATCCTGCTGGTTCGCGCCGCAGCACGGGGAGACGCTGGCATTCAGCCATGCCGCGCTCCTGTTTGTGGCGTTGAACTCGATGTCGGCAGTATAGTTGACATTCAGGGGCGGGGTGTAGTTGGAGGATGCATTTGTGCTCGGGCCGGGCAGGGTGACAGTGAAGGAAATGTCAACTGCGGAAGCAGTTTTCAGGTAAACCGTCACTGTCTGGCTGTAGTTTATGGATGAGTTGGTCCAGTTTTTCTGGTAGCCCGTCTTGCTCGCGTTGAAGGTGTGGTTGCCTATCGTGAATACTCCGGCAGACGTAATTATCGCATCCTCTATCGCAGTCCAGTTTGAGTAGCCCGTAGCTTCGGTGAGGTTGATTGCCTGGCTGCCGGTCGCGGGATCGGTGGCAATCATGGCACTTCCGTTGCTGATGTTGAAGAACGCGCCCTCAACCGGATTGTTGCCGTAATCCGTCACGTTTATGCGCGCATTCCACCAGACGCGCACGTATGAGCCGTCGGCTGCAAAGCTCGTGTTGTACTGGTCGAATGTGGTGTTGTACAGCGTATTGTTCATGGAACTGCCGCTTGCATTTACATGATATTGGTCCGCTGTGAGATTGGAGTTCATAACTGTGTTGTTTGAGGAAGCGCCTGCAAAGGAAACTGCAACGTCTCCATAAGGCGAGATACCGTTGACTGTGCGAACTGAAGAGTTTGCCATCATAGTGAAATTAGTGTAAGAACGCAGCAGGACCGCAGAACTGTTTCCGACCAACGTCAGGTTCGTGTTGTTTACGGTCACGTTGAGAGTGCCTTCAAGCTCGAGTGCAGTGTAGCCGGTGTTGCCATTATACCCGGAGGTTATAAACCCGCTTGTGATGTTCGAATCTGTCAGATCTATGTTTTGGCTGTTGATTATATAGATTGCCCTTCCTTCGGGCAATACGGCATCATTGCCGAAACCGCCCGCGGCAATCCAGGTGTCTCCCTCCGAAAACAGTGTGATGCGGCTGATGCTCACGTTGGCGGCTGCCGATATCCACAGGGCGGGCTTGGCAGGAATAAAGTCGTAACAGTCTACTGCAGTGCATGGCTTTGAAACGCTTGAATTCTGATAGATAGCCGTGTCACGGATAGTGATGTTGCTGCTTTCGTTTATCCATAGTGCAGGCAAAGATCGTGAGAACAAGGCTGTTGAAGGCGCTGTAGCTGGAGTTCGTATAAATTCCCACATTAAACTTGCATTTTCAACCGTTGTGTTGTGAGAGCCTTTTAGTATGGCAAGTGCTGATTGCGCATTGCCCTGCGGTTTGCCCGGGGCACGGCTGACATTTACGCCGGCCGTAAAATTGGAATTGTTTATGATAGTTCCGACGCTCCCATTTATGGTAACTGCACCCAAATCCGCATCCCTAAAGGAAGAAGGCTGGTGGGACAGATTGGCCGACGTCATCGTTACATTCGTCAGGTTGATAATATTATAATTCGAGGAGCTGTTTATGAGCATTCCGAATGCGCTGTTGTTGAAAATCGTATCGTTATAGAAGCGGCCGTTGTTGGCGCCGCCAGTCCAGTGGATGCCAGTCTCGAAATTCAATATCTTGCAGTTCTGTATGAGCACGCCATCATAGCCATCATTCAATATTCCCACTGTGAAAGTATCGTTAGCGCCGGGCCCCTGTATCGTGTAGCCCGCGCAGTCCAGGTAGATGTCATTCGCGCCTATTGTGAAGCACGTGCCGGTTGTGGCGAGGTCATTGGCCATCGTAGTGCTGCCCGTGAGCGTGCCGCAATTTACGATGACGAAGTTCAAGTACACCACATAGTCCTTGCTCTCGTTTACCGTGTAGTTTGTGAAGTTGGATATGGCGCCCTTGCTCGCGTTGAACGTGTGGTTGCCCGCCTGGAACACGCTCCCGGCCGTGATTATCTGGCCTTCGATTATGGTCCAGTTCGAGTAGCCCGAAGCCTCGGTGAGGTTTATGGCCTGCGTGCCTGTTGAGAGGTCGGTTGCGATGAGTGCGCTGTTGTTGGAGATGTTGAAGAACGCGCCCTCAATCGCCAGCTCCGCATAGTTCTTTGCAAGAATGCGCGCATACCACTGCACTCTGATGTAGGAGCCGCCTAGGGCAGTGGCATTCCAGATGCCGAAGGTGCTGTTAAGGAAGGTGTTGTTCAGGTTGTCTGCAACAAGCTCATCTGTCGCATAGGCGCCGTACATTCCTGCGGGAAGGAATGATGAATTTACGATGTAGTTGTTGTCCGACCCTTTCGAGAAGTAAACTCCGT
>NZ_JAUSNF010000017.1 GCF_030646255.1 Candidatus Burarchaeum sp. | reverse complement strand
TTCTTCAGGATTTTTTTCCTGCGTGGGAATTAGCGCGCTTATCGTGGCACCTTCAGATTCGTCACCAATTGGAACATCCAGGGAATCCGTGCGCATCATTTTCTTTGCAGCTCTTAGGCACACGACTTTCTTTTCTTCGATGCCCATCTTCCGGGCAATTGCCTCAGTAGTAGGCTCTGTCAATTCCTCAGTCATCCCGTCCTCAATTTTCTTCATTTTATGTACTTTTAGCTGAACTTCCTCCGGGCAGTGTATGAGCTCCCGTTGGTCTTTTATTGCCCTTGAAATCCTCTGGCGTATCCACCACGGGGCAAATTTGGCAAAGGGTACCTCTATCCACGGTTCAAATTTTCTTATGGCCGTCAGCAAGCCATCGCCTCCTTCGGAAACCAGGTCGTCGCGCTCCATTTTTATCCAACTAAGGCCACGGCTATATTTATTCGCAATTTGGTCAACCAACGTTCCATTCAGACTTACCAGTTCTGCCTCTATTTCACGCTTAAATTTCTCAGGCGTATCCGGTTTCGTGTATTCTGCAAACAGCTCCTCGTTTATAATATCGCGCGCGCGTCCAGTTATCTTTCCAAGCGGCAAGTATTTCCAAGATACTACGGGCCCATATTTTTCTGAAACAAGCGGCATGCGCCCAGAGAGTCCGGCAATGACGCCCTGCCGCGGGACTCGCACTGACGGGTTCCGGTATGTGCTCATGCATCAAAATATGCATTTTCATGTTTTTATATGTTGGGTATTTGCGCATGCGAACCTCCATGCGGATCCAATCATATTTTATTCCAATCAGAATAAGCTGCAAACATTTAAATTCCCTCAGCCCCACAGTAATCCGATTTTTATGAGAAACATAACCATAGAACACCTAAACGTCCCTCTAGTCGAGGAAAAGCCGTTCGAGCATGTGGAGCGCAAGGGCATAGGGCACCCGGACACGCTAATAGACGGCATAATGGAGCACATCAGCCGCGAGCTGTGCAAGCAATACCTGAACACTTATGGCAAGATAATGCACCACAATGTGGACAAGGGGCTGGTAGTGGGCGGCGGCACCGAAGTCAATTTCGGAGGCGGCAAGTTCACAAAGCCCATAGACATCATCCTGTGCGGCAGGGCCTGCAACGAGGTCAACGGGAAGAAGATCGATACCCTCGGAATCGCGGAGGAGGCGGCGCGCAAATACCTGAAGGAGAATATGCGCTTTCTTGACACTGAGAATACCCTCCTCTCAACGCGCATCTCGCCCGGCTCCCAAGACCTGGTCGACGTATTCCTGCGCGGGCCCAAGATACCTTTTGCCAATGACACGAGCTTCGGCGTGGGCTTTGCGCCCCTGAGCGAGACTGAACGGCTGGTTTACGAGACCGAGCAGATGCTCAACTCCAAGGACTACAAGAAGAAGCAGCCCGCAGTGGGCGAGGACATCAAGGTGATGGGGCTCAGGAGCGACGGCCACATAACCCTCACGGTCGCAATTGCATTCGTATCAAAGTTCGTTAGCAGTCTCGAAGAATATGTGAAAATCAAGGAGCAGGTGACCACGGATGTGCTGGCTTACGCGAAGAAGTTTACCGAGCGCCAGGTGACGGCGCAAATCAACACGGGTGATGACGTGACGAAGGGAAGCATTTACCTGACCTTGAGCGGCACGAGCGCAGAGATGGGTGATGATGGAGAGGTCGGCCGCGGAAACCGCGTGAATGGTTTAATCACGCCGGGCAGGCCCATGACTTTGGAAGCTGCGTGCGGCAAGAACCCGGTCAACCATGTGGGCAAGATATACAGCGTGCTGGCTTCCGAGATTGCGGAGGATATCGTAGGCCTTTATCCAGACATCGAGGCCTGCAATGTTTCGCTGCTTTCCGCGATTGGAAAGCCCATCGACCAGCCGCAGAGCGCGGGCGTGCAGCTCTACCTCAGCGATTCTGGCCAGGGCAAGCTGCCGGAAATGGAAGGCAAGGTGCGCGGCGTTGTCGACGAGTGGCTGGCAAACGTGACGAAGATTACTGACCTGATAGTGAAGGGCGAGGTCAGCGTCTACTAGCTGCAGTCAACTGCATCAACGTCTACCGGTCTTTTTTCCTTTTTCCTTATTTTTCCCTTGCTCTTTTTGATACTCTAGATATGAGTAGATGAATGTATATGCCGCAGCCAAAAGGACTGGCACGAGCACAAACCAAATCTCGTAGCCTTTGAAGAGAATTCCAACAATTGCGAGCACTCCGCAGAGCTTGAACAGCTTTCCGCCCAGCACATTGGTCTTCTTCCACACCGCGTCGCTGCTCATGCTCCAGGGCGTTCTAATGCCTACAAACCAGTTCCGCTCTGCCTTCTCGCACATCATGCCCACGTAGAAGAATAGTAATCCAATGCCTATTGGCATGGTGGCGACCATGCCGATTTTCGTACCCGTATTCCAGAGCAGAGTCTGCACGTAGATGGCTAGCATGAAGAGCATGAGCAGGAGCACGAAGCCATTGTATTGCGGTCTGAACTTCGCGTAATTGCCCCTGAGCGGGTCTATCTTGGGCAGCAGCATGAAGCATGCTCCGAGCACTGCAATCAAAATGGGCACGAAGAACGTGCCCCAGAACTTCGGCATGTAGCCGTCCACCTCGCCCGCGGCATTCCAGTGCGAGGCCACCTTATCTGACATCTGTGGGTAGGCGTAGAGGCCGAGCAGGAATGAGAGAACTACGATTCCAAGAACCGCAACCTCGCTCTTTGAAAGCATCATTGCGACCACCTCTCCAGGCTGCTCTGCTCGCCCTTCTCGTTCGCCTTCTTGGCTATTGCATCAGCCACGCCCCCAATCCTCTCTTCGGAAAAGTCGTGCTTCCTGCATAGGAACTCGACAAGCTTCTTGCGGTCTGGCATGCCAAACTCCACATTCACGTTCTCTTCAATGGGCGGGTGCAGGAAGAAGTTCTCAATCTCCGAAGGTTCAACTTCAAACTCGCCCTTGCTCGCCTCCACTGCCTCGGCCAGGTTGCCTGCGCCCTGCACAATCTTCAGCGCCTTCTTGGGCCCAATTCCTTTCACGCCTTCATTGAAGTCCGTGCCAATCAGAATGCCAATCCAGATGAGCTTGTTGCGGTCAATGCCCAGCGCCTTTAGGCTGGCCTCGAGGTCAATCAGCTCGGGCTCAACGTCAACGTACACGTCCTTGCCCGGCAGCTTCCTCCTGCCGCTTATAGTCAAATTGCGCGCGAGCTGCGGCGCGCCAAACAGGAGCGCGTCAAAGTCCTGCGAGCAGCAGAGGTCTACCTTGTGCTCGCGCGCCATCCAGGCAGCCTGCGCCTCGCCCTCGCTCGGTGCCTGCACGAATGGCAAGCCCATAGCCTCCAGCAATTCTTTACTCTCAGCAACCATCTCGCCCGTAAGCCTTGAGCTTGCCTGCGCATACTTGCGCGCGCCCTCTAAATCCCCGGCCGCCTTTGCCTTCTGCCATTTCTCCGATGCCTGCAACCTTACCTCAACGCGCTCTGCAATAGTCCTGTGCTTAAGTGCGGGCGGCTTGCCGTCAAAAACATAGATGGGCTTGATGCCGATCTCAAGCAGCCGCGCAGTGCGGTAGAATATGCCGGACAGATGGCTCGTCACATGGCCGTGCGAGTCCATGAGCGGCGTGCCGTCTTTCTGCCTTATGATGGAAAGAAACTGGTAGAGTGCATTGTAGGCGTCTATTGCAACCTTGCGGCCCGCAAGAGATGAGAGCTCGAGCTTTTCCTTCACAACAATGTCGCCGAGCTGGACGCCCAAACAATCACCGATTTTTTATTTTATTCCTCTTCGCCCTTCTTCTTTTTCACAAAAACAATATCGCCCAGCGTCAGCCCCTTGCCCTTGTCGCGCGGCGCTCCCGAATGAATATCTCCAGCATCCTGCTCGAGCAGTGTTATTCCCAGCGCCTTCTGCAGCTTCAGCGCAATGCTTTCGCTGGGCAGCATCTTCTCATGCTCCAGCCGCTCAAGCGTCGACTCCTTCTCATTAATCATCTCTGCCAGCACGTTGCGCTCTATGTGCATGCGCTCGCGCGCAGCTTTTATTTTCGGGCCAAAATCAGCGACTATGTCGAGCTCTGCCCTGCCCCGCACAACTGCTCCGCCCATGCCCTGCCTCTGCGCAGGAGCAGCAGGCCTCGGCGCCTCGAGAATCTTCCCGCCCTTCGCGCACTCGCTGCAGGTCTGCATCCTGGCGCCTTCTATAAACACCAGGTAGCCTGCACCCTCCCTGCCGCAAATCTCGCATTCTGCCATGCCTTCATAGTGGCGCCATAAACTTAAATAGCTGGAAAGCGCGGGAACGTGCGGCGGGCATCGCACCATTTCAGAAGCTTTAATATCTTTGCCGCCGAACGATTGGCACGGACGTGGATTAGCATGGCAGCTGGAAAAACCTCTAGGAGTGCGCATAGCCTGCAGGCAAAAACCGCAAAGAAGGCGAGCGAAGCCCCTAGACGCCCCGTGGTCAAAGGAAAAACCGAGGAGCCCTGGTGCTTCCACGTTGCAACCCCGCTCGGCGCAGTCAGGCTCAGCAAGGCAACAAGCGTTCCGCTCGCCGCGCTCATCGCGCTCGCTTCCACACTGCTATTCTTCTGGCTTCTCGACTATCCTTCCAACGGCGTGCTGAAGTTCATCGCGGCCATCGGCCTGCTCGGAATGTCCGGCGAGGCCATAAGGCGCCTGCTGAATATCGAGGGAGAATGGGGCCTCATGCTCTTGCGCACAAGCAACGGGCTCAAGAAAATAGATGAGATTTCGCACTGGCAGCCCGGCGTCTGGCGCGCATTCTGCGAGTTCGGCCTTGTCTTTGGCTTCGGCGCAGCCTCGCTCCTTATGTTTCGCAACATATCGAAGCGCGTCTACATTATCTCACTTGCAATTCTCATGCTTTCCGCCTACGTGGTCCTGCCTTTCATCCTGCCTGTGGCTCTATCCGTCATCTCAAACCTGCCGAGCGGCTCCTTCAGCGCCCGCGAGGCCGGTTCGAACGCCGACCTGCTGCAGTACGGAGTCCTTCTGCTTCTGCTGCTGGGCGGCGTGACGATTGCGGCCATACTCAGCCTGATTGCAAATGCCGCTGGAATTCTCTACGTAATTGCAAGCTATCTTCTCGGTGGAGGCAGTGAAGTTCTTTCCTCTGCTGTTCCGGGCGCAGCGCCGCTCATACCCGGCAAGAATATTCCGCTGGTCGAGGGCATCCTTGCGCTTGCAGTCATACTGGTAGTGCACGAGTGCGCGCACGGCATCCTGGCGCGGCTGCACAAGATAAAGCTCAAGTCTGCAGGTTTAGTTTTCTTCGGCATCCTTCCCGTCGGCGCATTCGTTGACCCTGATGAGAAGGAGCTCGAAAAGTCATCGGCAATTGCGCAGCGCGATGTGCTGGTAGCAGGCTCAACAGCCAACTTTGTCACCATGTTCGCCAGCTTTGCGCTTCTCCTGTTGTTCCTTTCAGCATCAGCAGCATACTTTGAAGATAGGCACGTGCTAGTCACGGCCTACATAAATTCCACTGAGCTCGCGCCCTCTGCTCAGATTCTCTCATTTAACGGCATGCAGGCGCGCTCCATTGACGAGGTCGTGCCCCTTCTCTCAAACATAACTGCGAACAGCACGCTTGAGCTCACAAGCGCGGATGGCGCGCTCACAACTGTTAAGATTGATGCCAACGG
>NZ_JAUSNF010000008.1 GCF_030646255.1 Candidatus Burarchaeum sp. | reverse complement strand
TTATTTCCGCCTCCAGATAACTCGATGCCGATACTGACATTCGCAATGGTGGAATTCAGGATTGTATTGTTCTTTGCAAGCTGGCCCTGCACCATGATTCCAGTGCCTGTTGCCGAGTCGCGTATGGTGAGGTTGGAGAAGGTGTTGTTCTCCGCTGAGGCGGCAATGCCGTCTACCAGCAACGAAGAACCGCTGTTATTCCAGAAGGTGAGGTTGAAGAGGAGCGAGTGGTTGCTCTGGTTGACGAGGATTGCCGCCTTGCTGGCATTTGCGAAAGCCGAAGAGGTTATGTTGGACCAGCGCGAACCTTGAAGAATGATATAGGTGGAGGCCGCGTCCTGCGCAATTAGACCCGCCGACGTATTGCCTAGTGTGAAGCTTGTGAATGTGGTGTAGTTGCTGTCCTGTATGTCAAAGAGAGTTGTTGTGGTGGCGCGCTGGTGGGTGAAGTTTGAGAAGCGGACAAAGGTGCTGTTGGCGACAAGCGCCAAGCGAGAGGTGCCGGCTGGGGATGTGAAGTTCTCTATCACGCCGTCATCGCTTCCCTGTATGTACATCTGCCTCGGAGGTGCGTCTACAAAAGTTGTGTTCTTTATCTCAAACCTGTGCGTGGAATTCATGGAAATTTGATTGTTGGTTGGGGCTTTGCTTCTCATCGTCATGTTCCAGATGCTCACGTTGGAGGTGGTGTTGGCCCAAATATTGGATGGGAAGCCGGTTAGATGGATGGCGGCGGCGGACTGGTTGCCCATTATCGTGGTGTTGACCACGCCGCTGGCTATGAACACGCCGGCTTCGGTGCCGCCGGTTACAGCAAGGCTAAAGCCCGAATTGTTGAAGTCTATTGTGATGCCGTTTGCAAGCACGTTCACGCCGTTCGTGCCTAGACAAGCCATAGTGGGTGCTGCCACTACATAGGTTTCGTATGCCGTGCTGGCCGCGAAGTCGCACGAATTTATCATTATGACTGCACTGGCCGTCGGTATGAGGGAGAGCAGGAGAAGCAGGCCCAAGGCTATAGGAATTGCGAAAAGGGGCCGCGCGGGTGAAAATGCAATTTCGTTTTTACCGCTCATCCGCTATCACGCTTGTTATTGTTGTTGCTCTTCCAGCGCCTCTCGATTACTTTGAAAATTTCTTCTGCAGCCTCGCGGCCCGTGTTTGGATAGTTGAAGAGGTCGACGAAAAGCTGCACGTCTGAAACTATGCGCACGCCGTTGACTAGGTGCGAGCCGTAGAAGGTCGATTTGTCCGCGGCCACTGCGAACTTGACGTTGCCGTCAGACTCGACGGGTGAGAGGCCAAGCAGCTGCGCCCAAGCCTTGGCATCGCCCTCTGACCTCACGTAGATATGGGTGTTTGAGGGCTTGACCAGCGGGGCTGTTAGCAGGGCGCCAGCTAGGCCAGTTATTGCATAGTCAGGCCCGCCCATGCCCTTGAAGGAGGAAAGGAATTTCGAAATGTCGGGCTCGGCCGAGTAATAATTTATGAAGCCGTTGTGGGCCTCGAAGTTGGTGAAGCTGGCCCAGCGCCTCAGCAAATCCTCGGGTGCGATGAGCTTGAGCTCTGCCCGCTCGCTGTCCCTGATTGCCAGCCGCTCTCTTATCAGGGCTTCTGAAACTTTTGAGGTCCAGCCAAGAGAGACGCCGGACTCTTTTGCCAGCTCGCGCAGGGTCCATGTTTTGGGGTTGTTTACGAGGAGGACGCGGATGATGGAGGATGCTTTGCCCACGAAGAGATTAAGGGGGCCGGCCATGACTAGGTATGTTTACCTGTGTTTATAAATGTTCATAGATGGTGAACATAGGGGATTACGGGGAGATGTTCAGTTACTATTAAATATGTTCAGTGGGAGTGAACGTATGGGCAGATATACGAATTTCGCACCTAAAGATGCGAAAAGTATATAAATGGGTGCGAGTATAGCTATTGCAGACAGAAGGACAGACGGCAGGATGTGGTTTGATGGCTATTGCACAAGACGTATTGATACTGGACACCACGCTCCGGGAGGGCGAGCAGGCTCCCGACGTGAGGTTCACTTCTGCGCAGCGGCTCCAGCTGGCGCAGGCGCTGGATGAGTTCGGCGTGAACTTCATCGAGGTTTCGACGCTTGTGAGTGAGGAGCACCGGCAGCTCACGCGCGAGCTTGTCGGCATGGGCCTGAAGGCCAATATTGTGGCTCACCTGCGGGCGAGCACCGCGGATATTGACATGGCGCGGCAGTGCGATGCGCGCTGGATTGCGCTTTTTCTATCTACGAGTGATGTGCACCTGGAAAGCAAGTTGCGCATGAGCAGGGAGCAGGCACTTGAGCTGGTGCATGAGACTGTGGGCTATGCCAAGGCGCACGGGCTGAAGGTTCGGCTGACGTGCGAGGATGCGGGCAGGACCGGCCTGGATTACCTTTATGAGATGTGCAGGGCTGCGGAGGAGGCGGGGGTTGACCGCATAAGCGTGCCCGATACGATTGGCACAATGACGCCGGCGAAGATGGGTGAGATGGTGAGGGGCGTGCGGGAGCACGTTTCGGTGCCGCTCGACGTGCACTGCCACAATGACTTGGGCCTTGCGCTTGCGAATGCGCTGGCCGGCCTTGAGGCTGGCGCGAGCTGCGTGCACACGACGATTAATGGAGTGGGGGAAAGATGTGGAATCGTAAGCCTGGCCGAGCTGGTCATGGCATTGAAGGTTTTGCACGGAGTTGAAGTGCCGGTTCGCACGGAGAAGCTCGTGCAGCTCTCGCAGATGCTCTCGGCATTCACGGGCATTGCAACTGATGAATTCAAGCCCGTCGTGGGCGAGAATGCGTTCAGGCACAAGGGCGGCACGCATCTGGCGGCCGTGCTAAAGAACAGCAAGACCTATGAGGCTTTCGCTCCTGAGAGCGCGGGCAACAAGAGGAGACTGGTGCTGGGCGAGTACTCGGGCAAGAATGTCGTGAAGTATCTGAGCGAGACGCTGGGCATGGAGCTGGATGAGGCTGGCGTGCAGAAGGCCATAAGGAGGCTGAAGGAAAAGAACGGTGATCTTTTCGAGTTCGAGCTTTGAAATGCAGATGCGATGGAATTTGAGGGGTGAAATTTATGGAACGCGGGTTGGATGTATTCATTGGAGTTGTGTCTGAGGAAAAAATGGCTACTGCAGACGTTGTGAAGAGAATCATGCGCGTTGAGGGCGTGGACAGCGTGTACGAGCTCACGGGCAATTTCGACATTTTTGTGCGCGCAAGCTCGCACTCGGCGGGCGAGCTGAACAAGGTTATTGAAAGGGTGCGCGCGTGCGAGGGCGTGGTCTCTTCGACTACGTACCTCGTGCTGCAGAGGCATGACAATAGATGAGGTGTGAAGAGGTAATGAAAAGGGAAGTCTGAAAGAAACCGTAGCAAGTTGAAAGGGAAGATAGCAAGAAACCGTAGGTGTTTTGCATGGGAACAATAGCGGAAAACATTTTCTCGCAGAAGAGCGGCAGGCGCGCTAGCGCCGGCGAGTATGTGGTTGCGAACATTGATTATGCGATGGCGCATGACACGACTACTGCATGGGCTATCGAGCCCTTCCAGGGCATTGCCGGCAGCGCAGGCGGAAATGGGCGCGTGTGGAATTCGGACAAGATAGTCATACCTTTTGACCATGCAGTGCCTGCGCCCAATGTGGCGGCTGCAACCATGCAGAAGGAGATTAGGAAGTTTGCGCGGGAGCAGAATCTGAGAATTGTGCAGCAGGGCGTGTGCCACCAGATTATGAGCGAGCAGATTGTTCTGCCCGGCATGCTGATTGTGGGCGCTGACTCGCACACGCCGACGCAGGGAGGGCTGGGCGCGCTTGCATGTGGGGTTGGCTCAACTGACATTGCATTGGTGTTTGCAACTGGCAAGCTGTGGTTCCGCGTGCCCGAGAGCATGCGCGTTTCGATTGAAGGCCGCTTCCCGCAGGGAGTTTATCCAAAGGATGCGGTTCTTACCTTGGCAGGCCAGATTAGGGCTGAGGGCGCGGCGTACAGGAGCGTGGAGTTCTACGGTTCTGCTGTGCGCGAGATGAGCATCGGCTCGCGCATGACCATGGCCAACATGTGCTCAGAGATGGGCGCAAAGTGCGCTATTGTGCCTGCTGATGAGAAGACTATGGAGTATGTGCGGGGCAGGAAGGGCGCTGAGAGCGCGAGGCAGGTGCATGCAGATGCTGATGCCCACTATATTGAGGAGATTGCGATTGAGGTTGGGCAAATGGAGCCCATGATTGCATGCCCGCACGACGTTGATAATGTGAAGCCTGTGCGCGAGGTTGCGGGCAGGCCTGTTGACCAGGTGTTCATAGGCTCGTGCACGAATGGAAGGACAGAGGATTTGCACGTGGCTGCCGCACTGTTGAGGGGGAAGATGGTGGCTGATGGAATGCGGCTGGTAGTCGTGCCTGCATCACAACTCATTTACGATGAGTGCATGCGCGATGGAACTTTGTCCGTGCTTATGCAGGCTGGCGCAACAGTGTGCAACCCGGGCTGCGGCCCGTGCTTGGGCAGGCACCAGGGTGCGCTGGCTGACGGCGAGGTGTGCGTCGCCACTAGCAATAGGAATTTCCAGGGCAGGATGGGCTCGCCCAAGTCCGAAATTTATCTTGCATCGCCCGCGACTGCTGCTGCAACTGCGCTGGCTGGCAGGATTGCAGATCCGAGAGACACGAGTACGAGATGATAATATGGGAAGGGCTTGGAAGTTTGGTGACAATTTGAACACTGACCTGATAACGCCGGGAAGGTACAACATGACTACGAATGCGGCTGAACTCGCGCGTGTGTGCTTTGTGGAGCATCGGCCCGATTTCGCGCAGGGCGTGCATGCAAGGGATTTTGTTGTTGGCGACAGGAACTTCGGGTGCGGCAGCTCGCGCGAGACAGCGGTGATTGCGCTGAAGGCTAGCGGCGTGAGGGCCGTGCTCGCAAAGAGCTTTGCGCGCATATTCTACCGCAACTGCATGAACCTGGGCCTGCTCGCAATTGAGATGGACACTGATGGCATTGCGGATGGCGAGGAAGTGGAGCTGGATGTTGAGAGCGGAAGCGTGAGGAACGTGACGCGGAACGAAATGCACGCGATTGCAATACCGCACGCCATGCTCGCGCTCGAGCGCGAGGGCGGGGTTGTGGGTTTTGTGAAGAAGAATGGGTTTGATGCGCTTGCGGGATTGTTCGGGAAGTGAAAACATGACTCATAAAATTTGTTTCATTGGCGGGGATGGCGTTGGGCCTGAAGTGGTAGCGCATGCCAGAAGGGTGCTTGATGCGCTGGGCGTGAGCTATTCTGGAACTGAGGCTCGCGCGGGCTATGCATGCTATCAGGAGTGCGGGAGCGCGCTGCCTGCTGAGACTATTGAGGCGGCGAGGGCGAGCGATTCCGTTTTGTTTGGCGCTGTAACGACTCCGCCGAATATTCCGAATTACTCGAGCGCGATTGTGGGGCTGAGGAGGGCGCTTGATTTGTATGCAAATGTGAGGCCGTGCAGGAGCTATCCGAATGTGCCGTGCCTGAGGCAGGATATTGATTTGGTGATTGTGCGCGAGAATACTGAGGGAATGTATAGTGGAAGGGAGAGGCGCGAGGATGGGGGGAATACGGCGATAAGCGAAAGGGTAATAACGCGGCGCGGGAGCGAGAGGATATTGAGATTTGCGTACGAGTATGCAGTGAGAAATGGAAGGAAGAAGGTTACGTTTGTTCACAAGGCCAATATTCTGCGCGAGACTTGCGGGCTGTTCAGGGAAGTTGCACTTGAAGTTGCGGCGCGCTATCCGCAGATTCAGACCGAGGAAGCAATAGTGGATGCGATGGCCATGAGGCTCATAAAGCAGCCGCAGGATTTCGGCGTGATTGTGACTACCAACCTATTCGGCGACATTTTGAGCGACGAGGCTGCGCAACTTGTGGGCGGGCTGGGCATGACGCCAAGCGGGAGCTATGGGGAGAAGAACGCGCTTTTCGAGCCCACGCATGGCAGCGCGCCAAAGTATGCGGGCAAGGATTACGTGAATCCGTGCGCAACTTTGCTTTCACTGCGCATGCTGCTTGAGCACCTGGGCGAGAGGGCTGCAGCTGAAAGGCTTGAGGCGGCAGTGGGGAGCGTGCTCGCAGAGGGAAAGGTTTTAACTGCGGACATCGGAGGAAATGCGAAAACGAGTGAAATGACGGATGCGATAATAAGGAAAATAGGATGACAAAATAAATCGAAGGGGTGTTGAGAATGACGGATGCGGAATGTCCGGAATGTGCGGGCGCTGTAAAATTCAAAGAGGGTGCGGAGCAGGGCGAGATTATCTCATGCCCTGACTGCGGCGCGCGGCTCGAGATTGCGAGCGTGAACCCGCCCAAGGTGCAGCTTGCTCCGAAGGTTGAGGAGGACTGGGGAGAATAGAACGAGATGTGATGATTATGCAACTTGGATTCGTATACACAATAATCACGCCCGAGAACAAGATGCTGCTCGAGGCTGCGAGGAAGAAGGGCATTGAGGCAGCGAAGCTTAGCGATGCGGAACTGCTTATGAACCTGACTGAGCGGGCGCCAGCAAATTACGATATTGTTTTGCAGCGCTCCAGCTCGCTTGCGCGCAGCCTCTACTCGACCGCGTATTTCGAGAATGCGGGCGTGCGGGTCGTGAACAGCTATGAAGTGCAGGCGCTCTGCGCCGACAAGGCGCTCACTAGCATGAGGCTGGCGCACGAGGGCGTGCCTACGCCGAAGACCATGCTGGCATTTACTCCTGAGAGCGCAATGAAGGCCATTGATGCGCTGGGCGGCTATCCTGTTGTGATGAAGCCTGTGATTGGAAGCTGGGCGCGCCTGCTTTCCAAGATTAATGACAAGGAGGCTGCGCACACAGTAATAGAGCACCGCGAGGAACTGGGCTCGTACCAGCACAAGCTCTACTATGTGCAGGAGCATGTGGAGAAGCCGGGCCGCGATATTAGGGCATTTACTGTGGGCGATGAGGTAATCTGCGCCATTTATAGGAATGCAAAGCAGGGTGAGTGGCTCACGAACACTGCGCGCGGCGCGACTGCGAGCAACTGTCCTGTGACAAGCGAGCTGCGCGAGATTGTGCTCAAGGCCAGCAAGGCAGTGGGCGGCGGAGTGCTTGGCGTGGATGTGATGGAGAGCTCGAGAGGATTGCTCGTGCACGAAGTCAACCACTCCACAGAATTCAGGAACTCGGTTGCGCCCACGGGCGTGGACATACCTGGAAAGATGATTGATTATGTGGTGAAGATGGCGAGGAAGTAGATGGGAAATGTTGCGAGTAAATAGATGAGGAGATGACCATGGCAAACACAATTCGGGCGAGCATAATCGGTGCGAGCGGGTATACGGGCGGCGAGCTTCTGCGGCTGCTGCTCATGCACCCGCAGGTGCAGGTCAAGAGCGTGAGCTCGGAGAAGAATAAGGGCATGCGCGTGACTAGCGTGCACCCGAATTTGCGCGCCATCACTGAACTCGAGTTTGTCGAGGCTGCTAAGATTGACTCTAACGTCGACGTGCTCTTCCTGTGCACGCCCCATGGCGCGTCCGTGAAGCTGGTGGAGCAGTATTTGCAGAGCGGCGTGAAGATTATTGACCTGAGCGCGGATTTCAGGCTGCATAATGCGGCTGATTACCCAGTATGGTACGGCCATGAGCATCCGCACCCTGAGCTTCTGAAGAAGTTTGTGTATGGAATGCCTGAGTTGCACCGCGAAGAAATTAGGAAGGCGCACTATGTGGCGAGCCCGGGCTGCCTGGCTACTAGCGCGATTCTGGCGCTGGCGCCGGTTGTGGCTGCAGGGTTGGTTGATACTGGGCATTTGGTGGTTGACGCGAAGATTGGGTCGAGTGCTGGCGGCGCGCGTGCGGATGCGTCAACGCACCACCCGGAGCGCGCGGGCACTGTGCGGGCCTACAAGCCGACGGGCCACAGGCACACGGGTGAGATTGAGCAGGAGTTGAGTGCATTAATACATGGAAAGAAGGTGAATGTTTCACTTTCGCCCCACGCGATTGAGCTTGTGCGCGGAATTTTCTCGACCGCGCACTGCTTCCTCGTGAAGCAGGGGCTGAAGGATGTGGACCTGTGGAAGACTTACCGGTCGTTCTACAAGGAATCGCCGTTCATCAGGCTCGTAAAGGAAAAGGAGGGCATTCACAGGTATCCTGAGCCAAAGCTCGTGATGGGCACGAACTTCTGCGACATCGGGTTTGAACTGGACTGGCACGCGCCGCGGTTAGTGGTGATGAGTGCGATTGATAATCTGGTGAAGGGCTCGGGCGGGCAGGCAATCCAGAGCATGAATTTGATGTGCGGGCTGGATGAAAAGACGGGTCTGTGGATTCCGGGCATGCACCCGGTGTAAGCATACTGGCAATTGGTGAACTGCAATGGGAACGACTGTGATAAAGATTGGAGGAAGCATCGCGGACGATGTGCGGGCGCTTGCCGCAGAAATAGCTGGCGGGCTCGCAGGAGCTAGCGGGCGGAATGAAAGGTTCGTGGTGGTGCATGGCGGGGCGGCAAAGACTACGGAGATAGCCGAGAAGCTGGGCAAGCCACAGAAGTTTGTTGAGAGCCCTGGCGGGTTTAGGAGCAGATTTACTGATAAAGAGAGCATGGAGATTTTTGTCATGGTCACGTGCGGGCTTGTGAACAAGAGGCTGGTCGAGCAGATGCTGCAGGCGGGCGTGAATGCGCTCGGCATGAGCGGCGCTGACTGCGGGATTGTGCGCGCGAAGAGGAAGGATATGCTGCGCGTAGTCGAGAATGGAAAGGAGAAGATTCTGCGCGGGGACTACAGCGGCAAGGTGGAGGCAGTGAATGCTTTGCTTCTGCACAAGCTGCTCGATGCGGGCGTTGTGCCCGTGATTGCGCCTGTTGCGCTGTCGAATGAGAATGAGCTTGTGAGCATGGATGGCGACAGGGGTGCCGCAAGCGTAGCTGGTGCGATGAAGGCCGAGAGGCTGATAATATTTACTGACGTCGATGGCTTTTTCCGCAATTTCCCGAATGATTTGGTGCGGGAAATAAGAGGGGCGAAGGAACTTGATGCTGCAATGGAAGTTGCGAAGGGCGGCATGAAGAAGAAGCTGCTCGCGGCGCGCGAGGCGCTTGATGCGGGTGTGGGCGAGATCGTGATTGCAAATGCGCGCGTTGAGAGGCCGCTTGCGAATGCGCTCAACGGCGAGAAGAGAACGGTTGTAAGAAAGTAATTGGAAAAACGTGGGAAAATGACAAGCCAGGATATTGCAAATATAGAGTCGCGCTTTGACAGCGGAGCCTATGCGATGCGCCGCATTGCGCTCGTGCGCGGCATGGGTGAGATGCTGTACGATGCGGATGGAAAGGAGTACATAGACTGCATAAGCTCGCACGGCAGCTCTAATTTAGGGCATTGCCACCCGCGCGTGATTGAAGCTATCAGGAAGCAGTCAGAGGCAATGATTAGCTGCCCTAAGACATTCTACAATGACAGGAGCGCTGCGCTCAAGGAGGCGCTTTCATCGGTTGCACCCACGAGCCTGCGGAATATTTTCCTTTCCAACAGCGGCACAGAGGCTGTTGAAAGTGCAATGAAGCTGGCGCGCTCAGTTAGCGGCGGGAAGAAGAATTTCATTTCGGCCATAGGCGCATTTCATGGAAGGACGCAGGGCGCGCTCTCGCTCACATGGAACAAGAAATACAAGGAGTTCTGCGAGCCGCTAGTGCCCGGCGTGAAGTATGTGAGGTTCGGGGATGCGGCTGCGCTGGCGCAGGCGATTGACGAGAATACTGCGGCGGTTTTCCTCGAGCCCATACAGGGCGAGACCGGCGTGCGCATGCCGCCCGAGGGCTACCTGCGAGAGGTGCGAGAGCTTTGCACCAGCAAGGGCGTGCTGCTTGCGCTAGATGAGATTCAAACCGGCATGGGCAGGACTGGCCTTATGTTTGAGTGCATGCGCGAGAAGGTTACGCCGGATATTATGTGCATTGCAAAGTCGCTGGCAGCAGGCCTGCCCATAGGGGCAATGCTTGCGCGCGAGGATTTGCGGTTCAAGCCAAAGGAGCACGGCTCGACATTCGGGGACAATCCGCTAGTGTGCGCAGCCGGGGCTGCCACGATTCACGCTATCGTGGATGAGGGGCTGCTGGAGAGGGCTGAAAAAGAGGGTGCGCGGCTTATGCAGAACCTGAAGGAGCTTGAGGGAAAGGGCAAGGTTACGCAGGTGCGCGGCAGGGGCATGATGATTGGCGTGGAGCTGGCAGATGCGCCGGGCAAGTATGTGAATGCGGCCATTGAGAAGGGCCTGCTGGTATTCCCGGCAGGCGAGACCGTGATTCGCGTTTACCCGCCGCTAGTGGCGCGGCGCGAAGTTCTTGACAGGGCTGCTGGTATTCTAGGAGAGGTGCTGGCGTGACGGACGTGAGGAAGGCGGGAAGCGGGCGGAATGATGCGAGGTGCTTGCGTGAGTAGTGGTGCTGCAAGGAATTTGGACAAGGAGGCTGTTGAACTTCTTGAAGGGCTCATCAGGCACTACAGCCCTTCGCGCGAGGAGCGGGGCGCGGTTGAATTCCTGGTGGGCAGGATGAAGGCCCTGGGCTTCCGCGATGCGCACGTTGATGAGGTTGGGAATGCGGTTGCCACAAAGGGCAGCGGGCCCGAGGTTCTGCTCATAGGGCATATAGACACTGTGCATGGCGAGCTGCCGGTGCGGAATGATGGCAAGTTCATCTACGGCAGGGGCGCGTGCGATGCAAAAAGCCCGCTTGCCGCGCTGGTGATGGCTGCTGCCGGGCTCGAAGAAGGCGAACTGCCGTTCAAGCTAATTGTAGCGGGCGTGGTTGAAGAGGAGATTGACAGTTCGAAGGGCGCAAGGCATCTGATGCGCAGGATTTCACCCTGCCATGCAATACTGGGCGAGCCGAGCAATACTAATGGAGTGACCATTGGTTACAAGGGAAGGATGCTGGCCAGGTGCACAGCCTATGCAACAAAGGGCCATTCGGCCAGCCTCATGGAGAATGCAATTGAGAAGGGGCTGTTGTTCTATGAGCGGCTTCGCAAGGAGTTTGCAGTAGGCACCAGCTTCGACAAGGTGATGATGAACCTCACGTATGCGAACAGCGTGGGCGAGGACTTCAATGTGAACCCGCACGAGTTCGGGTTTGCAATTGATATACGCGTGCCGCCGAGCATGGGCGCCTATGGCATAGCAGAGCGCATAATCAAGATGGCGCCCAAGGACATCAAGGTGCAGTTTACGGAGGTGCTCGATGGCGTCGAGACTGACATGAATGATGCGACTGCGCGGGCGTTCGTGAAGGCAGTGAGGAAAAACGGGCTGCACCCGCGCTTTGTGCGCAAGCTGAGCTCGTCGGACATGAACATCATCAATGCGAAAGTGAAGACAATTGCCTACGGGCCGGGCGATTCAAAGCTCGACCACACCGATGCCGAGCGCGTGAGCATAAAGGAGTACTTGCTCTCGATCGAGATAATCAAGGATGCGCTGCGCGAGCTGGCAGCAAAGGAAAAAAGCAAGTAAGGGATTCCAATGGAATTTCTGCCTTCTGATGAGGCCCTGCGGCTTGCAAATTCTTCCTATTATCGGCAGAAGGGCAGGCGCATTTACAAGGATTTCTCTACTGTTGTAAAATGCTGCCCGCTTGTGGCGCAGGCAGATGCGCTGGATTTTGTGCAGCGCAGGCAGGGCAGAGGGGGAGAGCGGCAGAAGCTTGAAATTTATGAGTTCGGAACAGGTGATGGAACTTTTGCGTTTGATTTTTTGGATGATGTGAAAAAACAAAACAAGGGCATTTACTCAAGAATGGATTACACACTGTGCGATATTTCGGCAAAGCTGCTTCGCGAGACGATGGAATCTGAAAGGGCGCGGAGGCATTTGGGCAGGTTGCACAAGTTGGAGACGGATGCTGCGGGCGAATTTTCTTTTTCCGCTGACTATGTGCGCTCGAATGAACTGTATGATGACTTGCCGGCCAAGCTGCTGGTGCTGAAGAAGGGCAGGGTTTACGAGGTGTTTTTGGCTGCTGCAGAAGCAGGAGAGGAAGTGCGGAAGAAGATGTGCGAAACTGGCGGCGAGTTTCCTCAGGCATTCATAAAAATGCTCCTGCGGTGCGAGGGCCGTGAGCTGGTTTACAATTTCGGCGCGCTTGCGCATCTGCGCAATGCAATGCGGGCGCTGAAGAAGGGCGGATGGGTTGATATTTATGACTATGGTTATGCGGATGTGAGTGAAGCTGAGGAAACGCCTCCTGAAATTTGGAATGCAGGCACTGTGCGCGAATACGGCGCACATTCCGCTCAAGGCGGAATGGCGCCCCTTTCCCAGCGCTCTGGGAAAGAGGGGGGGCAGCTGACTGTTGACGTGAATTTTGCTCTGCTGCGCGAGGAGGCTGAAAAGTGCGGGTGCAAGGTAACAGTGGAACCTGTTTCAGGGCGCCTGGAGGAAATATTCGGAAGGAAATTTACATATGTTGATTTTGTGGCTGGCGGGAAAGGACGGTGGGTCGGGTATGTGGATGCGGAAGGGCTGAAGGCGCGCAGGGCCGAGCTGAAAAAAGCGGGCTATTCCGAGGAATTCCTGCGCGGCGAGGCTGAAGAAGAGGACTGCTATCTGCATATGCGGGCAGAGAAAATTTAGC
>NZ_JAUSNF010000002.1 GCF_030646255.1 Candidatus Burarchaeum sp. | reverse complement strand
CGCAGTACCTTCGGCAGAAGATAAACGACCCAAAAGAGAAGTACGTAGTTACCATTCACACCGATAAAAAGGATGGACTATCGGACGAGGAGTATCTCTCGCTCAAGCAAAGAGTCTTTGCGAGCGACGATTATGAGAGTGATGTACGGATTATTGTCAGCGTTATGATGCTGCGGGAAGGTTTTGACGTCAGAAACGTATGCGTTCTCGTGGTTTTGAGGCCATCTGATTCCGACTTGTTGACGGAACAGATCCTGGGAAGGGGTATTCGGTTGATGTTTAGCGAAGACGAATACAGGGAACCAAAGCTCCAGAATATGGAATTACTGAAGAAAAACGAACCACTCATAAACGCCTATGATTTCTTGTTTGTCGTAGAGCACCCGAAATATAACCAGATATACAATGACCTGAAGAACGCCGGGGCATTACTCGCGTCGGGAGAATCAAAAAAGCTCGTTCTCGATTCTAAACGGGTCCTGGTAAACATCGACCCATCGCGAGTTCCAAAGTATGATCTTCATTGGCCGCTATCTTACCGCGATACTACCTATCAGGAAATTGATTTCTCGTATTTCGATGTTTCAAACCTCAAGCCTTGCCCCATGCCCTTTGATCGCTTGCAGCCTAAATCAGTGATAATAACCGACTTCCATCCGGAGACTAAGTTCATGCAGGATTGGGAGCTCCAGGACGAGGTTTTCACGTATACGAATTTCCTAAGAACCGCTACTTTGGAGGTCATAAGCGGAAACAGGAATATGAGCTGGCTGACTAGGTATTTTGATCAGATAGCGAGGATAACCGATGAGTATGTTTCGGAGCTACTTTTTGGGAGGAAAATAGACTTCGGCATTCCAGAAAATGCGATAAAACTCAAGAATTATCAGCTCTTCGACTTCGTGGTAACCAATGTGCGAAAAGAAGTGACTAACTTTGTTTCAAAAAAGAAACCAGTTAATTCCTTGGTTGTGGATTGGACTGTTCTTTCTCGTTTCCCGGAGTTAAAAGTCGTGATGGAACGGGCGATGGAAACTAAAAAATGCCTGTACCCGTGGCTTGATTTTGGTTCGAGAGGCGGATTTGAGCGGCGCTTTGCAGAACAAGTGCTTGAAAAGGACTCCAAAGTTATTGCTTACGTTAAGCTAGACCAGTATACCCATCGGTTTGCAATCCCGTATACGGACAACAAGGGGTTCATGGGAAAGTACTATCCTGATTTCATAGTAAAGACTGAAGATACAATCTTCATTATAGAAACAAAATCCGCAAAGGACGCCAATAATGACATAGACGTAAAATCAAAGATGCTTGCTGCTCAGCAATTTTGCAGAATCATCACGAACGCAAATAACCACCCATCCAGCCAACCAAAATCGTGGAGATATGTTTTAGTACCGGAAGACATCGCCGATGAACTCGAAGGGCACAGCTTCAAGACCATAATCGACCGCGCTGAAGACTTCATGTCAAATCTCGTCTGGTCTGCCAAATCTTAAGCCTTCTTTATCTCAACCCGGAAATCCTTCCTTTCGATGCTTATTTTCTCCTGCGACCGGATGTACTCGATAAGCTCCAAATACCGTTTCACCGTCTTCGGGTGCAGTCGTGCCCTTCTGCACAGCTTGTGAAAGCTGACTGGCTTGTCAGTAAGCGCATCGAAAATCCTTTCCGCTATTTCCAGCTTCGCCATTTTCCCACGTGCTAGAACGTGGACGCGGGGGCTTAAATGCCGAGCCATGGAGCTCATTTCCTAGGCTGAAAGGCGCGGAAATTTTGCCTAGGGAAATTGCCTAGGAAATGGGTTTTTACAGGCACGAAAGTGCCTCATTGTGCATCAAAGAATTAATCGACTGGCGGAGCAAGCCGTGCGGTGATCTAATGGCAAGTGAAAAAGAGGACAACCAGAAGGGGCTTCCGGCCTGGTACGTTGAGCTCAGGGAAGCATATCTAAGGCAGGTCAAGAAGATAGAGGAGCAGAAACAATCGTCAAGCTAGCTCATTCCCCAGCCCCAGGTCTATCATCTTCTTTACCATCGCGTTCTTGAATTCCTCGTCGTGCATCAGCCGGTTCATGATATTGTCCGCGCTATTCCTTTCCTGCTCGACTATCAGCGCAGTTTCAAGGTTCAGGACCGCGCCGCACTTGTTGCAGAATTTCGAGGTTGGAGAGGTGGGCTGCTTGCAGCGGTGGCAGTTGCGGAGCTGGATTTTCGTTTCCTCCTCCTTTGGATCCGCCAGGTGGTTCAGTTTCAGCAGCGCGTCGTCCAGGTCGCGGCCGGACATGTGGACGTAGACCGAGGCCATTGCGGAGGATTGAGTCCAGCCGAAGTATTCCTTCATCTGCGCCTCTGTGAGCTTGTTTGCTAAAGAAGTTGCGCGGGAGTGCCTGAACAGGTGCGGGTAAATCTTCTTCCTTATGCCTGCCTTTCCGGCAAGCTTCCGGAGCATGACGTAGATTGAGCGGTATTCGGCTGGATTTTTGGAGTTGTGGTTGTTGGTGGAACGCGGCGGCCAGAGCGGGGCATCGGGCTCCTTGGATTTTTCGTAATGGTCGAGCCAGGTGGAAAGCACGGGTGCGGAAACTATCGCGCGTACGCGCCTGTCCCCGGTCTTGCCCGTAACCCTCAATATGGCGCCGTATTGGTCGAATGAGACGTTCTTCACCTTAAGGCTGAGCAATTCGCCGATGCGGCAGCCGGTCTCGTATAATAGCAGGATAAGCGCCTTGTCGCGCGGGTTGTTGGCCGCTTCCACCAGCCTGAGCACCTCTTCCTCGGTTAGCAGCTCTTCGGGCAGCTTGTGCGCCTTGTTACGCATCCTTGGCTTGAGCCAGCTTATTTCAGGGGGCGAGGTTTCGTCGTTTCCTTTCAGCCACTTGTAGAACATCTTCAGGACTATCTTGAAGTCGTACTTGCTGTATTCCGCGTATGGCTGGCTTTCCAGCTCGCCAACTAGCGAAATGAGGCTGTCCTTGCTTGCCTGGGCAAACGGCGCCTTGAGCCAGTGGGCGAAGTAGCGGAGGCAGTAGGCGCACTTCACGACCCTGACTTTGCTTGAGCCTTTTGCAAGCTTGGCCTTGCAGAAGTCGATGATGGCCTGCTTGTTTTCCTTGCAGACCTGCGCGTCCTCCCCGACTCTCCTGCAGGCGGCCTCGAAGTCCTGCATGCTCCTGTGCTGCGTGTTTTCCATGTATCTGACCCCGGGTAAAGGAGTTATTATTGTTTCGTGCCGAATTAGGCACTAACGTGTCAAGTGCGGTCATGCACTCAGGCGAAGGCTGGGGGTGCTCTCCCCACATTCTGTCGTGGCCTGAGTGTGCACCAGATTGGTGAACTCAGGTGTGGGCTGGGCTTGCTCCCCCCACATCTAGCTTTATACTAGAAGTGTACCGAGCCTTAGGCAATTGCCTAACTATTCTTCGTCGTTAGCCTGAGGCACGAAAGTGCCGAATAGTGCAGCAATCTATAAATAGACCTCTAAGCAGGGGCATGTGCCTTAACGCAGCAACGGAACGAACCGCAAGGTTTAAATATATTCACTTAGTGAATAATTCAGCAGGTGAATAGAATGAAGTTTGTAAACAGGGAAGCCGAGCTGGAGGAGCTTGAGGGGCTCAGGGCGCTCTCGAAGAAAAAACTCTTCCTGACTGCGCTCTATGGACTCAGGAGGGTTGGCAAGACCAGGCTGCTGCTTGAGTTCCTGAAGGGCAAAGGGCTCTATTTCTTCGTCAACAGAAACAAGACTTCCGCAGACCTTCTCCGTGAATATGAAGGGATATTGAAGGCTGGCAAAATTCTCGGGGAGCTTGAAACGCTTGATTCGTGGGATAGGTTTGTGGAGGTCATAACGAAGCGCGAGACCCCGCCCGTTGTCTTCGACGAGTTCCAGAACTTCCAGTTCGTGGAGCCTTCTGTTTTCGGAATCTTGCAGAAGAACGTTGATTTGGCTGAGCAGGGCAGGGGGCTGATTATCCTCTCCGGCTCGCTTATGGGGCTGATGAAGAGGATGTTCCAAAGCTCAAAGGAGCCGCTTTATGGAAGGATAAAGAAGGGCAGGAAGCTTGAGCCTTTGGGCATTAAGCCCTGCCTTGAACTCGGTTCGGAGCTGAAGCTCCGCAGGGAGGATCTGGTTAAGCTGTATTGTATTTTTGGGGGATATCCCAAGTATTACGTTGCCATAGAGGATTATTCGCTTCAGGGCAAGAGTGCAGAAGATATTATAGGCGCGCTGCTCTTTGCAAAGGGCGCTCCGCTTGAGGATGAGGTTAACAGCATGCTCTCGCAGGAGTTCGGGGGCAGGAGCGGGGTTTACTATTCTATACTTGAAGCGATTGCTGCGGGCAACACGACGATGTCTGCCATTGCAGGGTATTTGAACACGCCGGTAACCTCGATAACACGGCAGATGACGGAGCTCCGGGATTATTTTGAGTTCATAGAGTATGAGAAACCTTACAGCGGCAAGAAGGGCGCCTATCGCATCAGGCACCCGCTCATGCAGTTCTGGTTTTCCCAGATTTACGGGCGTTTTTCGGATTATGCCGCGAGGAGGCCGGAATTTATGGAGGGCTTGAAAAGCGGTTTGGACACTGCCTTCGGGAGGGCGTTTGAGGAGCCTGCGAGGGAATTCCTGGTTTCGGAGCTAAAACTGACAGAGGCACGGAGGCAGTGGGGAAAAATAGCAGGCGCGAAGAAAGGCGAGAATACGTATGAGATAGACCTTATCGGGAAGAGGCAAAAGGAAACTTACGCATTTGAATTCAAGTTCAAGGAGCTTGGCATGAAGGAGGCGCTCGGAGTTTTGGAGGCCCTGCGGGAAAAGGCGAAAAACGTGCCGAAGCTTCCATCTGACGCGAGGTTCGGGATTGTGGCGAAGAAACTAAGGGAGAAGGAGAAGATACGGGATGCGGGGTTCCTCGCTTACGATGTCGAGGACTTTTGAGTTGGATGGTGCTGGTCTGACTCTAGCTTCCCCCTTGGGTTGCTCCCCCCACATTTTCGCTCGGCGAAAAGGGGGTGCATTGGCTCGCAGGCCAATCGCACCCGCATTCTACTACTACCTCAGGAAGACAGGCCATTTCTAGGAAATGAGGGGTGTCTAAAGACGTTTAGCTCATTTATCCACGGATAAATCCTGCCGTTCTATTGCCGCTATGAGGCTCGCCACTTCGAACGGAATCTTTTCGCGAACGCCGCTAGCCAAATTTTTCATTGCTATTTTTGCCGCGTCCGCAAGGTTCTTCAACTGCTCGAGTGTCAGCTGCGTCACTAGTTCGAACAGCCAGTGGGACTCGGACGGTGGAGAGCTGAACAGATCCGTATGTATGAAACCATCATACGATGACTTTAATGAGTGGCGGCGAATCAGGGGGTTCAAGCTTTCCGCATCAGAATTAAAGTAACAGAAGTTACGCTCATACTTTCCGTTCATGTTTATGTTGTTTATGCAGTCACCGTTAGCATCCACGCGCATGCGCTCTCTTAAGGTGTATTTCACCACTAAGCCACTTCCGTCGACTTTGCCTTGACCATGCTTCTGAAGATTTTTTTCAACTACGGTGATTGATTTTGGTATGACCAAAACGCCGCGATTGCTGTTGAAACTCCCAGGGTCAGATGTAATAAGCCGGCGCCCATTAATGTCCTCGAAATCTGCCGGGTCTATGTGAAGGCTGACGCCTGGCTTGAACGGGTCGCCGCCAAGGGCATTTTTCAGTTCCGAGGATAGAAGAACATTGCCCGTTTTGGCATCCGTTATGTCTTGCCGTTCATGGAAGCGCTGTCCTTTTTCCGGTGTTGCAATCCACATCCGGCCCCAGGCATGAAGGTCGTCGCCACGTGTTCCTTTGAAGTAAAGACCTTTTGCTGAGTCTGGCATTTCGTCATTCTTGAGGCTAAGCTTATCCGCGTAGCACAGATTATCGAACAATCTGTCATTAAGAACTTCAATATCATATAAGTCGCGAGTCGATGGCATGCGTCCGTTGGTTTCCTTGAAGCCGACAAAATAAGGTACGCGACGATGGCAATTAATGAAAGCATGGCCTGACGGAAGAACCCGCATTTTATCAACCTCCCTGCACGCACAGGAATAGGTTACGTTATGGCTCTTGGCGCATTTAACCCATTGCGGTGGTGAATGCCACCAACATGGGAAGGTTTAAATTGGGGCTGCGCCATAATCCGGGCATGTACGGGGAGCTTTTGAGGGACGCGGGGCTGAGCCTCAATGAGGCGCGGGTGTATGAGGCGCTCCTCAGCACCGGCGAGGCGTCGGTTCAGCTGCTCTCGCTGAAGTCAAGGGTGCACAGGAGGAACGTCTACGACTCGCTGAACAAGCTGGTGGAAAGGGGCCTTGCGTCGGAGGTCTTCATAAGCGGCGAGAAGCATTACAAGGCGGTGAACCCGCGCAGGCTGCTGGAACTGCTGAAGGAGCGGGAAGAGCAGCTCACTGCGGCGCTCCCGGAGATGCAGGCAAGATACGGCGCAGACAGGGAGCAGGAGAAGGCGTACGTTTACAGGGGGGTGGAGGGGTTCAAGAATTACTTCCAGGACATCCTGGACACGGGCGAGACCGTGTATTTCATAGGCGCAAAGGCGTTCTGGCTCGATCCGAGGATAGTAAACCTGCAGCCGAGGTTCCAGAGGGAAAGGAAGAGGCGGGGCATAAAGTTCATGCACCTGTTCGACCATGAGGTGAAGGAGAAAAAGCCGGAGATTTTGAAGCTTGTGGGAAGGCAGTACAAGTTCCTGCCAAAGGGATATTCGAGCCCCACCACGATTGTCGTCTTCGGGGATTACGTGGTTACGTTTGTAGGCGTGGAGGTCGGGAGGCTGCCCGAGCAGCCCCTGCAATTCGTGATGAGGAGCAGGAAACTGGCGGATGGCTACAGGAAGTTTTTCCAGTTCATGTGGGACAGGTGTGGGTAGGGGTTGGGCATGTGCGAGTGATGGGGCGCCTCTGCATACAGGACTGCGAAACTACTGCTTTGCTATGGCATCAATGAGTGTTTGCAGCGACGCCGGAAGCGCCGAACGTATTGTTTTGGGCAAGCCCGCAATTTCGGTTTGAGCCGTGCTCGCAAGTTCATTCAGTTGTACGGGCACCAGTTGCGCCACAAGCTCGAACACGCCGAGACGAGAGGACGGCAGACGGCTTCCATCGACGCTTCGCTTGTTTTCTTCATCGATATAATATTCACGTGTCCTGCCGTCGCCCAAGGAGTCGAAGCCAATGGTGCGAACCAGAGTCCTTACACTTTCGGCATCAGGATAGTAAAATATGCCTTGGTTTTTCTGCTCCGGTGGGAAGAACTTATTGTAATTGTCCCTCATGGCTGCCGCGCCCTTAGTCGGCTTAGGCTTCCTCGGTTCCGGAATGTCGGGGTTTTTGACCTTCACTATCAGACCCGTCTCTTTGTGGAAATGTCCTTCCTTGCCACTTTTCTGAATTTTTTCAACTACGACCAGGGTCTTTGCCAGGACCCAGACGCCGTTTCTGCCGTCAAACTTCGGATTGACTTTACGTGTTCCGGCGTTGTCAATTAGAAGCAGATTTCCGTTCTTGTCCTCGAAATTGATTGGGTCTATGAAAAGAACGCTGCCCAGCGTGTAGGGGTCGCCGCCGGTTGCCTTTTGCACTTCAGAAGCTGCAACGCCCCAGCCTGTTTTGGCGTCTTTTACGTCTATTCCTTTCTTAAGGTGCTTGCCGTCTGCCGCCTTGGCGATGATTTCCTCTGCCCATGCAGCATAGCCGCCACTTACTTGTTCACGAACGTCAGGATCATGCATTCGGTCAACCAGAAGGTATTTATGATCCAAGTTGCCTGGCAGTCTGCCGCCGGTTGTGCCGAAGGCATCCAGATAAGTCATGCCGTTTTTAGACGGCGTATTCACGCGGGCCACTTGTTGTGAGGGGAGAAGAATGCCGCTTTTCATACCCGGTGGGAGAATAATACGGGAGCCATGGTCTGACATTATATCAACCTCCTACGTTACAGAATAAGTAATCCTTTATGGCGATTCTAGTATATAAATGGCGCACATTTTAAGGAAGTCTGCTTCATCCCGAAATAACTTTCTCTCGTTGAAGCAGGTCGCTCGGAGAAAGGTATATATATACAATATTTGTATATCTATCCGAGGTGAACACTCATGAAATCCACTATGTTGCAGTACGAGGGGAGCGTTGAGGAGGCGGTCGAAAGGCTGCTGCAATCCGGGGTCTTCAAGTCCAAGGCTGACATCTTCCGCGTAGGCGCGATGGAGCTTGCTGCAAGGTACGGGCTGGTCAAGACCAAGGAGGAGGTCATTGAGGAGATGATGTACAGCGATGCGGAGCCGGCGCTGCGCAGGCTGAAGGCCGGCAAGGCACGCCTCCACAAAATTGAACAAGTCTGAGATGGTCCGATGCCTCAGGATGAAAAGTATAATGTCCTCCTTACCGATGAAGCACTTGCAGCACTGAATAAACTCGACAAGGCGGTGCGCGAGAGGGTGAAAAAGAGGCTGGAGGCTCTGAGCACGCTGAGGCCTGCAAGAACTTTGAGGAAACATGTCGATGTGTGGGTTCTTGAAATTGGCGATTATCGGGCGCTGTATCTGATTGATGAGAAAGCAAAAACAAGGACTGTGTTCTTCATAGCTGACCATAAGGAATATGAGCGGAGATATTTCCACATGTTCAAGTGAAGCAGGATTTGATTCACGCTTATAAAACTAACCCGAGAATTAAGCGGCAAGGAAGCAATTGGTGATCGTGGTCTTGATGGATCTGCCGAACATTTATGCCGGGGACTACAGGAGGCTCCTCGTATTTCCCATAGGCTTGCTTTTGCTCTCAGCCTACTTCATAATCACCATGGGCGTGCCGCAGGGCATTGAGCTCCGCGGAGGCACGCTCATCACGCTGCAGGTCGCAAGCGGCACGGTTGTCAATAGCCAGGGCATTGCGGATGCGCTGGCCGCAAATGGCGTGCAGGAGGCAATCGTGCAAACGTATCCAAACCCAGTCGGCGAGGTTGTTGAGATTGAGATAGCGCAGAACGATTTGCTGGCAGACATTGAAAGGCAGGTTCCTGATTTCAACAAGCAGTTTTCGGCTACTGCGGATGCCGAGCTTGAGCTCGCTGTTGCGGATGAGAAGGCAAGGCTGAGCGGGACTTCGGCGGATGCGGCCGCGGCCCAGCAGGCAAGGCAGAAGTATGGTGCTGTTTACGGGCAGTTCACTGCTACGGGCGAGAAGCTTCTGGGCGAGATAAGGCAGGCTGGCGGGCAGGCAACTGGAAGCTATGAGAATGCGCGCGAGCTGAAGGAGCTCGTGGACAACTCGTTTGCGTCTGCGCGCGAGAACTACAGGCGCCGGATTGTGGGCGCGATTGGGAGCACGGTGCAGTACTCGAGCTATTCGTTCCAGGACGTGAGCCCCACACTGAGCGCGTACTTCCTGAGCAAGGCCGAGGGCATTGTGATAATTTCCGCCATCCTTACGGCTATCGTGGTGTTTGCGGTCTTCAGGACCATTGTCCCTTCTTTGGCAGTGCTCATAGGCGCGGCGAGCGATGTTGTGATTGCGCTGGGCGCAATGGCGCTTTTCAGGATTCCGCTGACCTTGCCGTCTTTCGCGGCGCTGCTCATGCTCATCGGCTTTTCGCTTGACACGGATATGCTGCTTACAATCAGGACTTTGAAGCGGAGCGAGGGAACTGCAAGGGAGCGGGCAATGGATACTGTGAAGACTGGCGCCACGATGAGCATGTCCGCAATGGTTGCATTTGGCGCGCTCTTCATCCTTGCGCTCATCACGCACATTCCAACCTACTATCAGATTTCGGCTGTGGCGATAAGCGGGCTTGTGGGCGACCTGTTTGCCACGTGGGGCCTGAACGCAGTCATTGTGCTTTGGTATGCTGAGAAGAAGGAGAAGGAGGCTGGCGGTTGATATGAGTTACGGAGCACTTCTAAGTGACAGGCGCGTGCGCATACTCGCAGTCGTGCTGCTGGCAGCCATTGCACTTGTTGCCATCAAGGGCATGCATTTTGGAATAGAGTTCGAGGGCGGCACGCGCATCCCCATCACGCTCGAGAGGCCGGCTGCAGATGCGGCTGAGATGAGCTCCATTATCGATACCATCAAGACAAGGGCGTCGAAGTACGGGCTGACGCAGGTCGTTGTGCGCGGAGTGGGCGCGAGCGAGGTTTATGTCGAGGTGCCGCAGAGCGACCAGCAGCTGGTTGAAGATATTGAGAAGGTGCTGCGCGAGGTCGGGAAGTTTGAGGGCATTGTGGACGGCAGGGTTGCCATCAGCGGGAATGAGATACTGAGGAACAGCATAACAACGAACGCGGCGGACAGGCAGTGGGCTGTTTCATTTACCGTAACCTCGGGGGGCGCCAAGAAGTTCGGGCAGGTTGTTTTCGGCAAGGGCAATTATCCTCTTTACATGTTTTTGGACAGGCCTGAGAATGCGGTTGTGATAGCGGACAGGGAGGAGCTGTTCGGCGGGAGCACAGTGGTGGAGGAAGAGTCGCTTGAGGCGATGCATACTGCGCTTGTGAAGGACGATACCGCTATTCCGATTCTGCTGCTCGACGACTGGAATGCTACCAAGGCACAGCTGGCGGGCATGAATGTCACGGTCAACAGTACGAAGGCGATTGTAGGCGCCGCGGTTACGCCCGAGATGAAGGGCGAGCTTGAGGCAATGGGCTTCAGGGTTGTAGTGAAGGCGCCTGCAGAGCTCAAGCCCTCGTTCACGAGCAGCGAAGAGGGCGGCACCATTGTGACGAGCTGGCCTGCTGTGGGCTTGCTGAGCTCGCCCATTTTGAATCCCTCGCTTACGCAGGGCGGCACGCCCGGCCTGCAGTACCAGATTACGGGCGCCTCAAGCGGTGCGACGGCACAGGAGAGGCAGAAGAATTCTGAGGCTGAAACAAAGCTGCTCAAAAGCATCCTGAGCGGCGGTGAGCTGCCTACTAACATCATTCTTGGAAGCGTGACTACCATACCGGCGCCCCTGGGCAAGGAGTTCCTGCGCTACAGCGTGATTGGCGCAGTGGGTGCGCTGCTTGCGATTGCGCTGCTTATTGTGATAAGGTACAAGGAGCCGCGGCTTATTGTGCCCATAATTGCGGTGTCGGCTACTGAAATCATTATTCTTGTAAGCATACTTGGAGGGCTTGGCACCGTTGACCTTTCGGCAATGGCAGGCATAATAGCGGCTGTAGGGATAAGCGTTGATGCGCAGATTGTGATGTCCGATGAGCTGCTGAAGAAGGGCAAGCTCGCACTCTCGGGCGAGGGCGAGGTGGGCGCAAAGCTGAAGCTAGATAGGGCGTTCTACATTGTGATGATGAATGCAGTTGTTGCAACTGTTGCCATGATTCCATTGCTGTTCTCGGGCCTGGTTGAAATATCGGGCTTTGCGACTGCGCAGATTCTGGGCGCTATTTTGGGCGTGTCTATTTCAAGGCCTGCGTATGGTGCGTTTGTGGAGCGCATTTTCATTGAGAAGACGCATCATCACGCTGAGAAGCCGGCAAAGAAGGCCTAGGCAGGGGCTAAAATAAGGCCCGAAATCGGCTTTTCTATTCCTATTCCTCTTATTTGGCGCATTTCCATCTCAAACACCTCTCCTGCGTGTCTATACGCATAATACGTATTATATTACATAAGGTTTATAAATGCATATGATGAATAAGATAAATAAGATGTTTATTTTATTGAAAATGAGGGTTTTATAAAATTAGGAGGTGTTCCTATGGCGATGCCAAAAATGCCTAACTTGAAAAACGGGACGACGTTCATACCGAAAACGCTAACCATTCGGTCTGACCAAGACGATTTTTTGAAGAAAAACAGCATCAGCCTCTCTCGTTTTGTGCAACAAAAGATAGATGAAGTAATGGGCGCAAGCAAGGCAAGGAGATAGTGGGTCGGTGTCTAAATGGAAAAGGATACTAAGCAACTAATATCTGATGTCCTCGCTCAGAAGACCAGCTATGCCCTCTTATTCGGTGATGCAAACAAAGTGTTGGATAATTTTCCAAAGGAATCTGTTAATTGCGTCGTAACCTCTCCGCCGTATTGGAAACAGCGGGAATATGATGTTAAGAAAAGGGATGAAGATTCGATAATAGGCCAAGAGAAAGAACCAGAGTTATACGTCCAACAGCTATTGTCAGTTTTTTCCAAAGTCAAGGAAGTTCTAAAGCAAGATGGCTCCCTATGGCTAAATTTAGGGGACAAACTCTTTAACAAAAATCTCATGGGAATGCCTTGGCGGGTTGCGCTTGCCTTGCAAAAAGACGGGTGGATACTTAGGAATGACGTGATTTGGTATAGGCAAAAGGGGACTCAGAGTTCAAGAACAAGGCTTAGGTCGGTTTATGAACACCTTTTCCATTTTGTAAAGAGCCAGAAATACTACTATGATTACAAGAGCATTCTGGTTAAGCCGAAGGTAGTTCCCAAGGAGATTAATGGGGTGATGATTTCTGCCACAGGAGTTAGCGGTCGGAGGTATAGAAGCCAAATTGCCAACTCCGCTGTTCTGACTGAAAATGAGAAGAGAGATGCTTTCGCTGCTTTAGATGAAACTTTAGAAAAAATGAGGGATGGAAAAATAGTGGATTTCCGCATGACTATTCGCGGGAACCAGCGCACTCTCCATAGCAATAATGGCAATGTTAGTGGGCGGGCAAAAGAACTCAAGGAAAAGGGTTTCTACATTCTTAAGAGCCACGCGGATGGGTATATGCCTAACGATGTATGGAGTATAGTTCCAGAAGATGAGAAACGGGATGATGATGAACACTATGCTGCTTTTCCTGTGAATCTGCTTGAAATTCCCATTAAATCTTGTTGCCCTCCAAACGGATTAGTCTTAGACCCGTTTGTAGGCACTGGAACCACAGTTATAGCAGCACTGGAATTAGATAGAAGGGGAATCGGAATTGACATAAGTAACACTTACTTGAAAATCGCTGAGAAAAGAGTAAAGTCTATTCGGCGAAAGTTAGCTTAACTCTTTTTAAGCTTCTTTTGAATGTTTTTGATAAATTCTTCTTCTGCGGGATATTCTGATTGCTTCGAACCAGACAATATTTTTCGTATCCCTTCAAAATCAGTGCCATATTTGTTGTCGAATACAAGCTTCCACTGTCCAGTTCGTGCATTCCACTGCATTCTAAAAGTATAGAACAAAATCTGGTCAGTTTTTCGAACTTCATGCAATCCGCTAGCATCACAACTATTCCTTATATATTCCAAACCAACGTCTTGAATTACGAATATTATCTTTCGATGCAAAGCCTCTGCGATGGGGCCTTTTTTATAGACTTGTTGCATCATCGTCTTAAGAAACTCATTGGCCCAATTAATTCCATAATTATAGCTATCCTTCTCATATTTTCCTTTCAGTTTAAGTTCCTGCAACGCAGCCCACGGAGTCCCAGTAGTGCCCGCTGCCTGAAATTCTACTAAAACATAGTCCTTAATTTTAGATGGGTCGCTATCATCTCTTACTATAGCTACATAATCAACTGAGCCGCCAACTCCAAGAGAAACCTCTGGAACCCATACGACCTTGCCAACAAACCCAGCCCCAAAATAATTCTCTGCAACGCTGTCAAAAACAGAGTTTTCCTTAAAACGATGCGGACAGATGATTACCGGAAGGAACTTTTTCACAATTTTACCATTTTCGTTTACTTGGCAGTTATAACCAATGCTACAATCACCCACTTTTGTCTTTGGTTCGCTCTTTCTCGGCTTTTTGCACTCGCCGTTCAAATAGGAGCAAGACTGATTTTTTCGGTCTTCCTGAGCTTTCTTGCTTAGGTCGGAATATGGATGACCAAAATACTCAGTAGGGAACTTTTTGACAGGTGGTTCGTCTTTTGACGGCTCACTCATGGCAATTCATATATGATCCAAGCCTTTTATGCGCAGCGGTCAATTTGCCACGTTGGGAGCAGACACTGCTTTGTTAGCAAAGCCGTATCATCAGTTGACGGACCCGCCATTGTGCGCGGTTTTTGGCCCAAAAAAGCACGTTTTTTAACCTTTTCTCAGAACGCGCGCGCACGCGGGCGCGCGCGTAGGTAGGTTTATAAGCCTGGGAAGCGCAGGCTATTTCATCGGGTGCGAGATTAGGCACTGGGGCGACCTGACAAAGATAGGCTAGCAAGTTAGATTGAAGGCGAGCAAAATGGTTGAGGAAAAGACATACACTGCAAAGGACATTCAGGTGCTTGAGGGGCTAGCGGCGGTCAGGAAAAGGCCCTCGATGTACATTGGCGATACGGGCGTGCACGGCCTGCACCACCTTGTTTACGAGATTGTTGACAATGCAATTGACGAGGCGCTGGCAGGCTACTGCAGGAACGTTGAGATGGTACTGCACAAGGATGGGAGTGTGGAAGTGCGGGATGATGGAAGAGGCATTCCGGTTGACATTGTGGCCAAGTATAACAAGCCTGCGATTGAGCTGGTTATGACTACCTTGCACGCTGGCGGAAAGTTTGACAAGAGCGCTTACAAGGTCAGCGGTGGGCTGCACGGGGTGGGCATGAGCGTTGTGAACGCGCTCTCAGAGTGGCTGCAGGCCGAGGTGTGCCGTGATGGGAAGAGGTATGTGATAAAGTATGAGCGCGGCAAGGTGGTTGAGCCCCTGCATGAGGAGGGCGAGGCAGAGTTCAGGGGCACGAGCATAAGGTTCAAACCCGATGCCCAGATTTTCGAGACCCTGCAGTTCAGCTTCGACAGGATTGTAAACAGGCTGCGCGAGCTGGCCTTCCTGAATAAGGGATTGTGCATAAGGGCGCTTGAGGATTCTACGGGAAGGGAAGAGGAGTTCAAGTATGACGGCGGGCTTGTGGAGTTCGTGAAGTATATTGATACTGGCAAGGCAGCCATTCACCCGACGGTAATTTACGTTGAGGGCGAGAAGAACGGCACAAAGGTCGAGGTGGCGTTGCAGTATAATGACTCGTACCTTGAGAGCGTCTTCTCGTTCGCGAATGGCATTAACACGATAGAGGGAGGCACGCACCTCATAGGCTTCAGGAAGGCGCTTACGCGCGTGCTGAATGATTATGCCAAGAAGGGCAAGCAGCTGCCAAACGAGCTGGGATTGGCCGGCGAGGACATGCGGGAGGGGCTTACGGCTGTAATCAGCGTAAAGGTGCTCGAGCCGCAGTTCGAGGGGCAGACAAAGGGCAAGTTGGGCAATACTGAGGTAGCGGGCGTTGTGGAGTCGGTTGTGGGCGAGAAGCTGGCCAAGTTTTTGGAGTTCAACCCGCCCGAGGCTAAGGCTATTGTAGGCAAGCTGATTGGGGCTGCCCAGGCGCGCGAGGCTGCCAGGCATGCAAAGGAACTTGTGAGGAGGAAGAGCGCGCTTGAGGGCAGCCTGCTGCCCGGAAAGCTGTCCGACTGCGCCGAGCGAGACCCGGCCAAGAGCGAGCTGTTCATTGTGGAGGGAGACAGCGCCGGTGGGTCGGCCAAGCAGGGAAGGGACAGGCAGTTCCAGGCCATTCTGCCTCTGCGCGGCAAGATATTGAATATTGAGAAGGCTAGGCTGATCAAGATTCTCGGGAATGCGGAAATTAGGACTTTGATTACTGCGCTGGGCACGGGCTTTGGCGATGAGTTCAATGCAGATAGGGCGCGCTATCACCGCATCATAATCATGACAGATGCGGATGTGGATGGCGCGCACATACGCACGCTCCTGCTCACGTTCTTCTACAGGTATACCAAGCCGCTCATTGAGCGCGGCTACATTTACATTGCGCAGCCGCCGCTCTTCCTCGTGAAGAAGGGCAAGGAGGGCAAATATGTTTATGGCGAGGCTGACCTTGAAAAAGTGGTGGCGGAGATGGGCGGGAATGACGGCGTGGGCATACAGAGGTACAAAGGTCTGGGCGAGATGAACCCCGATCAGCTCTGGACTACGACTATGGAGCCCAATGGCAGGACGTTGTACAAGGTTACGATTGAGGATGCGGTCGAGGCGGACAGGATTTTCTCGATACTGATGGGCGAGGAGGTCGAGCCGCGCAAGCAGTTCATTTTGAAGCATGCGCTTGAGGCCAAGAATATTGACGTGTAGTTTGTGTGCGTTGGATTAGGCGAATGATGTGATGATGCGGTAGGCGGGAAGAATGTTTGATGGATGATTGCATGGCGGACGATTCTGGAAGGCCGAATGTGAAGAACAGGTTCATCGAGGACGAGATGAGCGAGTCCTACCTAGACTATGCCATGAGCGTGATTGTGGGAAGGGCGCTGCCAGATGTGCGCGATGGGCTGAAGCCCGTGCACAGGCGCATTCTTTATGCAATGAGCGAGCTTGGAAATACTAGTGACAAGCCTTACAAAAAGAGCGCGCGCGTTGTCGGAGAGGTCTTAGGTAAGTACCACCCGCACGGCGACACGGCTGTTTATGATTCGCTCGTGCGCATGGTGCAGGACTTCTCGCTCCGCTACCCGCTCATTGACGGGCAGGGAAATTTCGGCTGTTTTACAAAAGACACTAAAGTAATGCTGGCAGACGGAAGAAACCTCAGCTTTGAAGAGCTGGTTGGAGAAGATGAACAGGGAAAGTTGAACTATGCTTTTACTATTGGCGAAGAGGGAAAAATACTGATAGAACGGATAACACGCCCCAGGCGCACCATCAAAAATGCGGAGATAATGAAGGTGATTCTGGATAATGGAGAGGAAATACGCTGCACGTTAAACCACCGGTTCATGCTGCGCAATGGAGAATACAGGGAAGCCCGGCATCTGAAACCTGGAGACTCGCTTATGCCATTGTACGCGAGACTGTCGCTAAAAGCGGATGATCCGAATATCGAAGGGTACCGGATGGTGTTGCAGCCCAAGGAAGAAGAATGGGCATATGTTCATCACTTGGCAGACGACTGGAACATTGAACACGGAGTTTATCCGAGGTCGGCCGGCAGAGTAAGGCACCACGCGGACTTCAACAAGCTGAATAACAACCCGGACAACGTAAAGAGGATGCATTGGAAAGGGCACTGGAAGCTGCACTATGACCTGACCGCCCAGAGGCACAAGCAGGATGGGAAATATCGGGCGAAGTTGGCCGAAGGAAGGGCGGAATTCTGGGGTAAAGAGGAAAATCGGAAGAAGACTGCAGAAAGACTCAGCATAAGAAATAAGAAAAACTGGAAAGTGCCCGGTTACAGGGCAAAAATGAGGCAAAATCTTAGTTCTTTCAACAGGGCATATATTGCGGCGCATCCGGAAAAGAGGCGGGAGTTTAGCGAAAGGATGACAAGGACCCTAAAACGGCTATGGCAGAGCCCGCTTTATCGGACTGCGATGCGCCAGAGAATCATCAAGGGAAACAAGAATCACGTTACTAACGTTACAGGAAAAATAAAATTCATCAAAATATGCAAGGCAGTCATATCTGAGGGCAAAGTTTTGTCTGAAAGCACCTATGAAAGGAAAAGGAATGAGGTCTATCAATACGGCCATTCTACCACTTGGGACAAAGGATTGCAAAAATATTTCTCAAATAACCCGAGCCTTATCCTATTGGAATTGAACGGGAACCACAAGGTCGCAAGAATAGAAATGCTGGATGAACGGGAAGATGTTTATGACCTGACCGTAGAGGGAACGCACAATTTTGCATTGGCAGCTGGCGTATTTGTCCACAACTCTGTTGACGGGGACAATGCGGCCGCAATGAGGTACACAGAAGTGCGCATGGACAGGCTGGCCGAGGCCATTCTTGCTGACATTGAAAAGGAGACCGTTGACTTTGCACCGAACTTTGATGGCTCGCTAAAGGAGCCGCTCGTGCTGCCCTCAAGCATTCCGAACCTGCTCGTGAACGGCTCGAGCGGCATTGCAGTGGGCATGGCTACGAACGTGCCTCCGCACAATTTGAGCGAGATTGTTGATGCGATTGTGGCGCTCATTGCAAAGCCCGAGACCGAACTCGAGGAGCTAATGACTTACGTGAAAGGGCCTGACTTTCCCACTGGAGGCATCATACAGGGGCACAACGGCATAAGGGCTGCTTATACACTGGGCAGGGGGCAGATAAGGGTAAGGGCAAGGGTGGAGTTTGAGAGGAAAGGGAAGGCTGCAAAGGAAGGAAAGGATGCTGCGGGTGAGACGGGCAAGGAAGGCGGAAGGGCAAAGGAAGCGGCTGCGGGCGAGTCTGGCAAGGAGGTCATAATTGTAAGGGAGCTCCCATACATGGTGAACAAGGCTGAGCTGATTTCAACTATTGCCGAGCTCGTGAAGGACAAGAAGGTTGAGGGCATTTCCGATTTGCGCGATGAGAGCGACCGAGAGGGCATGCGCATTGTGATTGAGCTGAAGCGCGATGCGAACCGCGAGGTTGTGCTCAACCAGCTCTATGCGCACACGCAGATGGAGAATACTTTTGGCGCGATTAACCTGGCGCTTGTGGATGGCGAGCCGCGCGTGCTCACGCTCAAGGGCGCGCTGCAGGAATATTTGAAATTCAGGCAGGTTGTTGTCAGGAGGCGGTGCGACTTCGAGTTTGCCAAGGCCAGTGAAAGGGCGCATATTTTGGAAGGGCTGCAGACTGCGCTGGCAAACATTGACCCGATTGTTAAGACTATCAAGGCAGCGAAGAGCCCGCAGGCTGCAAAAGAGGCACTCGTGTACAGCTTCCAGCTGAGCGAGAAGCAGGCGCTTGCGATTCTGGATATGCGGCTGCAAAGGTTGACCTCGCTCGAGCGCGAGAAGATTGCGACTGAGCATGGAGAGCTTGTGAAGCGCATTGCGTGGCTCAAGGATGTGCTTGCCGATGAGAAGAAGATTCTCGAAATCATAAAGGAGGAGCTGCTCGACGTGAAAAAGAAGTTTGGCGATGAGAGGAGGACGCAGATTGCCGAGGATGCGGGCGAGATTGAAATTGAGGACCTGATTAAGGAGGAGAGGGTTGTCGTCGTGCTTACGAAAGGAGGCTATGCCAAGCGAGTGACGCTCGGCGAGTACCGCGTGCAGGGCCGCGGAGGCAAGGGCGTGATTGGCGTTGAGGTCAAGGAGGAGGATTATGCGCGTGAGATAATGGTGTGCTCGACCCATGACTACCTCTTGTGCTTCACAGACAAGGGCAACGTGCACTGGCTCAAGGCCTACAAGCTGCCGAGCACGAGCAGGTATGGCGTGGGCAAGGCCATTGTGAACCTGCTTGAGCTGGGCGAGGGCGAGAATGTCGCGGCCATGATTCCCGTGCGCGAGTTCAGCGAGAACCAGTTCCTTATTATGGCCACCAAAGACGGGGTGGTGAAGAGGACTAGCTTGAGTGAGTACAGTAGACCCCGGCGTGGAGGAATCATAGCTATTACGCTGCGCGAGAAGGATGAGCTCATTGAGGTGAAGCGCACGCGCGGCGGGCAGGACATTGTGCTCGTGAGCAGGCAGGGCATGGCCATCAGGTTCAAGGAGGAAGAGGTGCGCGAGATTGGAAGGACCGGGCAGGGAGTAAGGGGCATAAGGCTGCGCGAGGGCGATGCACTGGTGGGCATGGTTGTGGCTGATGAGGGCAATAGCTTGCTCACGGTGTGCGAGAGCGGCTATGGAAAGAGAACGGAGATGAGTGAGTACCGCGTGCAGGGAAGGGGCGGCATTGGGTTGATTAACATCCAGACTGATGGCAGGAATGGCGCTGTCGTGGGCGTGAAGGCCGTGAATGATGGAGATGATGCGCTGCTCGTGAATTCCGGTGGCACGATGATACGGCTGCCTGTGAGCGACATGCGCGCTATTGGCAGGAATACGATGGGCGTGCGGCTCATGCGGCTAGAGGAAGGGCAGAAGGTCACGGCTGTTGCGAAAGTTGTGGAGAAAGTTAATGAAAATGGCGTTGAAGGAGAGGAAAAAGGGAAAGCGAACGAGAAGCATGGAAAGGATGCGGCTTCGAAGTCCGGGCCGAAGCAGGATTCGGACATAGGAACAATACAATACATTTAAATTCAATGCCGTAAAAGGCGTATGCAGTGATTTGGATGGCAAGGGAAAGCGGATTTAAGCAGAAGGAAGAGAAGGAGGCAGGATTCGGGGGAGGCACGCCGCTTACCTCGAAAATCGGCGAGAAGATAGACAGGGCCAAGATGGCTGTTTCCATAATGCTGACTGATAGGGGGCTTTACGAGAATGCGAAGAACAGGCTGAGGGATACTTACAATGGCGCAGTTTCGAAAGTCAGGAGATTGTTCAGGAGGCAGTAGGTGTTTGCATGGCGTTTGACAGTGAACTGACTGAAGAGGGCAACATGCTTTTGCAGGCCCTTGACAAGCTGTACAACGAGTACAAGCTGCAGATTGACCGCGTTTACGGAGAGAAGCTGCCGCTCGAGGAGAAGAAGGGCAGGTATGACAATATTGTGACTGAGTTCAAGCACAAGACGGACGAGCTTATAGGCGAAGGCTAATTTTACGAGAGTACGCAAAAGTCTATGGCCACCTGCACCACTCTTGGCGCGTATGGTAGGACAGTGCGCTTGCCGAGAATTTCGATTTTTCGCCTTGCCTTTGCGGCTGCCTTTTGCACTATTGCTTCGGCTTCCGCAAATGCACGCTCTTCGCGCGCAAAGCAGTAGAAGTGGACTGCGCAGCCGGGCTTGGCTGCGTAGAATGCGTCGGAGAGGAATTGGTGGGCGGCATTCGGATACGGCATTAAAATGCGGTCGGCCCATTTTTTGAAGCGCTTTCGCACGACTGCGTGCGCATCGCCCTTTATTGGCTCGATTATTCCGCCCATGCTGTTTCGGCGTATGTTGTTTGCAAGGTATTTGGCTGCCTGCGGGTTCAATTCGATGGCGGCTATTTGCACTGATGGCTGGTGCTTGGCAAGAACTATCGGGAAGGGGCCTACGCCTGCGAAGAGCGCGAGTATTTTTTCGCCGGGCTTTGCGGCATTTGCAATTATTTGGCGCTCGTGCGCCAAACGAGGGGAGAAGTAGGCTTTTGCAATGTCGAGCTCGAAGTCGCAGCCGTTTTCCTTGTGAATCGTGGTTGTGCGCTTTTCGCCAGCGAGATGCACGAGCTTGCGGGTGCGGTATTTGCCTGTGCGCTTGCCGCCCTTGGCATAGACTGACTTCAGGTTCGGGTGAATTGCGAGGAGGGACTTGCCCATGAGCTTGGCGTTCGTTGCCAGCGGGCGCGGGATTTCGATTATTGCTACGTCTCCAATCATGTCAAAGGCACGAGGGAGAAGATGGATTTTGGCTGCCGGAATTTTCCCTTTCATTGCTTCTTCGAGCGAATGGGGCTTGAACTTGCGTGGTTTGAGTTTTTTGCTTACGAGCTTTCCAAGGCCGATGTCGAGTTTGTTCTTTATTGGAAAGTAGACGAATTTCGAATCGCTCGTGGGCTTGCGCGCGGAGTCGAGCGCATCCTGCGCGATGAGGAGCTGGCGCGCGCGCTCGGCATTTTTCTTTTCGACCGCAAGGCAGAGGAGATTGGCCATGGAAGTATAGTCTAAGGCAGGAGCTTTTTTACCTTATTGCTGCCCTCGTCCATTATCACTATCTTGGGCTTGGGCGGCTTTTCAGATAGAAGCTCGACGGATGCGAAGGACATTATGATTACAAGGTCACCCGGCCGTATCAGGCGCGCGGCCGCACCGTTGGCACATATTGTGCCCGAGTCCGGAGGTGCGGGTATGGCATAGGTCTCGAGCCGGTTGCCATTGTCGATGTCAGCCACCAGGACCTTTTCGTATTCATATATGCCAGCGGCGTCCATCAGGGCTTTGTCTATCGTGATGCTGCCCATGTAGTCCACGTTGGCGTCCGTCACGCGCGCCCGGTGTATTTTTCCTTTTAGGAATTCAACTCTCATGCAAATCCCCTCAGTTTATTTTGGCGCCTGCCCGCTGCCAGCTGACATGCGATGGTGCCCGTACCTCTTGCACATTGCCGCTTGGATTCCTCAGTAGTAAAACCCTTTCGTTCCTTCGGAGCTCTTCGAGCTCCTTTTGAGTGAGAACCTCAGGAAGCTGGCGGTTCTGGCGCGCCTGCCACCACTGCTGAAATTCGTCGCTCCTTTTGTATTCCTCCGCGCTCTTGAGCAGCTCCTGCACACTCTCGGAATTTACTTTCGCAACCATGCTGCGGAATGCGGCCACGTCGGCTTCGTTCTTGCTCGTTCGCTGGTCCTCGCGGAGCCATGTGCCTTGCTCGAAATACACATCGGCTGTTTCCTTGCCATTGATGAAGCCTATTGAGTATAAGTAGAGGGCAGCGAAGTCTTCGAGTGAGAATTTATTTGTGGCGCACTGCACGGTGTTTATGGAATAGGCTGCGAAATCAGTGAGGTTGAACCTCATGCCCTCATTGTTCTCAAGCTGCTCCGCATAGCGGTCGAAGTCCCCGGTGTCTGGAAGGCACGAATAGCCATAGGACACGTTGTAGTCGCTGAGCCCGCTTGCCACGAGTGCGCGGGCGTACAGCAGGTCTGCCGCTATGTCCCTGAGAGTCTGGCCGGGCGTGCCGAGTATGAGTGCGCTATAGGTGTAGATTCCATTTTTCTTGCAGGCAACGAAAAGTGACACAACGTGCTCTTCAACTTCCGGTGTTGGGTTAGCGCTTCCTCCACGGGGGTTGATAGGAAGATAGGCGGCCGTGCAGCCTGTCTGAGCCATGTATTCTATGTCCCCTGGCTGGAGCGATTCCGGCTCAAGTCCGCCATTGTGCTGGTGCGTGAAGCCCTGCTTGCTGGCTATCCCAAGTATTTCCATCCAAAGCGCCTTTGGCAGGCGCGTGAGATTGTCGTCCT
>NZ_JAUSNF010000060.1 GCF_030646255.1 Candidatus Burarchaeum sp. | reverse complement strand
CTGCTTCTTGTATTTGCATGCATTAGTATCACTTGTATCACTGAACAACTTCGGGTGCGCGGAAGCTGCTTGGCTTCAGCCAGCAGAGGAGCGCACCCAAGCAGCTTCCGCCTAAAGTCCATATTCGCCGGAAGCTGCGGGCTTTGGCCCGCAGTTGTTCACAAAGAAGCTCGACCGCTTCTAGCATGTGCATTTTGCCGCCGTATTTCCGCTTCGGCGGAAATCGGCCCCTTTCTCCAAAAGGAGAAAGTGGGCGGCAAAATGCATCAGACATTTTCGCGTTCTGCGAAAATGCTGAAACCCGTAGTCGAAGCCTGCGACAGGTCCTGTCGAATTACTTTTCGGGTTTGCCATAGGCAGGAACTACTGCGTAACAAAGATAGTGGATATCTCGCCGCCCACGCGTGAAACCATCTTGCCTGAGAGAACGTGCTCTGAGGTTGATGCGGCCGCGCAAGCCATATACAGATCAGCTGCATTGTCTGCAGGACTGTAGCTTCCGCGGGCCCAACCATGATTCGCTACAACATCTGTGTTGCAGTTCCTATAAGTTATTTTGAACTTCAGCTCGCGCACTTCTCCTGCGGCAACGCCCACAGGGCTTGAGCTCTTGAAGACCAGGTTCAGGTTCTTTGTCTGCCCGTTCAGGAGGAGCGCGGGATATGGAGAGACGTACATGCCTCCAACAAAGTCAGTCAGATACCAATCCATGCAGCCGGTTGGCGAGGTTTTGAAGGATAAGTATATGTCTGCAGGGTCAAGCTCGACACTGCAAGCAGATGTGCCGCCGGCTATAAAATCAGTGCTTGTCACATCTAATTTCGTTATCGCAATGTCGTAGCCCAGGTTGTTTGCCAGGGGCACGCCGAAAATGAACCTTGCATTCGGAACAGGAGGCGCGGAAGAAGATGCGAGATGGAGCCGTGCTGGAGAGGCGCACCCGAAGCCTGGCTGGAACACACATTCCTCGGAAACGTAGCGGCTCGGGTTGAAAATGCCTATCCCGTAAAGTATTACGATTACCAGTGCGAGCACGAGCAGAGCCCAGCCGTGCGTAAGCAGATATTCCAGCGCACCCTGCCCGCGCCTGGAATGCCTGGCCTTCGGAACCATGCTAGTAGGTGGAACTGAATAGATATTTAAATGAAGCGGCAGAACTTTTACCTGGCGATCATTTGCTCGATGCTGACATGAACCTGAGGCTAAATGGCCTGCTGCTTGCGCTCGACAGCGCGAAGTGCGCGGACTGCTACATCTCGCACGCGCACAGCGACCATGCGGATGCGGCGCGCTCCAAAGGAAAGCGTTTGCTCGCGAGCCCTGAAACACTAGCCCTGCTGGGCAAGGAGGGCAGGGAGGCTGTGCAGCCCGCTGATGGTGTGAAGCTGCGGCTCATTGGAGCAGGCCACATGCTGGGCTCCACGCAGCTGGTTGCTGAGAGCGATGAGGGCAAGTTTGTTTATACTGGCGATTTCAAGCTCGAGGATGGACTGACTGTGAAGGGCGCCGAGGCCGAGCAGTGCGACTGCCTTTTGATGGAGAGCACATACGCCTCGCCGAGCACTAACTTCCCTGCGCGCGGGAAGGTGCGCGAAGAAATAGTGCGCTGGGTGCGAAAGGAGGGCGAGCTCAATACTGTGCTGCTGGGCGGCTACTCGACGGGCAAGGCACAAGAGTTGATTGCAACTTTGAATGAGGGCGGCATTGTGCCGCTCGTGCACCCGCGCATAGAGAAAGTGTGCGGGATTTACGAGCGCTTTGGCGTGAAGCTCAAGCGCATTGCGCTTGACAGCCCTGAGGGCGAGGAGCTCAAGAAAAGGAATTTCGTGGGCGTGATGCCCTTCCACATTGTCAACCGCGAACTGGCCTATGATGTGAGCAGGCTTTGCGGCCGCGGAGTTGCGACTGCGCTTGCAACTGGCTGGGCCGGCACATTCTATTACCCGGTTGATAAGGTCTTCCCGCTCAGCGACCACGCGGACTTCGGCGAGATGCTCGACTATCTTGAGCGCGCGCAGCCCCGCAAGATATGGTGCTGCTACGGCGACAGCGAGTATTTGGCAAAGGCACTGTGCGCAAAGGGCTTTGATGCCTCGCCTTTTGCAGTGCGGGGCGAGGAAGGCGCGAAGGATGCGGCACAGCGAACTCTAGTAGCATGTGAACCAATGCAAAGGTGAAACCATGGAAGTATATGGACTCTGCGCAGTGTGCGGCAAGGGCGCCAAGCTCGTCACGTGCCCGCTCTGCGGCAGGAACGTGTGCATGAACTGCTATGTGGCTGGCGCGTGCAAGGACTGCCTGAAAGGGAAGAAGTAGGCGGGTGCTTGTATAGAGCCAGGCAGCATACCGAAAGGCATAAATATACCATTTTGATACTATATTACTGGTGATTTGAGTGGAAACCGTAGTCAGACTGGAAGGGATGGTCGAAAAAGTGCTTGAGCGTTTGATAGGGGAAGGTTACTACAAAACCAAATCCGAGGCTATACGCGCCGGCATACTTGAGCTTGGACGCGAGTATGCGCTGATTGGGGGCAGGGAAGCCGAACTTGTTTCCAGAAAGATAGATGACATGGAAGCTGAAGTTAGAAGCGGCAAGAAGAAGATGATTGGCATTGAGGAAGTGGCCAAAAAAGCGGGTGTGAAAATATGAGTTTTGAGGTCTCGCTACATGAGGAGGCCTCGAAAGCACTTCTTGCCCTGGATGCATCAGTTCGTGAACGCATCATAAAACGAATCGCACGCATGCGCGAAGAGCCGTCAGGCAGGCATCTGCAGCATGGAGTTGACTTTTTTGTAGAAGAAGTCGGCCAGTACAGAATAGTGTACAGATGCAGAGAAAATAGAAAACTAATTTACTTCATAGGAAAGCACAAGGATTACGAATCCTGGTATTCTTCTAAACGGAAATGAGCGGGAAGAAGTAAGGGCTCTTGTCAGTCTGTGCGGTATTTTCTTTTGGATAAATTTTCGCAGGCAGTTACCAATTTGTTCCATAAGCGCAGCGTTTTCTTTCGAATGCGCATATTTATTTCGACGCATTTCTTGCATTTTTGAGTAAATCGGAAACGGTTTTCTTCACTCGCATTAATTATCGCGTTATGTTTTTTACAGAGATTCCAGCATACTATGAGATCCTCCAATGCATCCAGCTCAGGATTAGTCACATTCACTGCGAGTTTAACCAATCAATCACCCTCTTTTTTGACCTCGTCATCCTTCTTCCAGTCCAAACCAGCTTTCTCCGCAAATGCAATAGCCTTCTGTCGCTGCTCGGCCTTCAGCCCCTTCCAGTCCAGAACCGCAATCTCAGGATCGCTTTTCTCAACAGCCTGCATGAGCACTTCCTCGCTCGCCTCGTCAATTGCATAGGCCGGCACAATGTGCCCGAAGGCCCAATCAGTCTCGAGCTCTATTTTGGTGAAGTCCGGGCAGTAGTGGCCTCCGCCGATGCCGAGCGCAACTTGCTCGTACTTCTGCTCCTGCTCACGCTTCACGGCCAGCATGATAGCATCAGCTACAACTTTTGCAGCCTCAGGATTCCGCCATTGCTCCTCAGAGCTGCCGAGCTCGATGAAAAAGAGCGGCGAGAGCGTGGTGGTCGGCCCATGGTGCGTGCACTCCAGTGAAACTTCGAAGTCAGGGAACTTCTGCTCCGCCAGGGCGCGCAAGGCATGCTTCATGGCACTGGTCTGAGGGTAGCACACCTCACCCGGCCTTCCGCCCATCTCAGCCTTTGCGCCCCAGTTGCCCGTGGCGTGCACTGTGAGCGTAGGTTTGGCCGTGGCACTCCTATGCTTACTGGCGAAAATCAAGTAGTCGCTCTCAATCTGCAGTGCCTCGGCCTCCAGAAGCGGTGCGCGTATTTCCATCATCTGCACATTATATTCCTCATTCAGCCAGCGCCGCTCATCTGCCGACGTCATTTTGAACCCGTGGTGCCTGCGGAGCTGCTCGGCTATGAGGTAGCCGGCTGTATCTTTTGATGAATAGATGATTGCGGGCATTAAATGGAAGTGTGAGAAAGAGTATAAAACGGTTGTGCGCCTCAGCTCGTTTATATGACTGTCATTTCCGCGCAACTGCCCGGTGAAACAAATCCTCGGCATATTCCAACGCCATTCTCAACTCCTTTTCTTCAAACGAACCATAAGTGTAGCCTGCATGATGGAGCTTTGTGGCGTAGCTGAGATACCGGTTGTAATCATTTTGCGAGATTATGCCTTTTCTCAGCAAATCGTCGCGTATCAGAAACTGAAGCGCCAGCCTGCCAGTGAACTCCTTGTCTTTCCCAGGATAAACTATCCTTTTGATTCCCTGCCGGTAGAGCATGGCTTCGAGGGAATTCTCTATTGCCCTGAAAACTTCTTCAGCGGCGACAAACAGCCTGCCCTCGTCCAGGTTGCATTTGGCGGACATCAGGTACTCCTCCGCCTTCCCAAGCGTCCACTTAACCAAATCGTCTCGGTTTTCTGCCATGCAGCTCCACCCCTTCGGTTTGCGCGCGCATTATGAACCCGTCCTTTTTCTCCAAGCGCGCCACGTACTCATTTTTTGTCAGGAGTATGGGATAACATACAACTCCATAGACCGGCACGATCTCGCCGTTTATGTATGAAATCAGCGCATCGAACAGCCGCTCTTTTCCATGCTCATCCGCGATGATGAATATCAGGTCGATGTCGCTGGGGGAGCTTATTAAATCGCTTTTTACGTTTCCCTTGGCAACGCTGCCAATCAGAATGACCGCCTCGAGCTTCTGGTCTGAGGAAACCGCAAAACGGCATATTTTATCCGCCGCGTCCCTGTAAACGGCATTCAAATCCCTGAATAGCCGCTTTAGGGAAGGAACCAGAAAGTGGCTTTTGTTTATCGAATAGAGCTTTACCTTGCCAGTCCGTTCAAGGCGGACCAAGCCGCTGCCGACGAGCTCGGACATCTGCCTGTTTGTCTCGGAAACCGCGGCTCCGGCCGCGTTTGCCAGTTCCTTCTCGAAGTAGGATTTCTCGGGATTGTTGACCAGTACGCCCAGCACGGCGATTTTCGTGCTCGTGCCGAGTATCTTTTCGAGGTACAACATTACACCTTTCGGTTTTCCGAATTTCATTTCGGAAATAAGAAATATAAACCTTATGGCTGTTTTTAGGAAGGAGGGAGCTGCGCCAACAGGCAGAAAAGGCCGTTCAGCAATGCACAAAAGTCCATAATTCTGTGCATTATGGGGAAGGTAGTGCAGGGGCAGGAAAAGGCGCTTTACGCAGAAAGGGTTTCGTAAGCCCGTCGGATCGGGTGCCCATAATGCAGCGCAGTGCCTTGCTCATGCTTTTAACGCTTGCCCGCCCAAGCCGGGTTGATGCAAAGCCCGGGCCTTGCGCAGGAACCTCTTCCTTTTCTCGGTGTTGGCAGGCACGACCTTAGGCACGCAGTAGTTTCAGTCCTTGCAGAGAAATGGCCTCTGAAGGCCAAACAGGTTTTCAAGCTTGTCGAGAAGGACCGGGCCGACATAAGCTACCAAGGGGTGCATAAGGCCCTGAAGCAGCTGGTGGAGGAAGGCGCGGTTTCCGAGACTGTGGAAGGATATGAGCTGAGCATGCGATGGGTGCAAGGTTTGAGGGAGGCGCTTACGCGGGTTTCGAGCAAATACAGCGGGGCGGGAAGGCTGCGCATTGAAAACATGTCGGGAAATGCCAAGTTCTCGTCGAGGCTGTTTTCGCTGTTGGAGAACATGATTTCCAAGAAGCAGATAGTTTGGGAACCGGGTACCATCTTCCTTTTCGGGAACCGCGTGCATCTCTTCCCATCGGCTTTCATGGTCCACCTTGCGAAAAGCCTGCATGAAGAGGGGCGAGACTGGATGCAATACCGGGCGGCCAGAAAGCTGGGCATTGAATGGATGTCGACTGCGCTGAAAAGTCTCGATGCACCAGCTACCATCAATGAGGCGACTGCACATGGCAGCGACATACTTTCGTTTGCAGGCTGGATTTCATTTGACATAAGCCACATAGAAACAAACCCGCCAAAAATAACGCTGACCGGAGAGAATTCCTCATTTGCAAGGGAGTACCTCAAGCAATATGGCAAAACGGACTTTCCAGTAGACCACTTCTTGCGTGGCTGTTTCTCCGGAGGGTATGTAACTGTGTTTCAGGAACCCAGCCTCGAATTTGTCGAGACCAAATGCCTTGCCAAGGGCGACCGCTACTGCGAGTTCGTCGGCATGCCTCGCAAAATGTTCAACCTGAAGGATAAGAACGTCGCGAGGCAGATAGGGAGCGATGCCGATGTGAGGAGGATGGAAAGCGAGCTGGCCAAGTCCTGAGAATGTCCGCTTTAGAAATACAACAGGAACCAAGGAAAGGCGTTTATAATGCCTGGCCTGCAATATTGATGCACGGTGCGCCTATGGAAAGTATACGCGACCTTCTTACGCAGGCAATAGCTGAGAATCCTTACTGGAACTCCAGAAAATATCATGCCTTGATTTCAAAGGAGATGGACTGCACCTACCAGGGAGTCCATAAAGTCATAAGACAGCTGGTCGAAGAGGGCGTTCTAGAGGACAGGAACCACACCTTCTCGCTCTCCCGCAAGTGGCTCTTGCGCAACATCGACTTCTCGAAAGGCGCACTGACCAAGCTTGAGGATAACCCGCAGAACTTCTTCGAATACCCAGACTATATCGAATTCACACGCGAGTTCTTCAAAATACTCGACAAGATTCCAGAGGCAGGACCGTGCTATGCCTATTGGAAGCACGCATGGCCCCGCACGGCCTGGTGGGGGATACGTACGAGCGCCTCAAGCGCGTCATAGCCACCTGCCGGCCCGTCTTTGCATGCGAGAGCGATACGCCCGGAGACAGGAGCCTGATGAAAATGTACTCAGACGCAGGCTGCAGGGCACTCATTGGCTTCCGCCTGCCTAGCCAGAGATTCGACTGGGTGGCCCACGTCGAGAGCGGGTTCTTCTCGCAAATAATGTTCCCAGAGAAATTCCACATGAACCTAAGAAAAATATACCAGAAGGGCGATGCCGGAAGCAACACCTCAGAGATCCTTTCGCTTCTCCATGAGCCTGCCAAGATTACAGTAATCATCACCCACAACCGCGAGCTGGCGCTGAAGTACCGCGAGAAGATACTTGCAAAACTGGACAAGAAGAGAAAGTAGTACCTTGCCGCACAAAGCCTTCGCCGCGTGCAGGAATATAAGGGGATTTTTCCGGCTCGGCCGATTTAGGGGCCTGCACAGACATTCAGACGAGGCCATAGGAAAAGCTTAAATACAAGGGAACGAAAGTGTAGCGGGTAAAAATGAAGCGCGTAAGCACAGGCATACCACGGCTGGACAAGCTCATTGAAGGAGGTTATCCCGAGGGCGCAGTCGTCCTGGTATCTGGCTCGCCCGGCGCAGGCAAGACTATTTACGCAATGCAATTTCTCGTTGAAGGCGCCCGCAAGGGAGAAAAGGGCCTCTATATTTCGTTTGAAGAGTCGGTGAAGAGCGTGAAGATGCAGGCAGACGAGTTCGGCTGGGATTTGGAGGGGCTCGAGCGCAAGAACATGCTGCGCGTCATGAGCCTGACAGTGGCGCATGCCAACATCATAAAGGTGCTGGACGAGATTGAATCCCTGGTGGCCAAGTTCAAGCCAAAAAGGCTCGTACTAGACTCACTTTCGACTTTGGGCGTATTCACTGAGATTGAGACGCAGGTGGACCACGGCCGCGAGCTTGTTTCAAACGTCTTCGGAGAGGCCATCATAAGGAAGGCAATCATTTCGCTTGTTGAGCGTATGCGCTCGTTTGAGACGGTTACTGCAATAGTAACCTCGGAGCTGCAGGAAGGCAGCTCCTGGTATTCCAGAGATACTGTAAGTGAATTTGCGTGCGACGGCGTGATAAAGCTTTCCAAGATTGATGCT
>NZ_JAUSNF010000058.1 GCF_030646255.1 Candidatus Burarchaeum sp. | reverse complement strand
ACTAGATAGTTCGCTATGGCATCCTGCATATGAGATACGGCAACATAGATAGTGTCTATCTCCTTGCACTTGAGAAGATTGTCGATTACATAGTCCATTACAGGCCTGCCACCTACGGGCAGCAGGGGCTTGGGAATTGCGTAGGTGAGGGGCCGCAGCCGCGAGCCAGTACCTGCTGCTAAAATAACTGCCTTCATACACTTCGCCCCCTGTTTTTTGCATCAGCATACCAGGCATACGTCGTTGCAAGCCCTTTTTCAAGCCCAATTTCCGGAGTCCAGTCCAGCAGGCGCCTGGCCTTTTCAATTGAAGGCACGCGCCTCCGTATGTCTTCATAGCTCTTGCCATAAAAGTCTTCATATGGGATTAACTTTGGCGCCAGCCCGGGCTTGCCCGAGGCGCGCACAATCATCTGCGCAAGCTCCATGATCGTGGTTTCCTTGTTTGAGCCGATATTTATTATCTCGCCGTCTGCCTCCTTCCGCTCGATTGCGGCCAGGGTCGCGGCCAGCGTGTCGCTTATGTACGTGAAGCAGCGCGTCTGCCTGCCGTCGCCATGCACGAGCGGCGGCTTGCCGTCGAGCACCCGCCTCATGAATATGCCCACAACACCCGCATAGTCATTGCCGAGGGCACGCGGGCCGTAGCAGTTGAAATAGCGGAGAATTGTGACTGGCAGGCCGTACTTTTTCCTGTAGGCAAAGCACAGGTGCTCGTCAAATGCCTTGCTCGTGGAATAGCACCAGCGGTCCACAGCAGTCGTGCCGAGAACGCGCTCCTCATCCTCGCGCAGGGGCAGTTTCGTGCTCCTGCCATAAACCTCGCTCGTGGATGCAAAGAGGAGCTTGGCATTGTTGCGGCGCGCCTCCTCGAGCATGCGCTCGGTGCCTTTTGTATTTACATGCAGCACGCGCAGCGGGTCGGTCACATAATGCTTTACGCCCACAACTGCGGCCTCGTGCACGATTACGTTGCAGCCTGCGGCGGCCTTGCGAGCAGTTGCGGCATCGCATACGTCGCCCTTGATGAATTTGAAATTTTTCTTGCCCGCATGGTGCGCGATGTTGTCTTTCCTGCCCGTGCTGAGGTCGTCGAGCACCACAACTTCGTTGCCCTTTGCCTGCATGAGCGCGTCGACGATGTGCGAGCCGATGTAGCCCGCGCCGCCAGTTATGAGGAACTTCATGCCAATACATCTCCGATTGCCGCACCAGTCCGCCATTCATTGCCGCTTCACTTGCCGTACCGCACCACAGCTCAGAACTTCTTCCTGCCTATGCCAGCATACTTGATGCCCGCCTTCTTAAGGGCTTTCTTGTCCAGCACATTCCTGCCCTCAATGACCAGCGGCCGCTTCATTTTCCTGAAAGCGCGCATCGGGATTTTTGCGAACTGCGGCCATTCGGTTACGAGCGCGCACGCATCCGCGCCCTTCAGCGCTTCGGCCGCGCTTGCGGCATATTCTATGCGCGGGCCCAGCTCCTTCTTTGCATTTGCAGTTGCCTGCGGGTCGTAGGCTATGACGTTGGCGCCCGCATCCACCAGGGCGCGCGCCACTTTAATCGCGGCAGAATCCCGCACGTCATCAGTATTGTCCTTGAAAGCCAGCCCGAGCAGGGCAATGCGCGCGCCTGTAAGCGGCCCGAGGGCCTCGCGCAGCAGCTCTACCACGCGGTAGGGCTGGGCCTCGTTTATTTCCAGCACGGCGTTCAGAATCCTTGCCTCGGCGCCGCGGTGCCGCACCTCGTGCAGCAGCGCACTCACGTCCTTCTTGAAGCATGAGCCTCCGAAGCCCGCGCCCGCATTCAGGAACGCGCGGCCTATGCGCCGGTCATGGCCCATTCCGTCGGCCACATCGTAAACATCAACTCCGAACTTCTCGCACATGTTAGCGAGCTCGTTTGCGAACGAGATTTTCGTCGCAAGGAAAGAATTGCTCGCGTATTTTATCATCTCAGCCGTGCGCAGGTCGGTCTTGAGCTTTGGAGCTGCCACAGTGGAATAAAGGCGCATGACTGCTTCCGCATCCTTCCTTTCCATTGCACCCACAACTATTCGGTCGGGTTTCATGAAGTCGTAGACCGCATTGCCCTCGCGCAGGAACTCGGGGTTCATGCAAAGGCCGACGTGTGGGAGGCCGGCTTCGCGGAGGATGGGCTCGAGCGATTCTGTTGTGCCGGGCGGGACAGTACTTTTCACTATTAGTATGTGCCTGCGGGCCTGCGCCGTTTTGCCTTTTGACTTTTGCCGCTGTGCAAGCGCATCAGCCACCATGGCGCCGGCCTCGCATATGTAGGCCAGGTCTGTCGAGCCGTCTGCCTGCGAGGGCGTGCCCACACAGATGAACGTGAAATCTGCATCTGCAAGCGCCTCGCGGTAGCTCGTGGTTGCGCAGAGGCGGCCTGCCCTTACCATGCGCTTCACGAGCTCCCCGAGGCCGGGCTCGTAAATGGTTGACTTTCCGTCATTTATGGCCTCGACCTTGCGGCTGTCGACGTCCACGCACCTCACGCCGTGGCCAAGGCCTGCAAGGCACGCGCCAGTGACAAGACCCACGTAACCTGTGCCAACCACACATAAACGGGCCATGAAAGGGTTTTGTGCATTGGCTTTTATATCTATTTGCCGTAAGAGCATCGACGTGATAAGATGGGAAAGCCGGCGCTCTATGGCGTGCTAATCTTCGGGGTCTCGATTGGCGTTTTTCTGCTGTCCGTAGCAGCACTCATATCGGGCGGCTATGGGCTCGCACCCTATGGCAATGAGGCTGTCGAGGCTGCGAAGCTGTCGGGCATTGCCATGTTCGCATCCATTGTGCTCATAGGCATCGACTTTGCATTCCTGTCGAACTGGGGGCGCGCGAAAAGGGAGATAAGGTACGACCCCCTGCCGCACATGAAGGTGGGCATATGCATGCCGGCGTACAATGAGGAAAAATCCATAGCCAAGGTTGTGAAGGAGTTCAAGAAGGTGCCGGACCTTGTTGACCTTGTTGTGCGCGTTGACGAGGCTTCGACTGACAGGACCGTTGAGCTTGCGCGGGCGGCCGGGGCGCGGGTGGTCATGGGAAGGCGGCATGGCTATGGCTATGCGTGCATGGAAGCTCTTCAGGCTGCAAAAGGCGATGCGGTGATACTGCTGGACAGTGATGGCACATACAGCGCAGAGGACGTCAAGAAACTGCTTGCTTACATAGAAAATGCCGACATGGTGGTTGGTACGAGGACGGTAGTAGAGGTGCTGGACCCGGACTCGCAAGTCGACTGGTTCATTAACTGGGGCAACAAGTTCATAGCGCGCATGCTGCAGATAAGGCACTGGGGCAAGGTGAGGCTGAGCGACGTGGGCTGCACCTACCGCGCGATAAGGAAGGATTCGCTGGACAGGATAATGCCAAAGCTCAGCGAGGGCGGCAACACGTTCTCGCCTCACATGATTTTGGTCGCGCTTGAAAACGGGCTTACGGTGATAGAGGTGCCGGTGACTTTCAGGCAGAGGATAGGCGAGAGCAAGGGCGTTGGGAACCAGAAGGTGAAGGGATTTTTAGTGGGCCTGCAGATGCTCTGGCGCATATTTACGCAGTAGGGCTAAGGGCGCTGCGGGAAGTAGAGAATGGACTGAAAGGGCGGCAGGTAGATTGTGCGGGTGGATTGCACAGGCAGCAGGTTTGACGGGTGTGAATAATGGATAAAGCCGAGGCAGTTACGATTCTGGTTCTCCTCTTGCTTGCGCTTTTCCTGCGCGAGCTGAATATTGACAGGCCGCTCTACGGCGATGAGGCAGACTGGTACAAGAGCGCGCTCATGCTGGTAAATGGCGATGAACGCTGGACCAATACATACATTTCCGACAGCCCGCCGCTGGGCAAGGCCATTTTCGTTTCATTTTATGCAGTCGGCTTCAATGATTTCCGCCAAGTCACGGTCTTATTCGCAATGGCATCGCTAGTTGTAACCTACCTGCTGGCACGGGACTTTCTGGGAAGAAGGAGCGCGCTGCTCTCACTTATTGTGCTTGCAACGTCAGCCTATGCAATCATAGGCGCACAGCACGTGGATCGGGATGGCGGCATGCTGGCATTCTTCGCAATGCTTGTGTTTTACGGCTACCTGAAATATGCATATGCGGAAACGCAGCCGGCTGCAAACCGGCGGCTCGGGAGTTCGTTGCACGCATTCCTCG
>NZ_JAUSNF010000055.1 GCF_030646255.1 Candidatus Burarchaeum sp. | reverse complement strand
CCTAGGAAATGACCTGTGTGTCCTTTCCTGCTGTGCATCAGGCAGACTAGATTTAGCCAGGCGGACTTCTATCTTACAACCAAAATTCACAATGTAAGATAACTCTTTACCTCGTATTTTTAGGCATACATTTCAATCTGAAAATGTAAGATAAGTTTAATAACCTTGCCTTCCAAATAATTCCATGGGCATCCGGAGAAAGCAGGTCAACGGGCAGCAGTACTATTATCTGGAGGAATCCATCAGGCTGGAAAAGCCGAAGGTCTACTCGATTTTCTTGGGGAAAAGAATACCCACGAAAGGTATCCTGCAAAGGAAAAACGCGGAACTGCTGGAAAAGATGTATGTCGATCTTCTTGGCAGCATCTCGAGAGTTTATCTCACGAAAGAAGAGTTAATCGAAGCCGAGAAACGCCGCCGGAGGTACGAGGCCCGCGTGAGTCGGATGGGCGCGGCTGCGCGGAACGAGAAGGACGAGGTAGACACCGTGAACTTCGTCTATGCTACCCTGACCACGGAAGGCGTGCCGATTACAAGGCAGGATGCCGAGCTTGCATACAAGTTCAGCCAAAAGGACATCCGGAGCATCAGGGATGAGAACTTGAGGGTGGCCCTTGACATGATAAAGGGGCTGAGGCAGGTCAAGGAAAGCCCGAAAGGAATGACCCTGGGCTTCCTGCTCAAGCTCCACCAGACAATAATGGGCGAATACAAAGCGAAAAAGCCCGGTCAATTCCGCACCGAGCAGGCGTACATCTACCTGAAAAGCTTCGAAAAGGCCGAGGAGATAGGCTTCAGGCCGCCGCCTCCGGCTCAAATCAGGGGAAAGATGCAGGAACTCGTTTCATGGTATGCTGCGAATTTGGGCCGGCTGAACGCCATCGAGCTTGCGGCCCTGCTGCACCTGCGTTTTTACATGATTCACCCGTTCGCGGACGGCAACAAGCGCATGTCCCGCCTTCTCCTCAACAAGGCGCTTTTCGACTCCGGCTACCCTCTTCTCAACGTGTCCAAGGATACGGAAGGCTATTTCGACGCACTTATAAAATCCGTGGAAAAGAAGGACGAGAAGTCGTTCGTCGAGTTCGTTTTCAAGTGCTTTGTGCAGGCCGTTTGAGTAGGGTTATCACCGAAACCGCATAGCTATTCATTTCTAGGATAACCAGGCAAGCCGCATTTCCTCGGAAATTTCCCTAGGAACTGACCCGTGTGTCCGTTCCTGCTGTGCATCAGGCAGACTAGTTTCAGCCAGGCGGACTTCTCACCCTCTTGGGCAAGAATCCTTTCCTCGTACAGCGCGGAAAGACGGTCTGACTAGAATTACTTACAGCGGTCTCGCAAACTAGCTCGACCGCGTCTAGCAAACTATTTCGGGTTTGCTATAGCCTGAGCGACCGCAACAGTCCGAAGGACTTTGCGGGTATCGGAGCGAAGCTCCAATCCAACAGAAAAACGGCAAAAGCGCTCCTGGAATGACGACAGAGTAGAAGTCTGACGCACCACCTGCAAAACGGGGCGAGTTTTATGCTTTTATGCTTTGCAGCCTTAGCTATGGCTGGATGTGAGAGTCATGAAGGCAGTTTTGCTGATATTGGCACTTCTTTTAATCGGTCTGCTGGTTTTTGGCTGCATTGAAAAAGGGGTCACTGCTGAAAAAAATACAAGCGCAGTCACTCAACCAAATGATGCAGGTTCAGTGGTAAATGATGATGTTCAAAAACCTGAAGACGCAAGCCAGGAAACGGCGCCTGAAATTGAGAATGCTTCAATCAAAACTAATGAAAACGTGAGCAATACCCCTCTCTTGCCTGTTGCAGGGAATGAAACGAATTTCTCAAATGCCGCGCCTTCTAGCACCGTGGAAAAAACAGAACAAAACTTAACTGCAATAGCCCTTGCTCTAAATACGGGCGTGCCGCTTGCCTTAAATACGAGCTTGCCGATTGACGTAAACAGCAATTCAACCCGTAATGTGAACTCGCTTCTTGATCGCATCAAAGCAGAAGTCCTGCCCGGCGCCAACGATGCTGTGCGCCCCTATGAATGGAAAAACAAAACCGTAACTCTGGACGGGAACGGCTTCAGCCTTCTACTTGAAATGAACTCCAAGATAAAACTCGGAAATGAGAACCTCACGGCACGGTTCAATGCGCTCGCAGGAAACAGTACAGGTGGAAAGCCGATTATAGACCATCTCTGCTGTACGGCGCCGATAGGAGGCTGCGAGTGCGGGCATGCACAAGCACAAAAAGGGCTGCTCAAATTCCTCCTTCAGGCCGGATTGGGAGACGCGGAGATTTTGGAAGAGGAGCTGCTCTGGAATAAGATGTTTTTTCCAAACTATTATGTGCAGAAAGCGATAGATGAGAAGGCGGCAAATGGGGAGATCTCAAAGGCATTTTCTTCTGAACTAAAAAGCACGCTCGGCGGCTGTTAGATTGTAAACGCGTTGGCAATCAACAAAGCCGCTTAGGCAATTGCCTAGTTTCCCCATTTTCCATTAATTGCATAGAGGAGAACGGCGACAGACAAAATTCCAAGAAGCGGCCGAAGCGGGTTTACTACATTAAACATGAAGTCGAAGCCAAAGAGAAACACAAAAAGCATGATGCAGGTTGGGCAACTGATGGAAAGGAACCCCAAAAAACCCCCACCCGCTGCGGCATTGTCGGTCTTGCATACTTTTGGATTAGGAAGCGCAAGGTATACTGCTGCAAGAATCGACGTAGTTGCCAGAAATACATAATCAAGGGGCGTTGCAGGAATCATTCGTATGTACGGAATTATGGGGTTTGAGATAAGTGCTGTCGGTGTTGCAAAAATAATGAAAAGTCCAATTGAATAAATGAATGTCTTTACCCTGGTTTTTGAATCCATAACTGCAAAGGCCATTGCGTCTATAACTGTCATCCTCAATCACTTATCCCAATTTATGCCATAATACGTGTTCATAGATGCTGGACCACATCAGCCCGAAGGTGAACGCGAACATCAGCTCTTCCAGCGGAACCCCTGCAATCAGCACCCCTGATATGGCCGTCAGATTCCAGCTATGTATGAACTCGGGCACCAGCGCATTGATGAACAAGAAAAAGACGAAATAGAGCCCGGTGAAAAGGCCGGCCCCTATGAGCATGTTATCCTTAAGGTCCGGCCGGCATAACCACGTTGCCACTCCTCCAACGAGTAGTGCTATGGATGCCGTATAAATCGGGTTTATGTCAGTGAGAAGGAATAACGGGATGAATACGAGCACTGGCGATATTATTGCCAACTTATGAAACCTGTGCCGCGGGCTGTGCATCTCGGCATCGCTCATGTGCTTATGCTTAACCTTGAAAACTGCTTCGTACAGCACTGCCGCAATACCTCCGATTGCAAAACAGAAAATCAGGCTTTCTATGTCAAAACCGGTTTTCGCAGTCAAATCGAACAGAGACGGCGGGGTCCAGTATTTCGGAACGAATATGGGCTCGGTCAAACCAAGGGGCGTGGTAAGTATGCTCGCCCACAGCATTTCTTTTCTTAGCATCGGCTTAGCTAGGTACAGTACAAGCCAAATGCCCAGCAAAACCAACGAGAATACCAGCCATTCAATCATCAGCGCACCTCTTCCAGAGCTTTTCCGTTCTCATGAAAACGTAACGCAGGAAACCAATAAATGATCAACACCCCTCGCCCCGGGCCGCAGGCAACTATTTAATCGTGCGGTGTGAATACTGCCCATGGCTGATTTTCGGAAGATTGACCTGAGGGGCATTGCACGCCGGGCCATGAGGAGCTACGGCTTTGAGCCCTTCTTCCCGCCCAAGGTCATGGCGGCGGCCAACGCCCTCGACGGCCGCGCACCCGAGCGCGCAGCGAAGTCGGTGCGCGACCTGAGGCACCTGCTCTGGTCATCCATTGACAACTTCGACAGCGAGGACCTGGACCAGGTGGAATACTGCGAGCGCGCCCAGAGCGGGGAAATTCTCATCCGGGTGGCTGTTGCGGACGTGGATGCCTATGTGCCAAAAGCCTCGACCATAGACATGCACGCGCGCAATAACACCACTTCAATCTATACTGGCATAGAAATCTATCCCATGCTGCCCGACCGCCTGTCCAAGAACCTTTCCTCGCTCGCGCCGGAGCAGGATCGCCTTGCGATGGTGGTAGAATTCTCCGTGCTCCGCAAGGGCAATGTCCGCCCCGGAAAGATATACCGCGCGCTTGTGCGGAACAAGGCGAAGCTGGTCTACGAGCAGGTCGGCGCCTGGCTGGAGGGCAAGGCACCTATGCCGCATGCAATCACCGAAACCCCGGAGCTAAAGGAACAGCTGCTGCTCCAGGATGAGGCGGCGCTGAGGCTCGGCAAGTACAGGGCCGAGCAGGGCGCGCTGGAGCTTGAAACCCTCGAGGCGCGCGCAGTAGTAGACCATGAGAAAGTTCTCGACCTCGTGGTGATTGAGGACGACCGGGCGAAGCGCATAATTGAAAATTTCATGATAGGCGCGAACGGCGTGATGTCCGGCTTTTTGGAAAGGGCAGGCCTACCAACCATCCACCGCGTGGTGCGCATTCCTAAATACTGGAAGGATATCGTAGGCGTTGCCGGGGCCCGCGGGTTTTTGCTGCCCCCTATTCCAAATGCCTTGGAACTGTCCAAATTCCTTCTGCGCGAAAAGAAAGCCGACCCAGAAAGATTCCCTGACCTCTCGCTCACAATCGTGAAGCTTCTGGGCCCGGGCGAATATGTGATGTTCGACGGGCGGCATCCCATCGGCCACTTCTGCCTCGCGGTCACACACTACACCCACTCAACCGCGCCCAACCGCCGCTATGTGGACCTCATAATCCAGCGGCTCGTGAAGGCGGCCCTGGGCAATTCCCGGACTCCCTACAACCGCGAAGAAATTTCGCAGGCGGCGGAATGGTGCACGAATAGGGAGCAGGCTTCCAAGAAGGTCGAGCGGTTCATGGTAAAGGCCGAAGCCGCAGTCCTGCTCGCTGGAAAAATCGGCCATATCTTCGACGCCATAGTCACCGGCGCTTCGGAAAAGGGCACCTATGCGCGGCTCACCCATCCCCCTGTAGAGGGCAGGATAATGCACCAGGTGCGCGGCATCCACGTTGGCCAGAAAGTGAAAGTCCGCCTGGTCAACCTCGACCCTGCGCAGGGTTTTGTGGACTTTGAATTGGCCTGCTGAACGGAGCCATTTCGCGTACTACTTTCATGTAATGCGGAAATGACCTGTATGTCCTTTCTTGCTGTTGCTCAGAAGTTAGCTCAGATTAATAAAACGTGGCTCCGAAGCAAGCGCATGGCGAAAAAACGCCGAGGACTTGCGGGCTTTCTTTGGGGCGCGTGCGTCTGGTTTGCGACCGGATTCTACCACTTGCTCTATATCCTTGCCAAGAAACTATTCCTCGCGCTCAAGTTTCTCGTAGGTAAATTGTTCAGCAAGGCATCGTCGGCCGCAAGCTCGGGCGCAAGGCAGGCGAGCAGGCCGCGCTCAACCGCAGCTTACGCTTCGCTTGCGGTGCAGAAGCAGGACGCGGGGCAGCTGGAGGACTTCGAGCAGCGGCTTCTCACCTCAAAAAGCACCATCGGCCTTATCCTCGGCGCGCGAGGGAGCGGCAAATCTGCGCTGGGCATGCGCCTGCTCGAGAATGTGGCGGCAAAGGGCAGTAGGCAGGTGTGCGCCATGGGCTTCGACGAGGCATCGATGCCCGGCTGGATCCGGTGCGTCGAAAGCGTGGACGAAGTGCCGAACGGAGCGTTCGTGCTCGTAGATGAGGGCGGCATAACATTCTCCTCGCGCTCCTCCATGTCATCTGCGAACAAGCTGTTGTCCGCACTTCTGCTGGTCGCAAGGCACAAGGACGTTTCCGCCCTCTTCATATCGCAGAACTCCGCGAACCTGGAGCTCAACGCGATAAGGCAGGCCGACTACCTTCTCATGCGCAAGCCCTCGCTGCTGCAAAAGGACTTCGAGCGCAAGAAGATAGGTGAGATATATGCTGGCATAGTCGAGCAATTCGCAGGCCTTCCTGAGCAGGGAAGGTATTCAACTTATGTCTATTCCGACCAGTTCCGCGGCTTCGTAGCGAACGAGCTGCCCTCGTTCTGGAGCCAGCGCGCGAGCAAGTCTTTTGCATCTCTCAACCTGAAAAAGAAGTAGGCGGACACTTCGCTCCTCGTTCAATCTGTTCTGCCTGTCCGAATTCAGCCACAATCATGAGTTTGCCAAGGCCTGCAGTTCTTCAAACGTATAGTAGAATTTTCCGCGCTCCGAGACCACATTGCATATCTTCTGGCTCTTTATGCACTCTGCGCTTACGGAATGTGCGCCGTCAAGCGCAGACACCTGGCAGTCGTATGACTTGGTTTCGGACGATTCCTGGAGTGCGCTGCATGCGCAGCCGTAAATCACCCAACTTTCCTTCTGCGTAATGGGTCATACTGCCGTTTTCCAGCTATTCCGTCGGCTTGCCGTTATATTCCTCAGGCGAAGCCAGGGCATCTGCCTTTGTGCGCCTTACCACCTTGTCCTGGTGCTCCGGTGGAGAATATATTGTGTAAAACTTCAGCTCAATGTGGTCAGACATGTTCACCACATTGTGGTTCGCGCCCGCAGGAACTATCGCCGCGTCGCCGCCACGGACTTTGTGCTGCACGCCATCTATGAAAACTGCGCCCTCGCCAGATTCGAACCTGAAGAACTGGTCGATGTGCTCATGCACTTCCTCTCCAATCTCCTCGCCCGGCTCAAGGTTCATGAGCACGAGCTGGCTGTGCTTGCCTGTGTAGAGTACGCGCCGGAAATCTGCATTCTTTTCAGTTTGCTTTTTAAGCTTCGCAACATATCCTCTCAATGCCATATCTACCACCTCCTTTTCCTTTCAGACTAATTTAGGCCAAGCGAACCGACCAATTAGCATTTAATGAATGCGAGAATTTCAAGCTTTTCTATCTCCGTGAGATTCCCGCGGGCCAGAACGCCTCTTTTGAAAGTTGCGCAGAAAGCCGCTTCTGCAACAGAGCTGAAGCTCGCGAACTTGTGCTTTTGAGCAGTGCCCTCGACATGCTTATTCCACGCATCGATGGCCCCTTTCTTTTCTTCTACACTCATAGCTATGCTATGAACTGCAGACCGTATAAAGTAGTAGGTTTGCCTAAACGCTGAAAATGCCCCTAAAAACCATTTTCCCAAGAAATGTCCTGCGTAATCCTTATTTATCCCCCTTCCATTTCCTCGTGTTGCCTATGGAAACCAGAACAACTGCGCAGTTCAAGGAGGCCGACGTCAAGGGCGCGCTCGGCTGGCTGGAGGCAAGCGAGAGCGGGCTTTCGGAGGCGGCCATTCATGCCTGGGCAGCACCCATAGGTTTTTAACCCCCCCATGCAAACCAAATACCATATCGGTCTTGTCTATGGTGAAAAACACTCGTTTGTTGCTGGCTTTTGGGGTCTTTCTAGTTTTGCTGTTTGCAGGCTGTACAATTCCTTTCCTTTCTAACAAGGAAATCAAAACCCAGGAAGGCATAATCGCGTCAAACCTGACTGCCGCAGAAAAACTCCTGGATTTCGAGGAACAAGCCAAGCTCAGTTCCGCCACACCTATATATCAGTCCTATTCTGATGAAATCAAGGCAGCATGCGAAAAGCTGGATACGCTTGACAAGGATAAAAACCTCAGGTCTGCCAATGCCGAGCTCGTCTGCGAAAACAAAAAAGGGCTTGACAACTGCTTCTTCCAGCTGGAAAAGATAAAGATGCAGGTAAAGGACAGCGACACCAGCATCAATTTCGACAGCCTGGACGTGCTGTGCAGCGATCTCCGCTCGATGGGCCTGCAAAACAACCTTGATAGCTTCAAATCGCAGTATAAGGATTATGCGGCCTGGCTGAAGGGCGAAGAGGACATGTTGGTGGAGTGGGGTACGGTTTCCGCACTTTTATGGAACGATTCTTCAAGTGAGCAACTGAGCGGCGCAAAACTATCTGATTATTACAAGGAATACACGGCGCAGATGGCAACTACCAAAACGTCTTTGCAAACTATTGCAAGCAAATGCGCATTAAAGAATGATTACAAAATCACCAACAGCAAAGTCGAAAGGATTTGCAATAATGTGGACGACTATCTAGTGGACATAGATAAGGCAAATGCAGCTATCTTGGACACGTTTAATTTCTTCAGCAGCTTCGAGGTGGGCACAGTCGCAATAAATTCCGTATTCGTCCGCGACTGCAACCAGGCAAACGAGGACTTTGTCGGAGTCTATGACTTGGAACTTTTTAAAGATACGCAGCCCGAAGAGTTCAATCAAACGGACTTCGGATCAATATGCACTAGCTTGGAGGAACTGAGCTACCTTTATGGCAGTCTGGGCATTCCCCTGATTTTTGAGAATGGAGAATTCTCATCAACTACAAAGAACGAGCTGTTCAAGGCCAAGACTGTTTTCGTAGAGACTGACGCTGCCATAGGCAGCGGCGTAATACTTTCGTCCGATTCTTCCGGCTACTACATCCTCACGAATGCGCATGTGGCCCTGACGTACGACCCCGATACCGGGATGAACTACCTCCCATCTTATGTCCGGGTCAAATTCTATGACGGAAATATGGGCTATGCTACTGACCTCGGCTACACCCAGGAAGGGTATGACCTGGCGCTGCTTTATGTGCCGAGCTCCGGTAACTATCCAACAGCCACTTATTACGAGGACTACTATCCGAGCGCGGGCGACAAGGTGGTTGCAGTCGGCAATCCCTACGGCCTTGAGTTTTCAACAAGCCAGGGCACTGTGTCGGGCATAAGGGACGCTGGGTGCTTTGATGCCTACTGTTATGGCTGGGTGATTCAGACAGATACTGCAATAAACCCGGGCAACAGCGGCGGCGGGCTGTGGGACTACAACAGTGACGAATTGCTCGGAATAAATTCGTTTGGACTGAGCCAGGCCGAAGGCCTCAACTTCGCCATCAGCATGTACCAGTACGGGAAAATAAAAGACACGTTCAAATGGTATGAAATTACCTGAACCAAAGGCAGATAAAACTTCTCCTGGCAAATAATCCCCATATGCTGAAGGCTAGGGTGCCCGCTATGGCCGAGAACTTGCAAGAGCTTCACAACGAGGTCCTGCGACTGAAGACGGCGCGGAACGCAGTGATACTCGCGCACAACTACCAGCTTCCCGAGGTGCAGGACGTGGCCGACTTCGTGGGCGACTCGCTCGAGCTGAGCCGCAAGGCTGCCGGAGTGGAGGCCGACTGGATAATCTTCTGCGGCGTGGACTTCATGGCCGAGACTGCCAAGATAATCAACCCGGGCAAGCGCGTGTTCATACCCGATGCCCGGGCCCTCTGCCCGATGGCCGGAATGCTCGACGTCGAAGACGTGGTGAGGGCCAAGAAGGAGCACCCGGGCGCGCCAGTCCTCCTTTACGTGAACACGAGCGCAGCCTGCAAGGCAGAGGCCGATTATGCCTGCACCTCTGCCAATGCAGTCCAGATCGCGAAGGCGATTCCGGAAAAAGAGGTACTGTTCGGCCCGGACTTCAACCTCCTTGAGTTCGTGCAGGAGCGCGTGCCCGAAAAGAACTTCCATCCCATGCCAGCGCGCGGCTTCTGCCCCACGCACGGGCGCATAACTGCACTCGAGATTTATGATCTCAAGAAGGCGCATCCGGCTTCTGAAATAATAGCGCACCCGGAGTGCACAAGGAACGTGCGGGAAATGGCCGACCATATTGCAAGTACATCAGGCATGCTGAAGATAGCCCGCGAGAGCCCTGCCACTGAATTCATAATCGCAACTGAATGCGGCATGGCATATAGGCTCAGAAAGGAGCTTCCGCAGAAGAAATTCTACGACGTAAATGTAACCTGCCCGCGCATGAAGCTGCACACGCTTAAGAAGGTCCGCGACTCGCTAGAGTTTGGCCAGTATGAGATTACGGTTCCAAAGGAAATAGCTGAGAAGGCCCTGAAGTCCATCCAGCGCATGATGCAAATGACGGGGTAGGAAAGCATGGCGGCTAGCCGAACAACTGCACGGGCGGGCAAAAAGGCGCGGATAGGGCTGATAGGCATGGGCGCCATAGGCTCCTTCTTAGCAAGCCACCTACGCGAGCGCGTGGCATGGGTGTGCGACCTTGATGAGGGGGCTGCAAAAAAGAGGCTCCGCGAACTGAAACTCAAAGCCAGATTTGTGAAAAAACCCGAGCCCGGCGTGGGCCTTGTAGTTGAATGCGCATCCCAGGCTGCAGTTCAGCTGCTCGCCGGGACTCTGAAATATGCGGACGCAATGATTCTTTCAGTCGGCGCACTAACTGATGAAGGCTTGCGGAGAAAGCTTGAGGCAACTGCGCGCAGGCATGGGCACAGAATTTACATCCCAAGCGGCGCAATCGGCGGTCTCGATGCACTGAAGTCCTGCGGCCCTCATGATGTGCTGCTGGAAACAAGGAAGCCGCCGGCAAGCCTTGGGCGAAGCGACAGCAAACCCACAGTAGTCTTCGAGGGAAGTGCTCGTGCTGCCTGCAAGGCGCTGCCCAAGAGCGTGAACGTTTCCGCCACTCTCGCAATCGCAGGAATCGGCTTTGAAAAAACGCGCGTGCGCGTGATATCCGACCCTGCGGTGAAGAAGAACATGCACACAGTACGCATAAAGGGCGAGACGGGCGCTTACGCGTTTGTTTTTGAAAATAATCCTTTGAAGGAAAACCCGCGCACGAGCGCGCTGGCCGCCCGTTCCGCACTGCGCCTGATAGAGGAGCTCGATGCGCCGTTACAGCTGAGATAGAGGAGATGTCATGCTTTCAAACTCATTAAAAACGCGCCTGAAAAGCTTTTTGCAGGACGATGGGGCAGGTAGGGATGTAACTTCTGCGCGCGTTCCCAGGCGTGCCTGCCGTGCGCTCATAATTGCGCAGGAGCAATGTGTGCTGGCGGGCGCCGAGGAAGCTGCCTGGTTATTCGCGTCGCAAGGTGTGCACTGCAAGATGTTGCGAAAAGACGGACAAATCGTGCGGGCAGGTTCGGCGGTTTTGGAACTGGTAGGCGAAAACAGAAAAATACTTTCAACCGAGCGTGTTGCGCTGAATGTGCTCGGCAGGATGAGCGGGGTTGCAAGCGCATGTGCCGAAGCAGTGCGCGAGGCTGAGAAGTTCGGAAAAACTCAGATAGCGCTGACGCGCAAGACCTCGCCAGGCTTCCAGCCTTTCGACAAGAAGGCTGCTGTGCTGGGCGGCGCTCTTCCCCACCGCGCAAACCTGGCTGCAATGGTTCTGCTCAAAGACAACCATCTCTCATTCTTCCCCTCTCTTTCAGCAGCCATAGCCGCATTCCCCCGGCCCGTGCGCGCGGAAGTTGAAGTTGAAACAATGGCGCAGGCCCTGGAGGCCGCGAAGACGTGCATCGGCGCGATAATGCTCGACAATTTTTCACCGTCTGAGGCAAAAAAAGCCATCGCGTGCATACGGCACCTCAACCGCAGGGTCAAAATAGAGCTGTCCGGTGGAATTATCTTGCGCAACCTGCGCGACTACGCGGGCCTCGGAGCCGACATGATTTCAATGGGTTCGCTCACAAAGGACGCGCCGCAGAAGGACTTCTCGCTTAATCTGATTACGAAGAATTAGGACTCATTTTCCAATTAATGATTTCAAAAGCTTCCAGGCACCGCCGATTCCAGATTTCCCTTCGTCTTCCTTCATTTCCGCTGGCTGCCCTTCCGGCATTCCTGCTTTTGGCGCCCCTGCCTTTTCATTCAATATGTTTTCAAGAACCCCGAGTTCCCGCAGCGCTGAGACTAGGCTGTTTTTTTCAACGCCCGCAAGCCCCTTCCGTTTCCTCTCAATTTCCCGCACCCTTGTCCATTCCCTTTCATCCTCTTCCGCAGTCCTGTCGAGCTCGGCCAGGCGTTCCACTGCCTTCCTTGCCTCTTCGGTGTGCGCTGCCAAATACGCGAGGGCCGGCGCGCCTCGTGAACAGTCTCCGAGAAAGTCGCCGGATTGCAATCCCACGACCTGTGCCAGAAATGCCCCATGCCCTACTACTTCCTGCCTGAATTCACCCAAGTCAATGCCAAGATGCATGAGCTTCTGTGTGCTCAGCTCAGCCAGCTCAAGAAGCTGCCCGCACGTTTTTGATTCGAGCCCGCTCTTGCGTAAGTAGATCGCCAACGCGTCCAGCTCCTCTCCAGAAATTGCAGGAAAGCCGAGTTTTTCGAGCCCCTCATCCCTGATTTTCTTGAGAAGTTCGCCCGCTGGCATGGATCCGAGCGACTGCACACAGTCTAATCTAATTTTCGGAAGGCTTTCCCGGATGCGCACCCGCTCTTCGTGCCTGCCTGCTTTTTCCAAATCCTGCGCGGGCTCTTTTTCAAGCCATTCCACGTCTGACAATTGCGCAGACGTGCTTCGCCTTGCCTTTTCCACCAAGACCTTTCTTTTCGCCAGTTCCAGCT
>NZ_JAUSNF010000052.1 GCF_030646255.1 Candidatus Burarchaeum sp. | reverse complement strand
CGTCCTGGAATATCAGATGGCTGAAGCCTCGTTCCTTCATCTGCTTCAGGAAATCGCGTATCTTGTCGAGCTCGTACAGCCTTAACTGCCCGCATTCGTCTTTGAGAGAACCCTGCCGGCTGTGTGTGGCGCAGAAGGTGCAGGCATTAGGGCAGCCGAGCGAGAAGAAAACGTCGATATAAAGGGTGCCCTCTGGCTGCCTATCCGCGTAAGTCGGCTTTGAAGTGCGGGGGTAGGTTGCAGTAATGTCTGGGTTTCGTTCAGGCCGCGCATAGGAGCGCGCCTTTATGTCGCGGTTTATCAGACCCTGCAGCTCGAGGCTGTACAAACTTGCGCCACATGCTATCGCGTGCAGAACTTCCTCATCGTTTTCCTGGCCTTTCCGAGTAATCGCTATAACCTGCATGTAATTGCCTTCCTTATTTAGCGAAGCGGAGCCGATGAGGGCGGACAGAATGTCGCCCAGCGAAAGGCCGTTCTCAAGTTCCTTCACAACTTCGCTCAACCAAGTGTAGCCCTCGTGAATGCACACTGCGTCTATTGCGCCGCGGCTTGCATACAATGTGAGTTCCGGAAGACCGTCGGCGCCTGCGCCTCCGGCTACTATGGGCGTGTCTGGAAAATTTGACTTCAGAAGCTTTGCGGTTTTGATGAGAGAGATGAACTGCGAGGTCGCAATGCTACTGAGGCCTATGAGGTCTGGCGAGAACTCGCGTATCCGCCATACGATCCCCTCATCTGGCAGGCCGTATTCCTTTGTCCAGCCTTCGTCCGAGCGCAGGTTTTTGAAGCCCTCAAGGGCGCTGTCGATGATAAGGACTTTGTGGCCTTCGGCCACCAGCATAGAGGCAAGGTCCTGCACGCCTACTGATTCAGCGGCCTTTTTGTAGTCCCCGGAGTTTGCCCTGAGCGGCGGAACTATGAGAGCTATTTTGGCCATTTTGATTCACCCTCCAAAGGATTAGATTTATTATATCTGATTACGGATATTTTAAATCTTGCAGGAAGAACTTGCAAAAAACCGCTATATTTATATAGAATAAGCGGGAAAGTGTAAATATGGTTGAAGCGGGAAGAGTGAAAATAGACGCGAAGGACAGGAAGATTCTCTACTGGCTGGACGTGGACGCGCGGATGCCTGCCAGCGCCCTGGCGAAGAGGGCGGGGCTTTCCAAGGAGGGCGCCAACTACCGCATAAACGGGCTCTTTGAAAGCAAGGTGATAGACAAGGCGCTGATAGTAGTGGATGTCGGAAGGCTGGGCTTCCAGTTCTACAAGCTCTACTTCCAGTTCCAGAGGATTACTACTGCGCAGGAGAGGCAGATTTTAGATTATTTCATAGCCCATGAGCGGGTGGCATTCATGGCTCATTGTGAAGGAAAGTATGACCTGATAATCGCTTTGATGGCCAGGAGCCCGAACGATTTTAATGGAATCCTTGACGCGATACTGAAAAAGTTCGGCTCTTTCATAAGGAGCTACGATACTACGGTGACCCTGGAAGGGAAGGAGCTCAGCCGGAAGTTCCTTGCCAGCGAAAAAGAAGGGAAGGAAGTTGCAAAATCAGGGTGGACCGGCCCGGCGGCCAATGTGGAGCTGGATAGGACTGATGCGGGGATTCTTGCCCTGCTGGGAGAAGATGGAAGGATTCCGGCTGCTGAGATTGCGAGGCGGATGGGCATTTCGGGCGATACGGTGAGCAAGCGCATGAAGGGCCTGATGGATTCCGGTGTTATAAGCGGGTTCCATTTGCAGCTTAACAAGACCAAGATAGGCTATGCGTATCATAAGGTCCTTCTTACGCTCGAGATGATAGGCGAGAAGCGCGAGCGGGAAGTGATGAAATATTTGGAGAGTCACCCAAATGTAGTGTATGTGCTGAAAACTTTGGGGCCGTGGAATATGGAAATAGATGTAGAAGTGAGGGATGACCAGCCATTCTACAAAGTGATGAGGCAGATGAGGGATGAGCTGGGCGACGTGATAAGGGACTACGAGTCAGTCTACGTTTTCGAGGAGCCCAAGTTCAATTTTGTGCCCATGGGCGAGAAAGTACTACAGAAGCAGGAGGCTCTCGAAAGAGCCTTCGGTTCGACGCGAGGCGCAAAGCCATTTGTAAGGGACAAACGCGATAGAGTGTTCTAGTGATTCTTGCGGACGCTTCTGCACGGCCAAAATAACTGGCGCTGCGCAAATCACTCCACAAATATCGCGGGCTTGCCCGGCAAAGCCTGGCCTGCCTTCTTTGCGGCATCGCCCTGCACTTCGCTTTCGGCGGAAACTGAAATCTGACAGTTAAATTCGGATGCAAGGAACTCGGAGGCATCGCGCAGGGCGGCGAGCTCGAACTCGTCCGTGGGCGGCGTGGCGCTGAGCTTGTTAAGGCTCTTGATGTAGGACTGCAGGAGCTTCGCAGCCTTGTCGCCCTGCTCCTTTATCGCCTCGTCCTGCATTGCGAGCTTTATCGCGCTGTCGAATTTTTTCTCCGCGTAGGCTATGCGCATCAGCTCGCGCTTCCAGCCCGCGGCCGTGATGAGCGAAATGCGAGCGGGCTTGCGCTTCAGGATTTCGAGTATGTGGTCTATGTCAGCCTTCACCGCAAGTACGAACTCCTCGCCAGCCTCAAGCTTCTCGTTTATCTTGCTCTCATCAGCCTGCGGGAAGCGCGCTGTAGAGGCAAAGCTGTGGGCCTCTGCAAAGTATTTCTTGCCCAGCTTTTCCCAGAATTCCTCTGCGAAGTGCGGCATGAAGGGGCAAATCAGGAGCGTCCAATTTTCCAAATACTCGCGCAGGGCAGGGCCGACCTCTCCATTGTTGCGCCTCAAGTAGTGGCGCATGTCATTGACAGTCTGGTAGAAGAGCTCCTGCGTGAGCGCCCGCAGCTCGAAGTTCTCGTATTGCGCCGGCGCATCCCGCATCCTGCGGTGGAGGCGCGAGAGAAGCCATTTGTCTATCGGCTTTTCCTGTGCGCGCTCGTTGTATTTTATGGTGAGAAGCGACTCGATGAAATTGAGGCGCGAGATTATTCCGCCCGCAAGAGTCTCGTTGAAGTCCGCATCCTGCATGAGGTCTGCGCCAGATACGACGCTGAAGCGCACGACGTCAGCGCCGTATTGCTTGATGGCCTTGCGCAGGGGCAGGATGTTGCCCATGCTCTTGCTCATCTTCTGCCCGTCCATCAGTACGAACCCGTTGGTCACTATCTGCTTCGGCCAGTATTCGCTTGGGAAAATGGCCACGTGGTTGAAGATGAAGTAGGTAAGGTGGTTGTGTATCAGGTCTGTGGCAGAGTGGCGCGAGTCGAGCGGGTACCAGTACACGAACTCATTGCGTATCTCGTCAAGATCGGGCGAGCTCGTGCCATCGCCCAGCAGAACGTAGTTGAAGAAATTCTCATCCAGCCGCTCAGGATTCCAGTCGCGTATTTTGTGCGCTATCGCGTAGAATGCCATGTAAATTGTTGAATCTGATAAGGCTTCGATCATCTTGCTTTCGTCGAACGGGAACTTGGTGCCAAGGCCTTGCGCGCGCGTGCATGCCTTTTCGTGCAGCCAGTCTATTGTGTAGTTGTAGTCTGTCCTATAAGTCTCGGGAATTATGCGCATCTGCTTGAGGCAGGCGTGCGCATATGTTTTCCACTGCTTATTTCCATAGTCTATGAACCACTGGTCCTGCACGAGCTTCACGGTGCAAAGGGCTCCGCACCTGCACTTCACCGGCCCGTTGATTATCTCGTGCATCGTAAGCGCCTGCTTGGCCGCCTGCATGTCCTTCTTTATGAGCTCCTTTGCCTCGAGCACGTTTTTGCCAGCGTATTTGCCCACCACCATTACGCCCGTGTGTGCCTCCTTGCTGTAAATCTCGTGCGTAGCCTGCTCGGCCTTTGCATCTTCTTGGCCTGTGATGCCCATCTTCTCGCAGATTTCTTTTGCAGGCAGCGGGCCGTAGCCGTCGATGCGCAGAACTTGCACTAGCATCTCGCCCTCGGCCTTGCCCAGGTCGCGCAGTGCTAGGTAGTCATAGGGTGCGTGCGCGGGAACGCTCATCACGACGCCCGAACCGTTGGCAGGGTCGACGAATGATGCCGGGAAGAGAGGTACGAGCTTGTCGTTGAGTGGGTTGAGGCAGGTTTGGCCCTCAAGCTGCGTGCCCGGGAAGGTTTCAAGAATTTTTACTGTGAACTGCGAGGTGAGGCGCTCGGCTGCTGCATTTGTAATGTAATAAATCTCGCCGCCTATCTCGCATTTGGCGTGCTCGGCCTGCGGGTTGAACCACACCGAGGTCACGCCGTAAATTGTCTCGGGCCTGAAGGTTGCAGTGAGAAGCGAGCCGTCGCGGAACTTGAACTTTATGAGCACGAACTCGCCCAGCTCCGGGTCCACATCGCCCTGCGTGTCGTGCGCGCCTATGGCCTGGTTGTCGCGCGGGCACCAGGGTACTGGGTGCGAGCCTTTCGTGATGAGGCCAGCATCCTTGAGCTTCTTGAACTGCCACTGGATGAACTTATTGAACATCGGGTCGAATGAGCGGAAGGTGCGGCGCCAGTCTATCGAGTAGCCCATCTCGCGCATGCCTGCCTCGATTTCCTTGCTGAAGTGCGAGACTAGCGAGACTGGGTCTGTGAGCTTGGCGCTGGTTTCATCTGGGATGCCGTAGATGTCGCGGAAAATCTGCATCAGCTCGGGATCGCGCGCCGCAATGCGCTTGGCCATTGCAATTATGGGCGTGCCAGTGACGTGGAAGCCCATGGGGAAGAGCACGTTCCTGCCGCACATTCGCATGTAGCGCGCGTACACGTCCGTGGTTGTGTAGGTGCGGCCGTGGCCTATGTGCTGGGGGGAGTTCGGGTAGGGAAAGGCGGCCGTCAGGTAGAATTTCTGCATCTCGCCAGATGGCACTGCCTCAAATAACTGGGCCTCGTCCCATTTCTGCCTCCACTTGGCCTCCACAGTCGAAAAATCCATAGGTTGGACTTAGCTTGAAAATAATATAAATATAGGTGCGTTGATAGTCTACGATGAGCCTGCGCGCCGTTGCCGGCAAGAGCAAAATCTTTCTCCTAGTCCTCTTGGCCGCGCTCGTTTTTTCAGGCTGCGTGGGCGTGACCAAGACGACGCCGAGTGGAAAGATTGAGCTGGTAGGCCTCAATGACCTCCTGAGCAGCGGCTACTGGCAGCCCATATCCATTGCGTCCATTCTCATTTCATTCTTCATAGT
>NZ_JAUSNF010000048.1 GCF_030646255.1 Candidatus Burarchaeum sp. | reverse complement strand
CCTCAAACCAGTGATAACTCGTGTTTAGCAGAATGCGAGGCTTAAGAAATAAGTGCCTGCGCATGAAGGAGTCTAGACAGATGCTAGACGCCTGGGCCGGGATTCGAACCCGGGTCGACGACGTGACAGGCCGTAATGCTAGCCACTACACCACCCAGGCAAGAAACCTATGGCAAGCATTCCGTCCCGATGGACGGAATGATGCGTCATTACGCAGAAAGCGTAATGACCGTTTCTTGCAGACTTCCCTTACGCAAACTTGAGTCCCGCCAGTGTGATTTGTTCAGCCGTGCCGCGTTCTTTTACGCGCGCGCTTTTCTTTTAAGAAAAGGGCCCTTGAACACACAACCTGCCGGTATCTGCCACCGATGCGCGGAGGCATGTTTTCCCCTGACGGGCATACAAACTACAGCCGGCTGCTCTGCCGTTGAGCTATGGCGGGCGCAGGGGACCAAGGTCCCCTTACGTTAACCCTCCTTACTTAGTCAAACAAGCATTAAAAAAGCTGTTGCACAACAAAAGCGCATGGCCGAGGCCAAAAACCTTCCCCTACTGCTGCTCCTGCTCAGGAAAGGCGCGCACGCGGGCCCAGTCAAGCTGTCATCCACAGCCCTGGCCGACGAGCTGGGCATCTCGCAACAGAGCGCGTCGAGGTGGCTGATTGAGCTCGAGGAAAAAGGGCTAATCGTGCGCTCGGGCGCGGGCATCTCGCTCCTGCCCAAAGGCACCGAGGCCCTGCGCTCGCTTCATTCTACTCTTGCAACCGCCTTCCAGCCCAAGGGCTCATTAAAGCTGCACGGCGCAGTATTCACAGGCCTCAAAGAAGGCCGCTACTACATCTCACAGCAAGGCTATTCAAAACAGTTCAAATCCAAGCTAGGCTTCACACCGTACGCAGGCACGCTTAATCTAAGGCTCGCAGATGCGGCCATGCGCGCCCCCCTCGACCTTTCCGCAGGCATCCGCATAAGCGGTTTCCAAACGCCGAAGCGCGTCTTCGGGGACATAGTGTCCTATCCTGTGGTCATAAATGAGCGGATAAGGGGTGCGCTAATCGTGCCGGACCGCACGCACTATGGAAAAGATGTGATAGAGCTGCTTGCAAAGGAGAATTTGCGAAAAGCGCTCAAGCTCAAGGACGGGGATATTGTGCGCGTGAGCATCGAGCTGACCTAATTCCTGTCCTCGAACTTGTCGCCATTCCCGACTTCCTTCATCCTCTCGGGCCCTTTCACCCGTTTAATCAGCACAGCCGCCTTTGCAGGCACGAACTTCTCCCACTCGCCGCCCGTAATCATCAGCCCCCTTATCTTCGTGCCATCGCAGTTCTTCCTGTCGTGGAATGGTATGGACTCAATGCGCTTGCCAGCCTCCTTAAAGAGCCTTCGCGTAAGCGGGTTGTTCGAATAGACTACGTCATAATGAGGGACGAGCGAGTTCACGTGCGCAACCCACAGCGCGTTGTTCTGTATATCTGGAATTGACAAAACCTGGCACTTGCCCCACAGGCCCGCGTCCTTCAGGCTTGCCGTAATCATCTCTATGCGCTCGCCTATTGTGAACGGGTTGTTGGCCTCAAAGCAGTACTGCGAGCTGCCTACAATTATGATGACCTCGCCGCACTCGCCCTGCATCTTCCTTATGGCTTCCAAATGCCCGTTGTGAAGGGGCTGGAAGCGCCCGATGAATAGGCCTATCATGCACTTCTTTCATCCGCTTAGCCTTTTATTCCTTCTGTTATTCTAACCCACATGATGAAACTCCCGATAAACGCCAAGTATCTGCTCTTCTTCATTTCGTTCTTCTGGGGGATTACGTTAGTTGACTATGGCTCCATGCTAGGTTGGCCCTTCATACTGCTTCCTGTCGTGCATGCCGCGCTCGAATGGCTCAGCAAGCGGCATCTAAAAAGGGGCCACTAGGATGACGCAAACAAATTACGCAAAACTCGCGGCCGCGATTGCCGTCTGCCTTCTCGTCGGCATCCTCGGTTCATTATACACAATGCCCGCAATCCCGGGCTGGTATGCAGGGCTCAACAAGCCGGCTTTCACCCCGCCAAGCTGGGTCTTTGGCCCGGTCTGGACTTCTCTTTACATTCTAATGGGCATCTCACTCTATCTTGTGTTGGGCAGGGGCCTCGGCGCGTGGGGCGTGAAGCCCGCGCTCTCGCTCTTCAGCATCCAGCTTGTGCTCAACTTTCTCTGGTCCTACCTTTTCTTCGGCCTGCGCTCGCCCCTGGCAGGTCTGATATGCATTGCGCTGCTTTGGGTGGAGCTTGCGCTAACGATAGTCGCGTTCAGCCGCATCTCGCGCAAGGCCGCGCTTCTGCTAGTGCCCTACCTGCTGTGGGTAACCTTCGCAGTCTATCTGAATTTCTCGATCTGGCTGATGAATTAAAGTGGACTCGCCGGGAATCGAACCCGGAGTCTCTGCCTTGCGAAGGCAGCGTCTTACCGTTGTCGAGCCGTTTCTTTCCGCAGGCGCTTTCTTTCGCAAAGAAAGGGCCATTCGACTACGAGCCCCTCGAACTGTGCCTTTTTCTTACGTCGATTTGTCTTAATAATACTATCCCAGCAGCCGCTCCGCTGGGAACTGTGAAAAATAAAAGAAAAAGAACCCCGGCGATCAGTAAAGGGGTTTGCGCTCTTTAGAGCATTGCCTCTAGGTCAAGGGCCAGCTGTGCGCAGGCATCCTCTTCCTTCTTGCCGCCGAGCTGGAACTTGCTCGTCAGGCCCGTCATTATGGCGGTTACCGTGACAGCGTCCCCGATCGAGGCATCGTGCCTCGCGCCCCAGATGACATTGGCATCGCCGGCGAATTTGGAGGTTATTCTTTCTCCAATAGTCGTCGCCTCGCCCAGCGTCAGCTGCGGGCTGCCCGCTATGTGGATGAGTGCGCCCTTGGCGCCAGTGAGGTCCACATCAAGCAACGGGTGCTCGATAGCGCTCTTGGCCGCGTCTTCGACCTTGTTGTTTCCCTTGCCCTCGCCCATTGAGATCACAGCAACGCCGGCACCGCCCATTATCGACCTCACATCTGCGAAGTCGATGTTTATCAGGCTCGGGAGCATTATAGTGTCCGCAATGCCTTTCACTGCGCGCGCCGTAATCTCGTCCGCTACCTGGAATGCCTGGTTGATGGGCAGGTTCGGCACAAAGCCGGCCAGCCTGTTGTTGTCAATCACGATAACGGTGTCCGACTTCTTCCTGAGCTCTTCAAGGCCCCAGTCTGCTTTCTTGAGCCTTGCCCTCTCAAGGATGAAGGGGTAGGTTACGACTGACACAACAATGGCGCCCTGCTCCTTGGCAATCTCGGCTATTATGGGCGAGGCGCCCGTACCTGTGCCTCCTCCCATTCCAGCGCAAAGGAAGACGAGCTCGCACGTGCCTATTGCCTCGCGGAGCTTGTCCTTGCTTATCTCGGCGCACTTCGCGGCTACCTCGGGGTAGCCTCCTGCGCCCAGGCCCTTTGTCACTGTGCTGCCTATGAGCAGCCGCTTGTTGGCATTCACTATCTTAAGGTGGCTCGAATCGGTGTTGACTGCTATGGTCTCGGCGCTCTTGATGCCCATGTTGGAAAGCCGGTGCACGGTATTGCAGCCGCCGCCTCCGACTCCAACGACAAGAATCCTTATCTTGTCTGAGCTCGTCGCGCCCATGTCCTCGGGCATTGGGGTGTTGTTCCTAATTGCAGATTCTATAAATCCATCCATTTTCATCACCTTTGAGCCTAGAGGAGCTCTATAGTGTCCTCCAGAACAGATTCCTTCGCACCATCTTCCATCGGTTTCCCGAGTATGCTGGCGCCCTTTACGCCGGTGACTATGGCAACTATCTCAATCTTGCCATCGTAGCCCGGTATTAGGCGTGCGCCCCACTTGACGTTTGCTTCAGGATCCATCTTCTCGGTGACTATTTCTCCTGCCTTGATTGCGTCTCCGAGCGTCAGGTCTGCGCCTCCGGAAATGTGTATCAGCGCGCCGCTCGCACCCTCGAAGTCGACATCGAGCAGGCGGTTCTTGAGCACGCCTTCTGCCGCTCCAGTAACCTTATTGTTTCCCTTGCCCTCGCCGACTGCGATGAAGCCTACTCCGCCGCCGTTGCCCATGATTGAGCGGACATCGGCAAAGTCTATGTTGATAAGACTGGGCTGGGTGATGGTCCAGACAAGGCCGCCGATGGCCTTGGCCAGGATCTCGTCCGCAACCGAGAACGCCTCGTTCATCGGCAAGTTCGGCACGAGCTTGACCAGCCTGTTGTTGTCTAGTATAATTACTGAGTCTACGTACTTCCTTAGGGCCGCAATTCCCTCATCGGCCTTCACGCGCCGCGCGCGCTCCAGGTTGAACGGGTAGGTAACCATTGCAACCGTAATCGCGCCCTGCTCCTTTGCAATCTGCGCTATGACGGGTGCCGAACCGGTTCCGGTTCCTCCTCCCATTCCTGCACACAGGAAGACGAGGTGGGCATCCTTCAGCTCTTTTTCTATCAGAGCCCTGTCCACTTCAGCCGCCTTTGCGCCGATTTCCGGGTAGCCGCCTGCTCCAAGCCCGCGCGTGATGCTCTTGCCTATGAGCACCTTCGTGGCCTTGGGGTCGAGCATGTTCAGGTGCTGCCTGTCCGTGTTCACGGCCACCAAGCTAGTGCCTTTCACGCCCGCGCGTATGAGGCGGTTAATGGTGTTGTTGCCAGCACCGCCTGCCCCGATCGTGACTATCTTTATACCCTCCGAGCCAAGTTGTTGGTCGGCTTGCGCTGAAGAAGAGGACTCGCGCTCTCCTAATACCGACTTAATCAAGCTGTCCATACTGATCGCCGTTCAATTTCTCATAGAGGGGGGTATATATACCTTTCGGTCACCGCGAAGAAGCTCAATCCTTCCTCCAATTCAAAAGAAAAAGCATATTTTCCCTTCTTTTCCATTTTTCATGCCTTTTCATGCCTTTTCACTTTACGCCAAACTTTTTTCTGTCGAGCGCGAAAAAATCCATAAAACTTTTTCGGAAAGATGAAAAAATTCCTGAAAACTAAAAAATAATTTTTTTATTTGAAAAAATTCAGGCCGCCTGCGCATCTTGCTTCACAATATTTTTCTGCGTATTCCCGTCTGCCCACAGGACAATTTTTTGCAGCGCAACAGGCACGATTACAGTCGTAAGGAATGCCATGGATGCGATTATCGAGTATTCGGTCTCGCTAAGTATTTTATTGCCCGCGGCATCCAGCGCAGTCAGTCCGAACAGGCCGATGATGAGCGCGATTTCCCCGCGAGGTACCATTCCAAATCCAACAACAGTGCTTTTCTTCCAATCCATTCCACTGAACTTCGCGCCCAGGCCGCAGCCAACCAGTTTGGTTGCGATTGCAATTGCGGTTATGGCCAGTATGGGCAGAATATTTTCAGCAAGCGCCGGAATGTTCACCAGCATTCCGAGCGAGATGAAGAACACCGGCGTGAAAAACGCCTCGAGCGGATAGAAAAGCTCGAACAGTTTCTGCGTAAGCCTGCTGTAATTGAGCGTGATGCCCGCAATGAATGCGCCCACTATTGCAGACAGTCCGATGAACTCCGCGACATATGCGTAGACAAACAGGTAGGCGAGAATCGACAGGAACGTGACGTTTGAAATCTTGCCTTCAGCCTCCACAAGGCTCCTGTCTATATAGTGTTTCACAATGTATTGCCCCAGTAGTATTCCTCCAATCACAAAAATTCCTGCAGTTATGAAGATGCCGATTATCGGCGTCAAGGCCAGTGTGGTTTCCTCGGACATGTTTTTCACGAGCGAGAGCGCGAGCAATGCAAGTATGTCATCGATTACCGCGGCACCCAGAATTATTTTTGAAAATTCGCGCTCGAGCATTTTGAATTCTTGCAGCACCGCAACAGTCACGCCAACGCTGGTGGCAGTCAGCGCGGCACCCAGAAACATCGCATAGCTGAGCCCATGGCCGGTCCAAACGGCGTAATAATAGCCGCCAAGGAAGGGCACAATCACGCCAAGCAGGGCCACCAGCAGGTTGCGCGTGTTGAAAACCTGCTTGATTTCAGAATGCATTCCAATCTTGAAAAGCAAAATTATCGCGCCCAATTTCGCAAAAATAGTTACCACTCCTTCCGTAGGTATTAGGTGGGGGATTGTGGCAGGAAGCCGATAGCTCAAACCGGCTGAAGAAAGAAGGAATGATGCTGCCTGCGAAAGCGGCGGATACATCAGGCTAACTGCGCTCGGGCTGATTGCAATTCCGACAAGCAGAAGTACCATCACAGTGGGCTGCCTGAGATAAACCACGAGAAGCTCGGCAAGAACTGCGGCAAGCAGAAGAAAGGAAAGCTCGAACCAGATGCGCGTCTCCTCAGGCACATCCTGGAATACGCTCGCGCGCAAAACCGAGAAGAAAAGGAGGAATGCGAGAGCAGTCAAGATTAGCGCAGCGTAGGGCTTCGTTATTTTCGTGACTTCGCTTATGCCGTTCTCCACCCTATGTTTCAAAATCACACCCTTCTTATTCCTCTTCTTGCGAAGCAAATCCTTTTAAACGCCTGACGGGATTTCTCAGCATGGAAACCGAGCTCATTGCGCAGGCCGTAATTCTTCTGATTTCCCTAGGTGCGCTTGCCAAGGCATCCCAGTATGTAATAGAAAACGCAGTCGTGCTCGCCAGATATTTCCGCATAAGCGAGGCAACCGTGGGCTTTGTACTCATATCAGTTTCAACTTCCCTTCCCGAACTTTCAGTTGCATTAATTTCTTCATCTGCGGGCGAAGGCGCACTTTCAGTGGGAAACGTCATAGGCTCAAACATCGCAGACCTTACGCTCGTCATAGGCATCTGTGCATTCATCAGGCCACTTTTAGTGAAGAAGCGCGACATGATGGAAATAATGAAGATACTTCTGATAACCTCAATAATTCCCTTGGTTCTAATCTACACGGGTAATCTTGACAAGTTCGGAGGCCTGCTGCTCATCGGAATATTCGCCGCCTATGTGTTCTATGTTTCAAGGAAAAAAATAGAAATGGAAAAAGACGTTAATCACATACGGCGCCCGCAGGCACTCCGCGCCTTCCTCCTGTTCAGCGGCGGCATAGTGGGAGTTCTCCTAACCTCTTCATTCGCCGTCAATTCTGCAGTCACTATCTCAGCGATGACCGGCATTACAAAGACCTTCCTAGGCGCAACCATAATCGCGCTCGGCACCTCCCTGCCTGAGCTGGCAGTCGACATACAGGCCGTGCGCAGGGGCCGCTACTCGCTTGCGCTGGGCGATGCGATAGGCAGCGCCATGACAAACCTTACGCTGGTGCTGGGCGTGACGGCGCTCTTCAACCCCGTAATAATCAGCATGAGCATCTTCCTCACAATAATGCTCTTCCTGCTGGCAACAAACATGGCCCTCATGTACTTCATGACCACAAGCAACAAGATAACAAAGAAAGAAGGCGTAATGCTCATCGCACTCTATGTCATCTTCGTCCTTGTAACTTCGGGCGTGCAGATTTCAGTAGCTCATCTGCTGCCAATTCAGCTGCCGTTCTAATTCCAACTTCTTATTCTTCCATCAAATCGATAAGCAATTCCTTGTCCGGCAAAATCTCAAGCTCTTTTTCGAATTCGTCACAGGCCTCCAATGCCATCTCCTGCGCAACGCCTTCGTCAAGCCGTTCCCTTATATCCTGCCCCCTTTTCCTCGCCCTCGCAAGCAGCTCGTCGGACTTCGTCTTGCGGGATTCAAGCATCTGCAGTATCTTGCTTATTCCCGGGTCTTTCCTGTTGGGCATTGCCTTTATTGCGAGCGAGGCCATGCTCTTGGAATATTTGAAAACTTCGGCATCCTCAAATCCCTTCAGCGCGGAATAGTACTGGAGTTTTTCATCTAGGTAATGATATGGCGGGACGTACATGTTTTGCCCTTCTATCTTGAACGGTTCCTTAATTCCTATATCACAAGGCCGCACAGTGATTTCTTCACTTCTCACTTTCTTGAACAGGCTTTTGAACAAAAGGCTGGTGCCGATGATGTGCGAGGGCAGGTTCATGTCCATTCCACGATACTCGAAAGTCCCGAGCTTGTTTATCCTCAGCGGGCTCCAGTTGAATTGGAGCGGGTGCCGTGTCCTTGCAACCCTCAAATACTCTGGATGCTCCCTTTTCAATAGTCCCATCCATGCCCTGTATCTCTTTTCAGTGAGCATTATCAGGTCGGTTATGCTGTGCGCATATCTTGGAAGGCCGCCCCATATCTCGCGGTCGGCATACAGGCCTTCCAGGTATCTGTCCTTTTTATTCAACGTCATGGAGCGGTACAGGAAAAGTCTCGAATCCTTTGCATGGTAAACGCCATCTACAAACGGAGAGGATTCCATGAAGTTCGTCATTGCCGGATCAAGCGCGAGTATCAGGTTGTACACGTTAAGCAGTTCTTCCTTGTATTTTGACTTGAAGAGCGTTGCCAGGCGCCTTGTCTGCCTGTTGAACGTCCGGTAAGGGAGGCAATAATGCAGGTGGAAGCCTATCGAGCGGCCCGTGCTCCTGACGTACCTTGAAGGCCCCAGCACAGTTTCGCACATCCTGTAGTATTTGTCGGTGCGCGCTGTGGGCGCAAACGTTCCTGTGTAGGTGCCATACGGGTACAGGCGCAGGCCGATTTTTTTCGCAATCTCAACTACTTTCCGCATTTCCCTCAGCCATGCATGCGCGCTCTTCCTCACCTTCACGTTCGGGTTGCTGGTTATTTCCAGCATGTTGTGCGTGTATTCCTTTCTAAGGAAAAAATCAAGGTCGGTCTTTCTTGCAATCTTCATTATGTCGTCTACGCGCGAGGAAACGGCGCCATTATCCTCTAGAACGAGGAATTCCGTTTCAAATGCGACCTTATGCGCCTTACGTTCGTGCTGCTCCATTCAATCCCCTGTTTTTTCCATGATCGCCCGCGCCATCATTTCAGGCCCGTTGACGCCCGCCTGTCCGAACATCTCCGGGTAAAGGCCCGGGAATGCATTAACGTCCACAACGTAGTTCTTCCCTTTTGCATCAGTTATAATGTCCACGCCGCACCATGCCATTCCAAGGCTTTCCGCGATTTTTTTCGCAATTTCCAATTGTGCTTCCGTAGGCTGTGCCAGGCTCATTTTTCCGCCTACGCTTTTCCTGTCATGTACCTTCCATCCGCCATGGAAGCTCTCAGGCCCCTTCCTATATGAGTACGCGTGCTCTCCGCCAATTATGTTTATGCCTATCCACTCAGCGGGATTGTTAGGGATGAATTCCTCAATATAATGGACTTCATGCGGAAAGTAATCTGCATAATCTGGCAGGCTGCTTACATCGTCGATCTTGATGATCCCTATCCCATACGATCCGAGCCTTGGCTTGAGAAGCGCGCACTTCCAATCCGAAACTTTTTCTACGACTTCTTCGGCGTTTTCTCTTGTCAAGAGCGCAAAACGCGGTACCTGAATGCCTTCTTTCACGAGTGCAGAGCTCGTCAAATACTTGTCCATTGCCGTTTCATAGCCGTGCGTGCAGTTTATTACGCAGGTCTCTTTCTCGATGGCCTTCAGCAGCTCCAGATTATGCAATCGCCTTTCATCCTTGCCTATTTCGCCAAACCAGACAAATGCATCCGTTTTCCCAAATTCGATTCCATCAACAACTGCCTTGCCCGACACTACGGTTCCTCTGCGGAAATCTTCAACCTCCTCCACCTCAAACTCTTTCTTGAGGTGCGCCACTAGATCATCCCGTACGGGTTGCAGAAGCATCCCCGGCTGTTCATATGAAACGCTTGTCATCGCCTTCCTGAATGGCACCCAAATTCCGATTTTTTTCATCCTGCCTCACCCCACAATAAGACATGGCTGCTTCGCTCAACGTCCATTGCCTCTTTGAATGGCATATGGCTCTGAAAATTTTTGCTAGGACTAGGCACTAGGGGCCTTGAAAGGCGCTCCAGTTTTTTCAGCATTTTGCTGGCAACATGGTTTTTCTTTCGTTTTCTCCCTCTCTTCATAACGCAACGGGTTATCAAATGCCCTAATGCTTTATAATTTTTACGGGCTTTCCGGCACCTAGGAACTTTCTTCCAGCGCCTTCTTCAGCTTCGCCAGCTCGTCATGAATTTCAGGATGCTTTTTAAGCGGGTCCATGCGCGCCTTCTGCTCGAGCTCCGCAATCCGCACCCTCAAATTTCCAATCTTCCTTCCCAAATCCTTTTTGCTCATGCCCATACTTTTCACCTCGTAATCTAAACGCCCTCTCCGCCTTCATCATTCCTCAGCTTCCTTCCCCTTCAACCATCTCCACCTTCTTCTGCATTCCATGCATCGCAATTATTTCCTCAACAGTGGTTGCATCGTCAACGCCCTTGTCCGACCTCACATTGCCCGTCATTCTCGGGAACCGCAGGGCATAGCCGGGCGCATCGCCCTTCTTGCCGCACGTGTGCATGGGCGAGCGCGTAATCTCATCAGCCGCCACAGTAATAATATACTTGGGCTCGACCCACACATCAGGCGTGAGCATGGAATCCAACCTCTTCGGCTTCTCCTTCACCTTAATCTTGTCAAGCAAGCCCTTCATCTCCGTCATTTCCTCCTCGCTGAAGCCCGACCCAATCTTCGCAACAGTCTTGAGCCTTCCTTCATCCTGATCGCGCACTGCACACAGCACGCCTCCAAAGCCGAATTCAGTGCGCATTCCGCGGCCCAGATAATAGCCCACAATAACCAGATCAACAGTATCGCTCAGCTCGCCGCGGTACGAGCGCTTCAATTTAATCCACGCGAACTGCCGCGCGCCCGCCACGTAGGGCGCATTCAAATCCTTGGCAATCACGCCCTCCAATCCCTTCTCAATGGACTCCTCGAAATATTTCTCGAGCTCAGCTGGCTTGTCCGTGACTATGCTGTCAGCAAGCGAAAGCCGCTCGCCCGGCGCAATTATTTTTCCAAGCCTCTGGCGTCGCTTCACGTACGGAATTGTCGTCAAATCCTCGCCGTCTGCGAAAAGAGCTTCAAACACAAAGAGGTGCAAGGGATATTTCTCAGCCATCTCTTTCACACCATACTTCCTTTTCCTCTGCATGGTTAATTGGAACGGGAAGAATTCGCCAGTTGCGGAATTGAATGCAAGCGCCTCGCCTTCCAAAATTGCTTCCTTGGCTTTCACCTGCTTTCGCACGCCCGCCACTATTTCAGGGAACATGTGCGTCATTTTCTCCTGCTTGCGCGAGAAGATTTCGACTTTCTCGCCGCTCTTGTGAACTTGCAGCCTTAGGCCATCGTATTTCGCTTCCACGCTGCACTTCCCGAGCTTCTCAATAATCTCCTCACCCGTCGGCAGCCTCTCTGCGAGTGACGGCCTGATGGGCGAGAAAACGCGGGGCTTGAATTTTGCAATGCTCTTCTCGTCAGTCAAATAGTTCTCCGCAACCAAGCCCAAATCATTGCACATATTATAGGCGCGCGCCAGCACTGCGCTATCCTCCTTGCTGCCCCTGCGCGCAAATGAGAGCGAGTCAACGATTGTCGCGTCTCCGATTCCAAGCCTCATTTTTGCCAGTGGAAATCTCACAATGAATTTAGCCTCACTCGGGCTTGCACTGTTCAGCAGCTCTGCGAGCGACTTAATCTTGGCATCCTGCGAGCCTGCCCCGCCCGCTATGGCAATGCGGCTCAGCACATCAAAAACCTTCTTCACGCTCAAGTCCTCGCGCGAAAGCGAGCCCTGCCTGCGCTCAGACACGAACTTTTCAGCCACCTTGCCCAAATCGCCGCTCTTCTTGTACTCAGCTTCAACTTGCTTATACGAGTAACCGGTCGATAATGCAATCGCCCGCTCGACAAATTTTTCGCCCATCCCCACTTCAATGCCCGCGTGCGAGGGCGCCACAGTGCCCTGGGTCAAATAGACTATCTTCTTGGCCTCCTCAGGGCTGGCGGGCTTGAAAATTCCAGACATTATGTCCGTGATTTCGAGCCGCGCTGCCGTGGCTTCCATTTTTTCGTACGCTTCTGCGAGCTTTTCGAAGAGCATGTTTTCCTATTGCGGGCAACCTTTAAATATATCGGGGAAAATAGGGTACCATGGCATACAAATCTGAAGATCGGGATCCAGCTGACGCGGCACATGGGGAAGTAGTAAGCGACATTGTGGAGCAGGCAAAGGCGGTCCAGCGCGTAGCTGAGAAGATTTATTTTCTATCGGTTTTGAGGCGCTTTGGCCTTGCTTTCGGAGGAATCCTCTTGCTGCTCGGAGCCATCAGCACGACGGCATTTTTCCTGCTGTTCTTTGGCGTTTTTTCAACCGGAACTCCGCCGAACATCGAGCTTGTGATTGAAATAGGGCTGGCAACGCTCTCAGTTATCAATATTCTTGCGGGCCTGACCCTTCTTGCACAATGATTTGCTTTGGCAACTGAACAGCATCAGGTACAATCCCGCCGCCGAACATGCCAACGCCGCGAGCAGAACTATGCCATTCACGTTGAACGACGCGTAGTGCGGCAGGCTGAAATATGCCGCTTCAACCAGGAAATACGCGGTGAAGCATATTGTAGCCAGGAAGAGGAGAACGCCCCCGAGGGCTATTTTTAGCCTGTTCAATCCAATCACGTACAAATAATATGCAAGCACGCCCGCAAGCAGCCAAAGCGCGCCAACGATGATGGACCGCGGATTTATGAATATGAGGGCCATGGCGCTCAGCAGAATTGCGGCGAGCGGGATGTACGGGTAGAACGGAACCTTGAAAGGCCTTTCAAGCGACGGCTGCCTTTTCCTTAGCACTATGAGTGCATAGGCGGAAACCGTCATTGCCAGGAAATACGCGAAGTCGGTCAGGTAGGCGACGAAGGCCACGGCCTCGGTGGCAGCGAACACTATTGCAATCATCGCAGTGGCCAAAATGGCTATTGCCGCAGTTCCGTGCGGGCCGCGTAATGCCAGCCTTCTTGGTAGATACCCGTCGCGCCCCAAAGCAAAAGCATTCATGGTTCCCGCAGTCATTGCCGCATTGAGCGATGTAGCTATTGCAAGCAGGCCTGCAATGCTGAAAAGCAGCTTTCCGGCATCGCCCATGGAAACGCTAGCCGCGTCGAGCACTGCATTTTCGGATGACATCACCTGTGAGAGCGGAAGGACTGCAAAGACGGTGAGTGAAACTGAGATATAGATGACTGCAAGAGCCACCAGCGTCAGGATTATCGCCCTCGGAATAGTCTTTTTAGGCTCCCTGATTTCCGCCGAAACCGAGACTATGTCCTCAAACCCAATGAATGCGACGAACAGGAGCGCGGCCGTTGAAAAGGCTGCGCCCATATTTCCATTCAATATTCCTGGCAAGTATGACCAGTCTCCTACACCAACTCCTGAATATACGAACACCGCGAGCAGTACAACGAGCGCCGCAACCATCACATTCTGCACTCTCTTCAGCGTTCTCATGCCCAGGTATATGAGGGCTCCTGCAAACGCAATGAACGAGATTGCCGTGAAGCCCACTGGCACTGGGATGATTATCTTCAGGAAATATGCGACCGCGATGGCATTGAATGCACTATAAACTATGTTCCCGAGCCACACCATCCAACCGACAAGGAACGGCAGCATGCCCCTGAATGCGCGCCTCGCGAAAATGTAGTCCTCGCCCGAAACCGGAATCGCGGTTGCGAGCTCGGCGTAGCAAAGCCCGATGAGCAGCGCTATTACGAATGCGATGCCTAGCGAGATTATCGCCTGGGTTCCGGCCAGTGAAGCCGCAAGCCCCAAAAGCAGGAATATTTCGGGTCCGAGGGCGCTGCCTATCCCAAGCATTACGCAGTCAAAAAGAGAGAGCTCTTGTTTGTTCATATTCCTTACCCAATGCAGACGCACTTTAAAATTCTTGCGCCAATTAACGTCCAACTTTCGATTGCCCTGTTTTCTTCCTCTGCCTTTGCACAGCAGGCACGGGCTTGAGCCGCTCAACCTCGCTCACAACGTGCGCACTCTGCGGGCTCTTGAATGAATATGTCAGTGCTGCGCGTGGGCGATAAATGTAGGCAAGAGCCGCGCGCACAACAGCTATGAATATCTGCACAGTTGCAAATGCCGCAGTAGTAAGTGCAAATACAAACGGCGCGTTTCCAGCAAATATTACTGACATGAGCGAGCTCGAGCTCTGCGTTTTTATGCCAACATCGTAAATCAAAAGCGCGCCGCCATAGCCGAAAATTAAGTTCATGGCAATTGAGAAGAGCGAGCCTGCGTAAATCCTTTCTCGCTTTTCAACGCCCTCGGGCATCCTGCGCATCCTGTATGCCTGATGCACAAGCGTGAGCAGGCAGCCGAACCAGAAAATTATCATGCCAGTTCTGAAATTAGAATAGGCAGCAATCAGCGTGCCTGCGAGAGTTACGAGTGAAATTAAGAGTGAAACAAATGCGTGCGCGAGCCACGAGAGAATTTTTCCAGCCCAGCCAGAAGCGCCCATCGTTACGCCCTATTTCACAGTGCCGTAGCCGCTCAGCCGCCACCTGCTGTTAATGCGCCTGCTCACTGCCAGCTTGCTTCCGATCATCACGCAGATGGGCCTCTTGAGCATAAGGCGCACCACATTCTTCTTCATGCCCTCTACAAACCCAATTGCAGTTGCAGTGCCAATGCTGAGCACAAGGGGCTCCTTGGGCTTCAGCGCCGCGTTCTCAAGGTCAACGCGCTTCAGGAAATGGAATTCGAGGTTCAGCTCGTTCGAAACCGGCGGCATGTCGCCGGGCTTGCCCAGCAGGTTGCCGACAATCCTGTCCGACTTCGTTATGCTCGGGTCCAAAGAAGTGCCAACTGCAATAAGCCCGCCGGGATGCGCCTCAGTGAGCTTCTCATTGCCCGCAAACAGGCGCTCGACAATCACCTTCAGGGGCCTTGCCTTCTCCTCCTTTCCCTTTTCGCCCACCATTATGCCCGGCCTGAGCTCGACCTCGTCGCCTATCTTCAGCACGCCCTCAATGAGCGAGCCACCAATAACGCCGCCGGAGAGCTTGCTTATTTCAGTGCCCGGCTTGTTAATATCGAATGAGCGCGCAACGTACATCTTCGGGCTCGCGTCAAGTTTGCGCTGGGGCGTTGGCATGTGCTTATGAATGGCTTCCATGAGCGCATCCACATTTGCGCACTTGTTTGCGACAAACGGAATGATGGGCGCGTTCTCAGCTACGCTGCCCTTCAGGAACTTCTTTATCTGGTTGTAATTCTCGAGCGCCTTCTCGCGCGGCACAAGGTCGACCTTGTTCTGCACCACGACGATGTTCTTCACGCCCAGCACCTCAAGCACGGTCAGATGCTCAAGCGTCTGGGGCTGCGGGCACTCCTCGTTCGCGGCTATCACAAGCAGCGCGCCATCCATGATGCTTGAGGCCGCAATTGCCGTTGTCATCAAAGTCTCATGGCCCGGCGCATCCAGTATTGAAATAGTTCTCAGGGGCTCGGCCTTGGAGCCGCACTTCGGGCATTTTTCCTCGCGCGTATAGCATCCCGGTTCAAGGCACTTCGGGCATTTCTTCAAAACGACATCAGCATAGCCTATTCTAATCGAAATTCCGCGCTTGATTTCCTCGCTGTGCGTATCAGTCCACTTGCCCGTCAGGCACTGGGTTATGCTGGTCTTTCCGTGGTCTACATGACCTAGCATTCCAATGTTTACCTCGGCCTGCAAATAATCACTCTATTGGCTGTTCTTCCTTCCGCTCTTCCCTTACTTCTTTTGTTTCTCTTCCTTCGGCTTGGGCGGGAAAAGTTCCACAAGGGGCTTCTCGCCGCTCTCGAGCACCTTCACGTTGAGCTGTGCTATTGCCTCGCTCACAGTGTTGCCCCTTAGCATCTTGCGCTCGCGCAGGCCCTTCGGCTTCCCCTTTCCGAACCCGACCCCGCTGGACAGCAGTGCGCTTACCTTCTGGGCGCCCTTGAGGTCAGACCTCATCGGCACGCCGTCGCTGTCACTGCCGCCCGTTATTTGGAATTTGTAGCCGCCTGCGCCGACCAGCCCGCCGTCGACGGACTCGCCTATCTTCAGGCCCACGAGCGCGCCCTGCTTCTCCTTGGGCACCTCGGCCTGATAGCTCTTCCTGCTCTTCGGTTCACCTATGACTATTTTCATTGTATCACCTAATTCTCTTAGATTCGTAGGTCTTCATTTACCGACGACATTTTATAAACCTTATTAGTCTCTAAGACGGCGCCGTTTCTCAATCTCGCTCAGCATCTCCATCTCGGTCTCGCTCAGCATGTGCGCGTACTTGTCGCGCCACTCCGCTATGTGCTCCTTCGGCACGCTGGTCAGAATCACGTCCTTGAAGTTCAAATCCTTCTCAAAGGACGCGCCTGCAATCGAGAGTGCAACCTGCATGCCCTCGCCCGCCTCCTCCAACTTCTTGCTCTCATTCTGAATCTCTTTCACCTCGCCAATGTCATCGCCGCTCTCGCCTATCAGCCTCACGTGCGGCTTGAGCTTGCCGGCCAGAATCTCAACGCCTACAATGCAGGGCTTGCTAGCCCTGAAGCAATGGCCCTCGAGCACCTTGAACTTCGCGGGCGCCACCAGCTTCTTGTATGCCTCCTCGCGCGACTTCCTCTCTTCCTCCACCTTCCATGCCTTGTAGTTCTCGATGAGCGTGTAAACTATCGTGCTGTTCATTATGGTAACTCCGAGGGAGGCGGCCTCGAGCTTCGCATCCTCGAGCGAGCGCACGTTGAACGTCAAAACAACGCCCAGCAGCGGGTTTTCATTCCTCACTGCCGATGCCTCGCTCACATCGCGCTTGTTCACAGGCCCGATGCTGGCCTTCTTCACCAGAATATCCTCCTTCTCGAGCAGTTTTGTAAGCGCCTCAACAGAGCCCAGCGTATCTGCCTTCACAATCACGCCCGCATAGTCGCGGTTCACGAGCACTTCCTTCACTTCATTGGCCATTTCCGCCTTCACCTTTTCTGCCTCAGCCTCATCAACAACCGCAATGCTCGAGCCTGCCAGCGCGTGCTCGAGCCCTGGCGCGTAAATCTTCACCCCGCATGCAGCGCTCGCCTGCTCCACGCTGTCGAACTTCTCGCGCGGGTCCCGCATTTCGTCGAGCGGCTTGGGCTTCAACAGCGCCCTTACTTTCGTAGTCGCGCCCCCATTCTCAGTCGCAAACACAATCAGGTCATTCTTCTTGATGGTCCCATCTGACAAAATCACGTCCACCGTCGTGCCCAGCCCGCGCTCCTCCTTCACCTCAAGAATATTGCCGCGCCCGCTGCCCTTCACCTCAATCGCAAGCCTCTTTTCCAAATACTTCTGCGAAAGGCCTGCCAGTAGCATGAGCAATTCAGTTATGCCCTCGCCGGTCTTGGCGCTCAGGGGCACAATTGCAATCTGCTTGGCGTGGTCGCCCACGCGGTCGTACCTTTCAGCGCTGAAGCCCAGCTCGTAAAGCCTGCCCACAATCTCATAGAGCTTCTCATCCAGCCGCACCTGCACATCCTCCCTCTGCTTTGCAAGCGCTGCATTGAAAGACGTCTCGCCCGAGTCAATCCATCCGTTCACAAGGTCAACCTTATTCAGCGCCACTATGAACGGCGTCTTGTACTCCTTCAGAATCTCGAGCGCCTCCAAGGTTTGCGGCTGGAAGCCCTGCATCACGTCGAGCACGAGCACCGCAATGTCGGCCATGCTGCCCCCGCGCCTGCGCAGGTTCGTGAATGCCTCATGGCCGGGCGTGTCTATGAAAAGCAGGCCCGGAATCTTGAGCTCTACCTTCATGCGCTTGAGCGCCTCGCCGCAAATCTTCTGTATTACCTCGGCAGGCACCTCGCTCGCCCCTATATGCTGCGTTATGCCGCCGGCCTCGCGCTTGCTCACGCTAGTCTTGCGTATCCTGTCGAGCACGCTAGTCTTGCCATGGTCCACATGGCCCATCACCACTACTATGGGCTGGCGTATAATCATGTAAATCGCCTTTCATTCAGCTTCATGCTTATTTCCTCTCGCAACGTTTAAATAACTGCCACGCCATAAAGAATCACTATTCTTGAGGTGGTTGGATGCCGGTGTTTAGAAGCGTCAATCGTCATTATGGCGGCAGCGGAAGTAATGCTCCCATCAAAAAACCCGAATCCGACCCTGCGTTGGCCCATTCTACAAAACTTCTTGAAGGTGCAGCTAACATGCACATGTGCCTGGATCTCAAATCCAGCGACAGACTTCTTATAATAACCGACAGGGCGACGAGCTCCATAGCCAGGGCGCTTGAGCAGACTGCAACCGCCACCCAGAATGTGCTAGTTCTCAATATGGAGGATTTTGGCGAGCGGCCGATGACTTCATTTCCAGATGCAATGAAAGCTCCAATTTATACGTTTGGGCCGACGGCTGCAATCTATGCCGCGGGAGTACAGGAGGGAGAAATAGGTTTCAGAAAACCTCTCATCTCTTACTTGGTGGAAGAACTTAAGGTAAGGCATGCGCACGCGCCTAAAATAACTGAGGAAATGATGGAAGGCGCAATGCGAGGTAATGCGCAGGAACTGTTTGAATTTACAACGCGCGTCTATGAGGCCGTTAAGAATGCGCGCGCCATAACGATCACCTCGGAGAACGGAACAAGCCTGACTGCCACTTTTGATCCAAACCTGGCTTGGATAAATTCCCACCCGCTAATACGCGAGCAGGGCAAGTGGGGCAACCTTCCGAATGGTGAAGTTTTCACCTGTCCAGACAAGATTGACGGCGTTGTGGTTGTGGACGGCGTGCTCGGAGATTACCTTTCGCCCAAATTCGGAGTTCTTGGTCCCGGGAGGGCGGTGCGCATAGCGATAGAAGATTCGCGAATAGTTTCAATCGAGGGCAAGGATTCTGAAGTAGTGGACGCGTTCAAAGCCTACATTGAAGCCGGAGATGAGAACTCAAAACGCGTCGGCGAGTTTGCAATAGGCACCAATCTTGAAATAACCAAGCTCATAGGCAACATGCTTTCAGATGAGAAATCACCTGGTTTCCACATGGCTTTTGGGGACTGCTATGGCAATGAGACTGGCGCTTCGTGGAGCTCGAAAACCCACATAGATGTAATCCCGCTAGGCGTAACTATAGTCGTGGACGGCAGGCCGATAATGGAAAATGGAGTGTTCGTGCCCGAGCTCCTCAGGAAGGCCTGAATTTCTTTGCTGCGATTCCATCTCGCAAGCTTTAAATATCCGTATCGGCATAAGGAATTACTATTCCTGAAGTGATTGCATGGCTGAAAGTTACTTTCCGCGCACACCATCAAAGAAGGCGGTGGGAAACACAGGCACAAACAAGGGCAGCAGCGGTGCAGAGGCTCCTAATCAACAAGGTAGGGCTACCAAATATCGGCAAATGATTAAGAATCTCCCGAAAACCGACACCTCATATGAAATGCAACTAAGGGATGCTGCAGAAAACGTCCTTGCGTGCCTCGGCATCAAGAAAGGGGACCGCCTGCTCATCATCGGCGAGGAATCAGAAACTTCCGGCAAGGAATCAGAAACGACTACGCCCTCGCGCGCCATATATTTGCCAGCCAGCCATATCCTGGGCAAGGACGCAAAGTTCGTCAACCTGCCGGACTTCCGGAGAGCGACTCCTGAGGAAACACTGCGGATTCTAAAGCAGGAGATTATTCCATTCAATCCGACTGCCTCGATTTTCGCAGCCAGCTGCGAGAAGGGCGAGCAGGAGCTGGTTGCAGACATAATTGAGCTCCTCACAAAAACCCACAACGCGCGCCATGCGCACATGCCCGGCATAACCCTGCCCGACTTTGGAAAGGCATTTCGCACCGGCCCCGCAATGCCGGACGGCTCCGCACAGACCATGACGGCCTTCGATCTGGCCTTTTCAGGGCCCGAACTAACGCCGATGCGCAGCGGCCCTGCGCCGCCAGACGCCTCCGCGCCGTTGAATGCTGATTTCGAGAGCGTGCGTTCGGCCGAGAAAATAAGGCTTGAAACGGACTTAGGAACAAGGCTTTTACTCGGGACGACCGGCTGGAAGCTTTCGGAGCCTATAACTAAGCAGGGGCACTGGGATTACCTGCCCAACAACAGGATATCTGCAATTACGACCGATGTTTTTGGCACCCTCGCGGTGTGCCTCTTCGGCGAGCCGCTGGTGGGCAGGCATACGCTTCTCAAACCTAGGGATGCGATACGCTTCGAAATAGAAAATTCATGCATAGTCCTTGATTCCGTCCGATCCCAGGATAAATCCCTGGCCATAGGATTCAAGAAATACCTGGTCGACAAGCTATCCGGCGGTACCGGCATAATTCCTGTAACGGGCTTTTCCATAAGCGCCAACCCCTACCTGTCCGAGGTAATGGAAAGCTTTGTCTGCAACAGGACATCGTACTACTCTATTGCATTCGGCGCGATGGAAGTTCTCCTAAAGGCGTCCATGAGCATCGAAAAGCCCGGCCTTGAGCAGCCCGACAACCAGTAGCTAAAAGAGCTCGCTCTTCTTGAAGAAACGCGGAATCTCGACATTTGCGGTTTCAACCGAGTCGCTGGCGTGTATGACGTTCATCTGCACGTCCTCGCCCAAATCCCCCCTGATGGTGCCCTTGGGCGCCTGCTTTGAATCAGTGGGGCCGCACATGTCGCGCACGCGCGCAACCGCATTCTCGCCCTCTATCACGGAAAACACGACAGGCGAACTCTTCATGAACTTGCAAAGAGCCTTGAAGAACGGCTTGTCCTTGTGGTGCGCATAGTGCTCCTCGAGTATTTTTTTATTCAGCTTCTTCATTTTGAGCCCTGCAATCCTGAGCCCCTCGGTCTGCTCAAACCTCTTGAGCACCTCGCCCGCAAGCTTCTTCTTCACGCAGTCCGGCTTAAGGATGATGAGAGTTCTTTCAATTGCCATTCAGATCGCCCCTCTTTGAAGTTTAATTCTTTTTAATTGCCTTCCCGCCTACTTCTTAACTTCCTTCTTCTTGCCGACCTGCTTCTTCGTCAGCCACAGCACCTTCCTCGGCGCCCTGCCCAGGTTGAGCATGTTGCGCTCGCATTTGGACGAGCAGAAGTAGAGGACGCTCCCGTCGCGCCTTGCGAGCATCTTGCCCGTGCCCTTCTCCAGTTCCCCTTTGCAGAATGAGCAGTTTGCCATAGTAACAACCTACTTAGCCATAATCTTCTTGGCCTCGCGATCAGTCTCAAGCAGCACGAGCACGTCCCCGCTCTTCACAGGCCCCTTCACGTTCCTTCTTACTACGCGGCCCTTGTCCCTGCCCTCAAGTATCTTGGCCATTATCTGGTAAACCTCTCCGTAGATGCCAGTCTTGCCAATCACTTCTACAACTTCAGCATTTGCAGGTTCGGCCATTCAATCACGACTCAATTATTTTACCTACTTCTTCTCCTCGTGCTTGTGCTCAGCCGGCTTTTCAGCGGGCTTTGCCGCGGCCGGCGCAGGCACATGGGGCTTCTTCTCGCCCGCGGGCTTCGGTGCCGTCTTGGGCTTCTCGGCCTTCTTCTCATGTGCAGGCGCCTCCTTCTTCTCCTCAACAGGCCTTGCAGCCGGTATCTTGCCACCTAGCTTAGTAACTATTTCCTTAATTGCCTCAGCCGCATTGCCCGGCTTTGCGATTGCAATTGCAGCGCAGCCCACGCCGAGCCCGCTTGCCTTGCCGAGCTCAGTCTTCAGGGGCACGTAAACATAGGGAACCCGCTTCTCGTCGCACAGCATTGGTATGTGCATGACCACTTCCTCAGGGTCAACGTCCTCGGCAATTATGACGAGCGTCACCTCGCCCTTCTCGAGGGCCTTCGTGACCTCGTTGGTGCCCTTCCTGATATTCCCGCTGTCGCGGGCCATCTCGACCGCCTCGTAGGCGCGCATGGCGACTTCCTTTGGGGTCTCGAACTTCACGTATGATTTTGCAGCCATCATATCCACCTCTCGGTTTCATTCTTTTTCGTGCAGCCGTATCTTTCGCATCTCAAACCCATCGGGCTTCATTGATGCACGAATAGAAGCAGGCTACTTATGCGGAAAAGGGTTTAAAAGTCTTTAGGCGCGCGGTTGGCATTTATTAACCTGTTCCGACATAGTATAGCCTCGAATGGCAGAACTCTTATCAGCCCGCCAACCCGCCACTCCTGAGTTAAGGCTAGCGCGCAATAAGTTTTTAGTCTTGCTCAGAAACCGGGATTTGAGTGATTCCTATTATTTGAGCAAACCCCTCACCAGCCGGCATGTCCGGGTTTATGGGCCCGGATTCGTGGGCGATAAGGCGGGCGAGAGAATAGCCAAGCTGCCAGCAACAGTTGAGGCGGGCTTCGAGCCCAACCCTTTCTCGGTCCTGACAACCGGTTTCTTCCGCGATTTTTATGGGCGCAACGGCGTGAATGAAGCTATCCGGCAAGGAATGGGCCCGGAAGTCATCAGAGACCGCATATGGCACGGGAATTTTTCAGCGGATGAGCATAAGGTCTTTCTTGAAATATCGGGAAACTACAAGCATCGCCTTTTGATAGCGCGTTCCACTGCCTTCGGGGATGCGGATGGAACCGGCGTTTATGGCTCAGAAATTTTCAAGCAGCAAGACCTGAGTTCTTTTGAGCGTCATGTAAAACACATTTTATCAAGCCAATTCACTCCGACTGCGATGGCATTCAGAAGGTGTGCCGGCCTGCCCGAGGGAATGGCCGTTACCATTGAGCCGTTAATCGGCAACAGGCATAGGAATTCGTATTCCTGCCGCCACTTCGCCCCCCCTCTTGCGGGTTTCGGCTATGCGCTAGGCCCGGACAAGAAAAGCCATATTGAGTTCGTATACGGGCTTGGCAGCCGGGCCGTTTCCGGGAGAGACGGCATCCGGGTATTTGAAAACGAGGCGAATAAGAAAATTAATGAGATATACTCCTCATCCGCCCTTCACCGTGCAATGCTGCAGCATATTTGCTCAGTCGATACCGTCCACGGCGTAGTGGCATCCACTGCTGCTGGCAATCTGCCATCTCTTATAGGACGTGATGAAACATTCGCCCCTCTTTTCGAAAAAATGGACATAATGGCGCGGCTGTGCGGGCCCCAGTATTTCGAATGGGCGGCGCAGGCCGTTGACGGTGGCAAACTGAAGTTTTACCTTTTGCAGATTGCGGGCGTCAAGCCAGAAACCGTTTTTCCTAGCCCGGCCGATCCTGCCAGGGTATTGTTCACGGCATCCGAACTACGGGGCTCCGGATGCCGGGAATGCACGGATATAGTTTACCTCCACCATCCGGATGATGTCAAGCACCTAATTGAATACAATAACACGCATTCCAACTACCTTTTAGTTTATAGTGGCGGGCTAGTTAAAAGTGATGCGGCCACATTCGGTTTCCCTGATTGCGACAACGCCTCCGTGGTTCTAGAAATCAGCGGGAGGGAGATTTCTCACGCAATCCGCCACTGGGGCGGGGTATTTCAAGCATCGAATAAACTTTTTGCATCCGTGGACTTGAGTGGGTTCAACTGGCAAAATCTGGATGATCATTCAGCTGGCACTGTAAAAATCGGGGGCATGCATGTTATCAAGCTAAAGGTGCGGGTCACCGCTGGCCTCATCAACAACGAGTCGCAGCTCATAGTCGAAGCCCTTCCCGGCCAGAAGTAATTCAACTTTCCGTTTATCTGCGATAAATGGCGCCATTAAATACTCCGAAGGGCGCTTTCCTATCAACTATGCGCACAGCACCGCACCCTGCAGCATTTTTCCTCCTCTCCCTATCGCTCCTTCTCGCCTTTTCCGCACTTTCCTCTGCTTCAGCCGCCTACTCGCCTGTGCTCGTGGAGCGCCTGCCCACGGACTTCAGCGATTTCTGGAGTACTTGGTGGCTTCCGCAGTCCTTCGCCATCTCGCAGCTATTTTCAACAGTCAACAACCTTCAGATTGAGCAGGTAAGCGAAAGCGAGACTGTGCTAGTGCTTACAGCAGACGAGCGGAGCGAATACTCGAAAACGATTGAAGGCTATGCGGCGGCCAGAAGCAAGGCGCTTGAGGCCAAGAACTGGTCAAAAGATGCCATGGTCTATTTCTATTCTGGCAAACTCTACGAGTTTTTCGGCCCGCCGGGCGGTTCCGTAACGGCTTACAGTATCTATTATAAGGAAGTCCTTCCGCGCCTTCAGACTACGCTCACACTCTCGCGCGATGCACTTGTCTTAGCAAACGGCGCGACAAATCTCGCACTTGAGAAAGTGCTTGAGCGCACTGCGGAGCTCGAGTACATGGGTGCAGGCTATCAGGACTATGCAGGTGCGGCCGCAGGGCCTTACAACGAGGTGCGCGACCTGCTCGTGCAGGCCAATAATAGCGAGCTCGAGCCGCGCGCCCACCCCGATGCCGCCCGCCGCTTTGCCTCTGTGCTCAAGGCTTCCAAAGACGTGCGCTTTGCATTTGCAAAAGGCGGCACGAAGTTTGAATACCCGCTGGCCTATGCACATGCAATAAACTACCAGCTTGCGGGCGAGCAGAATCTGCTCACACTCTTCGTGGGCCTTGACAGGAAGTTGAGGCTGGCTGAGGAAAGCATAGAAAGCGAATACGAGAACTTGAAATATGATGACGAGCGCAAGCTGGAACTTTACACAAAGGAATTTTCCCGCCTTCAGGGCGAGGAAAAATATTCACTTGTTGATTCAGCACTAGTCTCAAAACTCCTGCCCTACAGCCGCATAGCGTTCAATCCTCCGGCAGCGCGCATCAGGCTGGTTTCGGAAAGGCTCGACGGCTTGGGGCTGGATGATGGCGAGGATGCACGGAAATCGTATGAAGCGGCGCTTTTTACCTACAAGCTGAAGGGAAGGCATTATGCCGGCGTGGCGATAGAGGAACTCACCAACTCGCGCCTCCTGCTTGATGAAATCTCAATAGAACTTGCAGAAGCCGAGGAAGACGTTGCGAATCTCCTGCCAGTTGCAAAAGATAATGCAGCGCGCGAGAGTGCCGCAACCGAGCGCGCACTTGCAGCGTTTAGTCCAAAGACCGAGACCGAGGCAAAAGTGAAAGCCGATGCGCTGGCCCTGGCAGAAAAGGCCGATGAGCTGCTCGCGCAGGCAGGTTCCACAGAAGCCGATGGCCTTGCACTTTCAAAGTATGTGGCGTCTATTGGAAACTACGAAGATGTGCGCGAGCTCCTCTCGCGCAAGTCAGTTGCAGCCGAGGAGAAAAATGCAAAGGCTTCTGTTGCGCTTGCTGAGCTACGCGAGGCCATTAAGCTGGCGGAGAAGGATGGCATAGCTGTCGCGTACGAAGCAGAACAACTAGTGCTGCTCGAAGCGCAGTTCAAGGTTGCGGACGCGCCCATGCTTTCGAACATAGCCGAAACAGCTTCGGCACTGACAAGTGACATTCATGCAAAGGCAAGCGTTCAATACGCCGATGTGCTGCAATCCCATTCCTTGCTGGCCTCCGAGTTCCAACTAATCTCCGGCTTCATGCCCGATGATTTGCGTGATGATTACAGCAAGTTCCTGGAGCTCGACCAGAAATATTTTGAGGCAGGGAAGCTAGCAGACTCTGCGCTCGGGAATCTCGCAGCCATGCGCAAGCAATTTGAGCAAATTGCAAATGCAGTAGAAGAGTCCAAGCAGGCAGTGCTCGAGAACCTTCTCTCCCTTCGCTCCTCGCTCTTCATGCAAACCGACCAAGCTCCTATTCTTGACGTGCCTTCCAACCTCACCCTGCAGCTCGAACTTCCCAACGAACTGCCTTTCGGCGTGGAAGGCGCTTTCGCGCTCGACCTTCCTTTCCCCTACGAAGTCTCATACTCCGACATTACTGAGCAGAGCGAGAATATTGTGGATGCCGTTTACTCGAAAGGCAAGCTCACGCTGCTCATGAACGGCATCGGGCCTGCAAGCCTCTCCTACGTCACATTCTCAAAATCAGCCAAGCTGGCTGAAACTGCAAGCGTGAAAGAGGAAGTCCTATCGCTCAGCCCCGCGCTCCTCAGGCGCGCGAAAACTATAAGCTTCAGCTCGGACTCGCTCGATGCGCTGCGCGCCCGCGCGCCTCTGCGCTCCCAGCCTTCAAAGCTCGAGGCTTATTTGGATGAAGTGCCCGTGCAGGTTGCGCTAGTCTCGGAAGGCACCTCGCTTTTTGCCGAGGCTCTAATGAAAGATGTGCAAGAGGGCAACCACAAGCTCCGCTTCTATTTCGAGTTCGAGAGCCCGTATTCAATGGAGCAATCGAACCGCGAGGTGGAGACCGTGGGCGAAACGACTTCTGTCTCATTCGACCTCACACTCGCATCGGCAGGCGAGGTGCTCGAGGACGTGCCGGTCTATTTCGTGGAGGCCTCAAATGCCGCGCTAACATCGAAGTCAGTAAGCATCGCAGGCTCGCAGGAAGCGCCTGCCTCGCTCAGCATCTTGCCCTCTCTGCTCGGCGCGGCATTCAGCTGGAAAGCGCGGGTCCTGATGCCGGACAGCCAGATCACTTACAAAGTGCAATACTCCTTCACAGACCTTCAATCATATTCCGAATCGCTTTATGCATCGCTTTCAGCAAGCCCTTCAGCCTTCTCAGCATATTCCGCGCGCTTCGCCGGCATACGCGCGCTCATGGACGCGGGCAATTACAAGCAGGCGGTTGCAGACATGCTAGGCCTCCAGCAGGAGATTTCAACACCTGTCCTGGGCAACACAACCATGCCGGAGAGGTTCGCAGAAGAGCTGGTGCAGTTTGATGACGATGCCGTGCAGGTGAAGGCTGCACTAGTCACATTATCCGAACTCGCCCCCACGGCAGACACCTCGAAGATTTCAACGCAGCTCAGGGAAGCCACTGGCGCAAAGGAAGAGGCAAAAATGCTGGCGGCTGGAGGAAAATATGCGGAAGCCCTCACGAAACTGGCAGATGCGCGCGCCTCATTGGAAGAAGCGCCGCTGATGAAGCAGTTCAGCTCGCTGCGCACTTCCTTGGAAAAGGCAGCCCAGGACAAGAGGGCCGAGGCGCTGAAGCTGAGCACAATTGCAAATTCCAGCCCGGTTAATGAACAGCTGCTGGAAATAAGCCAGGTACTTTCGCAGGCGCAGGGCAGCGCGGCAGCTGCTGAATGGGCAGATGCTTTTTCCCTTCTCAAAAATGCCAATTCCTCCTTCTCGCTTGCCGCAAATTCACTGCGCGCTTCAGAGCTTGCCGCAATCTCCGATTTCGAGTCAG
>NZ_JAUSNF010000042.1 GCF_030646255.1 Candidatus Burarchaeum sp. | reverse complement strand
GTCATCGGCGTCACGGGCCTGCGCGGAAGCGGGAAATCCCTGGCTGCAAGGGCTGCGCGCAAGCTCGGCATTCCTGTTCTGGAGATGAGGAAGCCAGTAGTTGCACTCATGCGCAAACATGGCATCAAAGTTACAAACAGGAGCCTGCGGCTCTTTGCCGATGAAATCAGGCGCAAGCGCGGCAAGGCAGTCTCGGCAAGGCTGGCCACTGCGGAGATTCGGAAGCTGGGCGGGCCGGTCGTACTTGTGAATGGCGTGCGGAGCAGCGCGGAGATTGAGGAGTTCAGGAAGAATTTTGAATTCAAGCTGATTGCAGTCACCGCGCCCGTGCGCGTGCGCTTCGGGCGCATACTGAAGCGGAGAAGGCGCGACGACCCGCGCAAATATTCCGACTTCCTATGGTCCGAGCGCATGGAGCGGAAGTGGGGCCTTGCAAAAGCCATCGCATCGGCAGATTACGCCGTGAAAAATGATGGCACGCGGGCAGGGTGCGAGAAGGAACTGCGGCTGGCTTTGAAACGCCTTTTGGCCTGATTTTACCCGAAAAAATGCATGCACAAAACTGTTCACGAAGGTTTATACGGCCCGGACGCTCCAAATAAGCTTCGGGGGTGGAGGAATGGTTCCTGAGCCAATGGGCGGAAAGAACGCCAGGCATGAAATGCCCAGAAAAGAAACTCAGGCAATTCATATCCGTGACGTTCATTCGCCCCAGCAAAATGAGAAACCAAATGCAGTGTTTGAAGGCCGCCAGTGCACCGGCGCCACAAGCTGAGCCCGCTTTCTTTAGATCCGGGCCCGGATGAAAACGCAGAGATGCATGAAGCGTGGCTTCAGCTACCGCTGGAATTAGACATTCTCAGAACCTCCTTCCCCTTTGTTATTGATGCACCGCTAGCCGAAGGCCAGATAAACGGAATAGATGCAAATGCCAAGGCAATAGTCAATGCAAAGCAGCCGCCAGCTGAACCTGGGCTTGCAAAGGGCAATGGCCATGGGCCTGACGGAAACGGGCAAGGCAATGGCGAGCTGAATGCGAAGGAAGCAGGAAGCGGCAATGGCGGACTTGGCGGGAAGGGCTCGGGCAACGGCGAAGATGGGAGCGGGAAAAAGCGCGATGAGATGGATGTGACTCCGAAAGCAGGGCATTGTGAAGTAGCATATCCTCGCGCGCGGCCTCCGCGCGACATCACCGTGGTCGACCTCATGGAAGCCGCCTCTGCGCGGGCCAAGTGCATACGCATGAACGGGCACGCCCATGCAGGTTCGGAACTGAACGACTACCTGCTTCTCAAGGACGAGTGCCGCAACAGCACTTCTGGGAAGACGCGCAAGGAACTCAAGGACATTGCGAAGCACGTGCAGTTCCTCACCCGCGCACTCATGAGGATAGACAGCTTCAGCTATGATGTGGAGGCGATGAGGAAACGGGAGCACGAGCGCCTTCTCCATGTGCGGGAGCATGTTGTACGGAAGTCGAAAGAAATCGAGAACTTCCTGCTGCCGCACGCCATAAAGGGGCTGCTGAACAAGATTGCGTTCGGAGTGCTAAGCATGGGCGTCATCGGCGAGGCCGCGAACTTCTGGCAGAACATAACAAACGCCTTCTGGCCGAACTTCGTTGCCTTTGCGGCCTCCACAATCTCGCTGGGCTTCATCTTAGCCAGCTATGGGATAGACGTCATAAAGGCGCAGAGGCTTGACAATCTCGCAAAATTCCAGAAGGCGAAAACAGAGGAAATACACGGGCAGTGCGACGGCGCCAGGAGGATGATGCTGACCAAGCTCGCGCTTGCGCTAATGTACGAGTTCGACGCGCACTACCAGCGCGACAGGGAGCGGCAGAGGGAGGCGATAGCGAATGAGGTGCGCCACGAGACCGGCCGCGAGCTCTGCCTTGGCATGAGGGATGGAAGGATGACGTATGCGGCTGATGAGGTCCTGGCGGATGCGCTTGCCGAGGCTCTCTGCAAGCAGGTCTTTTGATTTTTTATTTTTTCATCACTTCAGGATTGACCGGGTTCGGGACAGGCTTGCCCGTCAGCGCAGTTAGCACGTTCTCTGCGGCCATCTCGGCCATCTTGTCCCGTGTCTCGCGGCTCGCACTGCCAATGTGCGGCACTATTACTACATTGTCTAGGCCGACAAGCGGATTATCCGCACCTATGGGCTCCTTCTCGTAAACGTCAAGCGCAGCGCCCGCAATGCGCTTCTCCTTCAGCGCCTTTACGAGCGCCTGCTCGTCAATAATCTCGCCCCGCGCGTCATTTATCAGGTAAGCCGTGGGCTTCATCATGGCAAACTGCTTCTCGCCCAGCATTTTCGTGGTCTCGGGCATGAGCGGCACATGGACCGTGATGAAGTCGCTCTCGCGCAGCAGCTGCTCAAGGGGCACCATCTCTGCGCCAACCTCATCAGCATTCTTCCTGTCAGCCTCCGTAGATGCAGTAAGTATTTTCATATTGAAGCCTTTTGCGCGCCTTGCAACCGCCGTGCCTATGCGGCCCATCCCAATCACGCCCAAGGTCTTGCCGTAAATGTCAGTGCCAAGAAGCAGCTGGGGCTCCCAGGTCTTCCACTTGCCCGCCCGCAGGTATTTGTCAGCTTCCACAATCCGCCTCGAAATTGCCATGAGCAAAGCCCAGGCCAAGTCAGCCGTAGTCTCGGTCAGCACGCCCGGCGTGTTAGTAACGAGAATTCCGCGCTCGCTTGCGGCTTTAACGTCAATGTTGTTGTAGCCGACTGCATAGTTTGAGATTACGCGCAACTGTTTTCCTGCAGCATCCATCACTTCAGCGTCAATCTTGTCCGTGAGCAGGCACAGCAGCCCGTCAACGCCCTTCACATTTTCGAGCAGCTCCTCGCGCGCCGGGGGCATCTGGCCCTCGTGCACCTTGACATCGAAAAGCCCGTGCAGCTTCTTCAGGCCTGCCTCGGGAATCCTGCGGGTAACGTAGACTTTGAGTTTTTCCATGCGCTTCTTATGCCCCGCGGGTTTAAAAAAGTTTAATAGCGCCGCCACTTCGCGCCCTGCGCGGTATCCTCAATCACAACGCCCATCCCGCCCAGCTTGGCGCGAATCTCGTCGCTTATGGCATAGAGCCCCTTCTTGCGCACCTCGCCGCGCAGGTCAACGAGATGGGTGATGAGGTCGTCCTCGCCCTTTGGCAAATCGGAAGGAAGCGGAATTTCGTTTGTGGCAGCGCGTATTTTTCCGTGCACTTCATTCACAAACGCAGGCAGCTGCGGGCCTATCCTGCGCGCCTTCACCTTCTTCGGCTTGAGCTTCAGCCCCAGCACGCCTGCCAGCTTCTTGTATTTGGAGAGTGCGTAGGCGAGGTCTTTAGCAGGCGTTTTATCTAGGTTCTCGTTTATCAGCGAGGAAAGTTCGTAGAGCACCGCGAGCGCATTCGGTGTTGTAAAATCATCGTCCATCGCCTCTTCAAACTTCTTCACAACTTCCTTCACTCTCTTTTTGATCGGCTCGCCTTCAGTTCTGCCCCTTGCAAGCGCTTCCTCAGCCAGCTCCTTAGTCCTGCGCAGCCCTTCAAGCGAGCTCGCAGCCTGGTCCAGCTGCTCGGGCGTGAAGTCAATCGGCCCCCTGTAATGGGTGGAAAGCATGAATAAACGGACTGCTTCAGCCTCATGGCCCTTCAGCACTGCGCGTATAGTCTTGAAGTTGCCCAGCGACTTGCTCATCTTCTCGCTGTTCACATTGATGAAGCCGTTGTGCATCCAGAAGCGCGCGAACTGCTTGCCATAGGCGCCCTCGCTCTGCGCCATCTCATTCTCGTGGTGCGGGAAAATCAAGTCGCGGCCCCCGCCGTGGATGTCAAGCCTCTCAACATATTTGGCGCTCATGACAGAGCACTCGATGTGCCAGCCAGGCCTGCCCTTGCCCCAGGGCGAGTCCCATGAGGGCTCATCGGGCTTGGCGCTTTTCCAGAGCGCAAAGTCGAGCGGGTTGCGCTTGCGTTCCTCAACCTCAACGCGCGCGCCGGCCTTCAGCTGCTCAGTAGACTGGTGCGAAAGCTTTCCATACTCCGCGAACTTCGAAATGTCATAGTAAACGCCCGCGTCCTCAACTACGTATGCATGCCCGTTCTCCAAAAGCTTCTGCACGAGCGCAATCATTCCAGGAATGTGCTCGGTAGCCCGCGGGTAGCTGGTCGAGGGCTTCACGCCGAGCTTCTTGCAGTCTGCAAAGAAAACTTTCGTATATTTTTCAGCCAGCTCCTTCTCGCTGATGCCCTGCTCGCCAGCCCTCCTGATTATCTTGTCATCCACGTCCGTGATGTTCTGCACATAGGTTACGTCAAAGTGCCTATACTCGAGCCAGCGCCGCACAATGTCAAATACAATCTCCACGCGCGCATGGCCCAGGTGCGGCATATCATATACGGTAGGCCCGCACACATACATGCCCACCTTGCCGTCGGGCGTCGTGAAATCTTCCTTGTCACCGGAAAGCGTGTTGAAAATCCGCATAAACTCGCCGCGTTTAATAGTTGCTTATGACATTGCACTGCCTATCTGCACAGTCCCGCCGCTGAGCGCCTCTATTGCGATATAGTGCGTGCCGGGAAGCTGCAAAGAATCGAAAAGCGGTCCGGGCGTGAGCGGGAAGTCGGACATGCTGACAACGTCGCCCTCCCCATAGCTCGTCCTGAGCCTGAAGGAAAGCTCGCCCCATGGCTCAGCGTCGATGGCGCTCCCTCCGCCGATGGCCCCTGCCGCAATGATGCCCTCGGGCGAATCGACCTGCAAGACGACTTTCGAGCCAGGCCCCATCCTGCCGACCGAGTTGGCGGTGGCGGCTATTCTTGCGGCATTCTCGTCAGACTTTGCAATGGCTACCTGCTCGTTGAACTGCCCGCCGCGCACCAGAAGAATATAGGTGAGGGGCAGCAGGAGAAGCATCATCACTGCCACTATGGCCATCATCTCAATGCCTATCTGCGCCTTCGCCAATCGCATGTTTTAATTTCAAGGGCTTGCCTTTATTAAGCCTTTTCCCCATAGGAAAAACATGCGCAGGCAGGATGGAAAAACAGTGAAGCGCAAGGCCGAGCACGTCGAGGTCACGCTTTGGAAGGACGTGCAGCACAGGTGCAAGTGCGCAGGCTTTGAGGACATAGATTTCGTGCACAATGCCCTGCCGGAACTCGACTTTTCGGCAATAGACACGCGCTCCAAGATTTTCGGCAAGCACATTTCCGCGCCCATAATAATATCGAGCATGACCGGCGGCTATGCCGGCGCAGAGAAGATAAACATGGCGCTGGCGCAGGCCGCAGAGGAGCTCGGGCTTGCGATGGGCGTGGGCTCGCAGAGGGCCATGATTGAGAGATGGGAGCTCGCGCCCAGCTACAAGATACGCAAGGTTGCGCCCAGCATACCGATTTTCGGCAACATTGGCATTTACCAGCTCAAGCACTACAAGGCAGACCAGATTGTGCAGGCACTCGAACAGATAGGGGCTGATGCGCTTGCCGTGCACTTGAACCCTTTGCAGGAAGTCATGCAGCCTGAGGGCGATAAGGATTTCAGAGGCTGCTTTGCTGCCCTTCGCCATCTGTGCTCAAAGCTTGACGTGCCAGTAATAGCAAAAGAGGTCGGCTCAGGCCTTTCAGCCCATGTTGCAAAGCAGCTCGCGGAAGCGGGCGTAAAATACATCGACGTGAGCGGCGCAGGGGGCACGAGCTGGAGCGCAGTTGAGATAGAGCGCGGAAGGGGCGCGCACTGCGAGTACTGGGACTGGGGCATTCCGACAGCAGCCGCAGTGGCTGATGTGGCCAGAAGCACGCGGCTGCCCATAGTCGCATCCGGTGGAATCCGGAGCGGCCTCGATGTTGCGAAAGGCATTGCGCTCGGCGCAAGCTACGGCGCAGCAGCCTATCCATTCCTGGTCGCAGTGAATAAGGGCGGCGCAAAGGGCGTTGCGCGCGAGCTAAGCTCATGGATTGACTCGCTCAAGATTGCCATGTTCCTCACGCGCTCGCGCAACCTGGCAGAGCTCGCGAAGGCGAAGGTGCTCGTAACTGGAAGAACGGCTGAGCTGATGGAATTGATGGGAATTGAGCCGGCCGGTTTTGCGAGGAGACGCTAAAAATAATGCTTATTTGCCGTAGATGCGTATCTGGCCTCTTGGTCTTAGTTTGTCTGGACCAGTTGCAGTTTGCTGAGGGACAGGAACTTGCTTTGGCGGAAATGGAATAACTTCCCGCCTGTTCGCAAGGCTCTCCTGCGCTAGTAATTTCAAAGTCACAACAAATGTCCCCCTTTTGTCGCCTTCTTGAAGATTATCCAAAAACTTGAGAAACCTTGCAGGCTCGGCCTGCGCCAGTTTCTCCAGGATCTCCATCACACGCTCAGACATGCTGGCATTGAAGTAAAAGAGGAAAAAGGATAGGAGGCGGTCTGTCTTTGCATCGCGCACGAGCTGCACGCAGCCTTTTTCCAAAAGTTCCGCATTTTTTAATTTCCCCTTCTTATAGCCCTTGATATATTCCTTACCAACGAACAACCTTGCAAGTTCGGATATTTGGGCAAGCCGCATCGTGAAATCATAAAGAACAGACGCGGAATATCCGTCTTTCCAGTAGAAGCGATGGAAAACCGCAGATACGATTGAAAACATTCGCTCAGTATCACGCCAGTGCGTTTCGGCAAGCTTGAGCAGCAGTTCAGGCAGGGGCTGCAGGAGCTTTCCTTCGTGTTCTGTCCCTGTCTTGCCAATCATGGCCCTTACGAGGCACACCGCAGCTGAAGCAGTAAACGCCTCATTCTTCCGCGATGCGCTAAGTGTCAGGTCAAAAACTGCTTCGCGGATTTGCGAAGGGCCATCAGTTTGCGAAGAATCATCAATCAGGCCGCCCATGAATATATACATGAGCTCGCTCGGCCCGAGTTCATTATGCGACATTATCTTGTCAAGATTTTTATCAAGCCAGTCTTTTGCTTCTTTTGCAAGCGGCTCTCCGAGAATAAACGGTGCGCACCTTACGGTTCTTACTATGTGTTGGTCTGCCATAAGGAGAGAATCTGCACGTTCACTGACCTTGCCGCCGAATGCCATGCTAAGGTAGAGGAGGCAGAGTTCGGCATCATCTTTAAGGCCTGTAAAATTTTTTAAATGCCCTACGCGCCGATAAGCCGCATCCTGCTGCTCCGCGTATGCAGTCGCATCGATTCCTTCGGGCACATTATGTTTTCCATTAAGCACAAGATCCATATCTTTGATGAACCTGCGCAGTTCTTCTACAACGGCCAGCACGACAGGCTGCTGTGCATATTCTTCCTTGTGCCCCAGCAGGAAGGCCTGGAGCTCGGTCAATGAATACGTTTCTACGGCATGCCGAAACTGCCGCTCCGCTGGATCGGGATATATGCGCTTCGCTGCCTCAAACATAGATAGGATTATAGGTTTTTTCATTAATAAAGCTTCGCTTGAAGTAGGCATTGGATTTCCATGGCATCCGTCGAAGACATCCTCCTGAAGTTCGCGCTCAAGAACGCGCACGACTACGGCAAGGCGCAGCCAACGGCAGTCGTGGGCAAGATGCTGGCCGAGATGCCCGAGGCAAAGGGCAAAATGAAGGAAGTGATGCAGAAAGCCAATGAGATAGTCACAAAAGTCAATGCGATGAAGAAGCCCGAGCTTGAGGCCGCGCTCAAGCACTATTCATTCGAGGAAAAGAAAAAGGAGGAGCGCACCGTGAAGCTGCCCAACGCCGAGCAGGGCGCAGTGGTCACGCGCTTCCCGCCCGAGCCCAGCGGCTACCCGCACATAGGCCATGCAAAGGCTGCCTGGCTTGATTACGAGGCTGCCCGTGCATATGGGGGCAGGATGCTCCTGCGCTTCGATGACACTAATCCAGAGAAGGAAAGCCAGGAGTATGTTGATGCCATAAAGGAAGGCCTTGCGTGGCTCGGCATAAAATGGGATGCCGAGACTTACACGAGCGACAGCATGCCCGTGCTCTATAATTATGCCGAACAGCTCATCGACTCGGGCGATGCCTACATCTGCACGTGCCCGCAGGACGAGATGAGGCAGAAGCGCGGGCTTGGCGAGGGCTGCGAATGCAGGGACCGCAAGCACAGCGAAAGCACGCACATGTGGAGGCAGATGGTCGAGGGCAATGGCAAGCATGAGCAGGGCGTGCTGCGCTTCCACGGCGAGATGGATGCGGCCAACACCGTCATGCGCGACCCGGTGCTCTTCAGGATAATTGAGAAGCGGCATTACAGGCAGGGGCTCCAGTACAGGCTCTGGCCGCTCTATGATTTCGAGGCGCCCATAATGGACTCGCTCGAGGGCGTGACGCATGCAATGCGCACAAAGGAGTACGAGCTGCGCGACGAGCTCTATTATTCCATTCTCGATGTGCTCGGGCTGCGCAAGCCCATGCTCATAGAATTCTCGCGCCTTGCAATTAAGAATGCGCCCATAAGCAAGCGCCTTATCACACCGCTAATTGCCGAGGGAAAAGTGCAGGGCTGGGATGACCCAAGGCTTCCAACCTTGGCAGCACTGCGGAGGCGCGGCATACTGCCCGAGGCCATCAAAAAATTCGTCCTCTCGTTCGGGATGGGCAAGGCCGAGAGCGAACCGAGCATGGAGGCGCTGCTCGTCGAGAATAAGCGCCTGCTCGACCCGACAGCAATGCGCTACTATTTCGTCGCCTTGCCGGTCAAGCTCGAGGTAAAGGGCGCGCCGGCCAGGGAGGCCAAGCTCAAGCGCCATCCTGCAGATGAAAAGGCAGGCTTCCGCACAATGAATGCCCGCGGCACGTTCTTCATAGCTGGCGCAGATGCGGCCAATCTCAAGCAGGGCGAGACATTCAGGCTCAAGGGGCTCTACAACGTCAAGCTCGAAGGCAAGGCTGCGGGCGGCCTGACTGGCACTTATGCAGGCGAGGAACCCCTGCCCGAGAAGAAGCTCCAGTGGGTGAATGACAAGGCGCTGAAGGCAATTGTGCTCGTGCCGCGCGACCTGCTGCGCGAGAGCGGCGAATATGACGAGAAGAGCCTGCTTGTCGAGCAGGGCCTTGTTGAGCCTGACGGCGTGCAGATTAAGCCGGGCGAGGTTGTGCAGTTCGAGCGGTACGGCTTCTGCAAGCTGGATGACAAGGCCTCGTTGCAGTTCATTTTCACTAATCCTTAGCCCAGCAAAGCTCCTTACAAGCTAGTTCGTCAAATGACGAGCATGGGTTTAAATAGGGCACGCCCGAACCCCGTACGCGAGAGGTTATGCGCAGGTCGGCGTAGAATGAGACATATGCGCCGGCAATAGCGTACGTTCTCTCGTGGTGATGTAATGGTGGTGGATATAGTAACGAACTTCATGCTGTGGTACCAAGGCAACAGCCACGTCTTGATAGGCCTGATACTCGTCCTTCTAGGTCCCTTCGTGGCCCAGCTGGTGGGCGGACTTGTGAAGTACGGGTTCAAGATGTCAAAAATAGAGCGCTGGCTCCGGGATCATGGGCTTCATGACGCGATTGTAGGCATTTCGCCTATCGCCGTCATCGTGACCCTGGTGAAACTCTCGGTCTTCATGATATTCCTGTCCCAAGGCGCCCTCACGGCCAATATGGATGTTGTGAGTGCGTACGCGGCTGACTTCGTGAACGTCATAAAAACCGTAATCTGGGCAGTGATTATCCTGTCAGTGGGCCTCATAATCGGAGACTATGTGAGCGACAGAATAAAGGAGGCGAAAGGCATCCTGTTCTCTGGCATGATTGCCATGTGCGCAGAGGGCTTTATCGTTTACCTGGCGCTTGTCTCTGTGTTTGAATCGCTCGGCATGGATGCGTTAGTCCTGATACTCAGCAACCTGCTCACGACACTCGTCTCCGCCTTTGCGCTGGCCATTGCACTGGCATTCGGCCTTGCATTCGGTCTGGGCATGAAGGATGCGGTTGCGCAGGCCTCCAAGGAGCGGAGCGGCGACATCAACCAATTCCTCGGCAGGCTGAAGAAAAAGTAAACGCACTGACCGGCCTCTGCTCCAAGCCAATGCGGGCTGAGGCCCTTCTTTTATTTTTATTCTTTCGCCTTTAATCCTAGCTAGATGGCCCATTACCGCTATTCCCCGTACATACGAAAGTTCCTCGCCCTGGCAGGCATAGGCATGAGCTGCATGGGCATACTTTTTACGCTCCTGGCCTACTTCATTCTCGCGCCTGCCATAGGCAACATGCAGAAGGCCAGCGATGCGCAGTTCACGCACATAGATGCAGTTCTTCTTTCAGCCGAGGCTGGCGCAATGAATGCGAGCTCCATGGTGAATGAAAAACCTGCTGCAGCCATAAGCGATGTGAACGATGCACTTCTAGCCTATGCGGCAAGCTCCGATGAGCTCGCCTCCTCGCTCGAGGGCGTCGGCTCAGTCCTACCCCTACTTAAGTTTGACACTGTTACCGAGAACCTCCGCGCTTCTTCATTAAGTATGCATTCTGCCTCAGCAAACCTCCTCGAGATGCGCGACTCGCTCAACTCGACTGCCAGCGACCTGGCTGGCATGGGCCTGCAGATTAAAGATTACAGGGCCGAGCTGACCAACACGCACACGCAGCTTTCCGCGCTCCTAAGCTCGCTGCAGACTGCCCTGCTGCTTCTTTTGATTACGGGCATCACGGCTTTCCTTGTGCAAATCGCGCTTTGCGGCTCGCTTTTATTCGACTTCTGACCCCTGGCTGAGGTGTGGAGAGCACCGAAAAGATTAATAGGCACTATCTCGATAGCCGTCGTAATAAGCCGAGGTGGTATGAATGGATATTATGGGTAAAAAACTCAGTGAATATGTTTCT